>CAMDOT010000045.1 GCA_945903635.1 Rhizobium sp. Q54 | reverse complement strand
CGCTTGCCTGTCACCGCCATGTCGATGTGCGGATAGGTGTGATAGCCCACCAGCGCGGTGGCGAGCTGCGCCATCTCGGGCGTGAGATTGGCATGATAGTCGAGGCTGGCCACGATCGGCAGATCGTTGCCGACGATGCCGCGGATACGGGCCAGCAACTCGCCCTCCCCGTCCTCGGTGTTCTCCGCCACCATGGCGCCATGCAGGTCGAGATAGACCGCATCGAACGGCCCGAACTTCTTCAGGTCCTCGTCGAACAGCGCCCACATCTTCTCGTAGGCGTCCTCGGTCACGTAGGACGCCGGCGCCGCGGCGGCCCAGGCGAGCGGCACGATCTCATGGCCGAGTTCGGCCAGGCGCTTCACCGCGCCCGCGATCGGGATGTTGAAGCCTTCCACGCCCGCGATCATTTCCGGCCCGCGCAGCAGCGGCGGCCAGGCATCGGCGCGCACGAACTCGTCCCATGTCGCCTGCTGGGGCGCAAAAGTGTTGGTCTCGTGCTGGAATCCACCCACGGCAATGCGCGCCATCCGCCTCGTCTCCCTCTTCAAATCAACCATCCGGCACCGGACCATAACATCTGTCGTCGGCCGGGGTCTGACTGTCTTCAGGGAATGGCGCGACTTGTGGCGCCCGCGCTCATGCGGAAAAGCGCGACCGGAGCCGCGCTCTCTCCCCAATGATGCGGACTAAGCCAAAACCGGCAGCGGCAGGTCGAGCGTGGTGGTGCGGCGCAGCTCGCGGCGGTGGTTCTTGTCGTCGAACGGCCGGGCGCGATGCATGGTGCAGCGATTGTCCCAGATCACGAAATCATGCGACCGCCAGATGTGGCGATAGATGAATTGCGGCTGCGTGGCATGGTCGCTGAGGTCGCGCAGCAGCAGCCTGCCTTCCGGCACCGGCCAGTCGACGACATGGGCGGCGTGCGAGGCGAGATAGAGCGCGCGGCGGCCCGAGCTCGGGATGGTGCGCACCAGCGGATGGACGGCGCCCTTCAGCTTGTCGGCCTCGTCCGGGCTGAAGTCGAAGCCCAGCACATGGCGCGAGTAGACGATGGAATGATAGACGCGCAGCCCTTCGATCGTGGCGCGCGTCTCCTCGTCGAGCGCATCGTAGGCGGCGCGCATGTCGGCGAAGTCGGTATCGGCCCGCACCGACGGCACCACCCGCGCCGACAGCATCGAATAGCGGCCCGGCGGATCGACGAACGACGCATCGGTGTGCCACAGGCGGTTGGCGACCGAGGACGCGCGCATGCGGTTGTTCGCGTCCCGGATCTTGCCGTCCTTGTCGACGTTGGAGACGTCGGCGATCGCCTCGTTGCCGAACCGGTTGCTGCCGATGGCCGAGGAGGACGTTCGGGCATGCAGCGTGCCGTCGAAACGTTGGGCGAAGTCGAGCTGCTCTTCGTTGGTGAAGTTCTGGTCGCGGAACACCAGCACGGCGTACTTGTCCATGCCGGCGCGGATCGCTTCCAGGGATTGCCGATCATGCACCTGGCGCAGGTCGATCGCGCCCACTTCGCCGGCGAGTACGGGCGTGAGCGGCGTGATGGTGACGGTCATGAGGCGCTCCCTTCCTGGAGAACGGGTGCAATCATCCTGATCGAAGTCCGCCCGACAACCAACACGGATCTTTCGTCAGGCGAAGGCCCTCTTGGCCAAGAAGATCAGCCCTTGCCCTTCGCATCCTCGATCGCCTTGAGCAGCACCGGCCAGTATTCCTTGCCGTGGCCGAGCTCGACCGCCCGCTCCATCACCTCGCGCGCGACGTCGGCGCCGAGGCCCGGCACGCCGTGCTGCTCGCCCATCTCGATGGCGTAGCTGAGATCTTTCAGTGCGTATTCGGTCGAGAAGGCGCGTTCCGGGAAAACGTCCGGCAGCATCGCCTTCATGCCGTGGTTGCGCAGCGCGAAGGAGTCGGCCGAGCCCTTGCTCAGCGTCTCGAACAGCACCTTGCCGTCGACGCCCTGCGCACGGGCGATCGTCAGCGCCTCGGCCAGGGCCACCACGGTCTGGAACAGCACCATGTTGTTCAGGATTTTGACCGTCTGGCCCGCGCCGGCGGCGCCGCAATGCGTCACCTCGCTCGCCATGTGACGCAGCAGCGGCTCGATGCGCTCGAAGGTGGGCGCCGTGGCGCCGACCATGATGGAGAGCGTGCCGTCGATCGCGGCCTGGCGCGTGCGCGCGACCGGCGCGTCGGCGAAGGCCGAGGCCTTGCCCTCGAATTCCTCGTAGAGCCGTTGCGCGAGGCGCGGCGGCGCCGTGCTGAGATCGATCACCGTCCAGCCGAGCTTGGCCTTGTCGACCAGGCCGCCCTCGCCCAGGCAGACCTGCGCCACTTCCCTGCCGCCCGGCAGCGACAGGAAGATGGTGCGGCAGGTCGTGGCGATCTCGTCGAGCGAGGCGATCTTGACGCCGTCGGCTTCCAGCCGCTTCAGCGGCGCCCCGTCGCGGTCGGCCGCCAGCACCGTCAGGCCGCTCTTCTTTGCCAGGTTGCGGCACATCGGCTCGCCCATGGTGCCGACGCCGATAAATCCGATCATGTCCGTCATGCCAATTCCGCCATATCAGTCCACTATGAAAAGTTTGGCGCCCTTGTCGGTGCGCGAACGATGGCCGAGCGTATTGTCCGCCACCTGATAGCTCTGGCCCGCCTTCAGTTCGACGGTCTTGCCGTCGGCCAGCTCGGTCGACAGCTCGCCTTCAAGCACCAGAAGGATATGCCCCTTCTGACACCAATGGTCGGCGAGATAGCCTGGCGTGTACTCGACCATGCGCACCCGAATATTGTTGAAGTTCCGGGTGCGCCAGAACGCCTTGCCGGTCTCGCCAGCATGTTCGGTGCGCTCTACATCTGCCCAGTCGGTCGTGCCGAAGGGAATTTCAAACATCAGCATGGGGTCGATCTAGCACGATTTCCGGGCGCGAGTGCCCGGAATTTGCCCCCGGGTTTAGACGATGAAGTCCGTGGGGGTGAGGCCGAGACCGGTCCCTGTCAGAACAAATGCCGTTTGAAGTGTGTAGGTCGCCCCGGCGGCGCCGTCGATGTCGTAGGAGATGACTGTATCCGTGCCGTTCTCGGCGAAGCTGAGGTTGCCGTTGGCGAAGAGCTGCGCGAGGGTCGAACCTCCGGAGACGCCGCGGAAATCGAGCAGGTCGGCACCAGGGGTGAAATCGGCAATCGTCGCGAACGAGCCGCCTCCCGTGAATTCGAAGAAGAAGGAATCGCTGCCGGCGCCGCCGGTCAGACTGTCTGCCCCGGCACCGCTGAAGAACATGTCGTTGCCGTCGCCACCGTTCACCGTGTCGTTGCCTGAACCGCCCCTGATGGTGTCGTTCCCGGACGACCCGGTGATGGCGAAGCTTTCGGTCTGGTTGACCAGGCTCAGGGTCACCGCCGAGGTGAGCAGCACCTGCTCGATGCCGATCATCTGGGCATCGCTGGTGCTGGTGAAGGCCGATCCCAGCCACAGTATGTCGGTGTTGGCGCCACCGTCCAACAACGTGTCGTTCGCCGCGCCCGCGATGACATCGTTGCCGGCGCCGGAGCTGATCGCGTCGGCGCCCGAACCACCCGTGATGGTGTCGGCGCCGCCCGACCCGACGATCACGAAACTCTCGGTCTGGTGCGCGAGGTTCAGCGTCACCGCCGCGGTGAGAAGCACACCGTCCATGTTGACGATCTGCCCATCGCTGGTGCTGGCGAAGTTCGCGCCCACCCGCAACTGGTCTCCGGTACCCGCGCCGCCATCCAGCAGCGTGTCGTTCTGGGCACCCACGATGACGTCATTGCCTGCATCGCCATCAATCGTGTCGCTGCCGGCGCCCCCTTCGATGATGTTGTCCTGAGAATCGCCTGTCAGCGTGTCGTTGAATGCCGAACCCGTAAGGTCAACGAAGTCGCTCAGCGTGTCGATACCGGCACCTACCGTGTCCTGCGCCACTCCGGCAAGCACCAGGCTCACTGTCACAGCCGCCCCCGCCGAAGCATAGTTCATCGTGCTCTGGTTACCGCCTCTGATGATGTCATTGCCGGACGATCCGAAGATGATGAAGGCCTCGCTCTGGTTTGACAGGTCCAGCGTCCCCGCTGCTGTCATCGCCACTCTCTCAATACGGACGATCTGGTCATCGCTGGTGCTGGTGAAGTTCGCCCCCACCACCAGCGTATCGGAATCGAAATAGTCGCCGCCATCCAGCAGAATATCGTTCTGGGCGCCGTAGATCGTGTCGTTGAAGAAGAAGCCGACAATTGTGTCGGCTCCAGAACCACCGATGAGCGTGGCAGCGTGGTATGACGTGCTGATCCTGAAGGCTTCGGTCTGGTTGGACAGATCCGCTGTCCCTCCCCCTCCTGTTACGATCACCTCCTCGATGTTGACGAGCTGGCCGTCACTGCTGCCGGCAAAGGTCCCATACACCCGCAGCTTATCGGTGCCGTCGCCGCCATCCATCAGCGAAGCGGGATTGACGCCCGAGGTGATGAGCGTGTCGTTGCCATCGCCGGCATTGATCGTTATGGCGCCCAAGCTAGTGGTGATGGTGTCGTCGCCGAACGACCCGATGACCGTAATGGCCTCAGCTTGGGCGAACAGGTACACCTCTACGGCCGCGGTGAGAATAACCAGTTCGATGTTGGCGAACCCGGCGTCGCCGTCGGCTTCGTAGCTTGTCCCCAATTCCAGCGTGTCGTAACCGCCACCGCCATCCAGGATGTCGCTCTGGCTCAGGCTCTCGCCGCCCGGCGCGCATATGATCGTGTCGTCGCCTGAACCACTGATGATCCTGTCTCTATCGGACGACCCGGTGATGGTGAAGGCCTCGGTCTGGTTGGACAGGTTCAACGTCGTCAGCGCCGAGGTCATCAGAATCTGCTCGATGTTGGCGATCTGGCCGTCGCCGGTGCTGGTAAAGTTTGTCCCCACCTGCAGCGTGTCGTCATCGGCGCCACCGTCCAGCAGCGTGTCGTTCACCGCGCCCACGATCGTGTCGTTGCCAGCCCCACCGTTGAGGCGGTCGGCGCCGGTGGCGCCGTCGAGGTGATCGTTGCCCGCGCCGCCTGTCAGGCGGTTGGTGAACTCGTTGCCCAGCAGGTTGACCCCGTCGATTGTATCCCAGACGCGCAGTATCTCGACTTCGCTGCCCGCTGCCAGCTCGTAGCTCGTGTTGGTGTAGACCCTGTCGGTGCCTCCGCCCGCGTCCTCGATCACCGTGTCGAAGATGTTGTCGGCATAGTAGGTATCGTTGCCGGTGCCACCCGCCAGCCAATCCTCGCCTTCGCCGCCGTTGAGCCGGTCGTCGCCTCCGAGGCCGCTCAGCGTATCTTCGCCCGCACCGCCGACCAGGAAATTCCCGAGTTCATTGCCGGTAAGGGTGAGACCGTCCGTCGTCCCACGGACGCGCAGGAGCTCGATCTCCTGGCCGGCGCCCAGCATGTAGTCGGCGCTGGCAAAGATCTTGTCGCTGCCCTTGCCCACGGCCTCGGCCACCGTGTCGAACGCGTTGTCGACATAATAGACATCGTCGCCTTCGCCGCCGGCCATCGCATCGATACCAGCGCCGCCGACGAGAGTGTCGTCACCGTCCGCGCCATTCAGCGTATCCCCGCCCTCGCCGCCGACCAGGTAGTCGTTGCGCTCGTTACCGGTAAGCGCGACCCCGTCCGTCGTCCCACGGACGCGCAGGAACTCGATCTCCTGGCCGGCGCCCAGCGTGTAGTCGACGCTGGTAAAGACCTTGTCGCTGCCCTTGCCCACGGCCTCGGCCACCGTGTCGAACGCGTTGTCGACATAATAGACATCGTCGCCATCGCCACCGGCCATCGCATCCGTGCCGGTGCCGCCAACGAGACTGTCGTTCCCCTCGCCGCCGTTGAGCGTATCGTTGCCGGCCAGGCCGTAGAGCATGTCGGCAAAGGCGGAGCCATTGACGACATCGTTGTTGAATGTGGCCTTGAGCACGACCCCGCTTGTGAGGCCAATGTCTTCGATCTGGACGGAGAGGTCGCCACCGATGCGCAAGGACAGGTTCAGCGAGCCGCCTGCGCCTTCGAGGCGGAGGACGATCCGTGCCTCTCCCTCCTGGGGGTCCAGGCCACCCGAGTCGACCGTGATCGCTCTAAAGGTATCGAGGTCTGCGATGCTGGTGGGATCTACGATGTATCGCCAGGTATCCGGGGCCGTGAACTGGCCCGGAATCACGAGATTTAACGCCACGGCATCGCCTCCACATCAGCATGCATGAAAGCAGATTCGTCGCCATCACCGGCAGAACGGGCAGCGTGCAACTCATGCGAATGCAGCGTGCCCTCAAGAAAGTTACCGTGTCGTGCGCGAGAAAGCCGGTGCCGCGGTGTTTGCGCGCCGGTCATTCACTATGCGCACCGGCACAGCGGCGCCGAGTCCGCTGCGGGGCCGGAACGTGCACCGCACTGCAGCATTCGTACAGGCCGTCACACCTTGCACGCACTGCAAATACATACGCATATGCACTGAGGCTGCGGGGCATCGAAGCGGAACCGAAAGCGTACATGTCGAACGTAGAGTGGCTGTTGCGCGGAAAGACGGGCGAGCACGTCCTGCGCCTCGGTGACCGCATCGACATGGACAACGCGAAGTGGCGCGGGACGATCGAACGGATACTGATCGGTCCCGGCCTGCGACTCTTCCTGACCGACACCGAGGCGCGCCAGGACGTCAAGATGGAACCGCGTGGCGAGCGCGCCGGCCAATGGGTGTCCAGCCAGGTGACGATTGCCGGCCGCGCCGAAATCGATTTTCTCGACGGCCAGCGCATCCAGCTCACGGCCGATCAGGCCGTGCTGTTTCGAGCTCCCACCGGTCGTGCCGCCTATAGCGCCGAGGCCGGCTCCAAGTTCCATTCGGTGGGCTTCAGCCTCGACATCGCGCGCATCGAGCGCCTGTTCGACGGCGAGGTGCCGGAGATGTTGCAGGCCCTGCTCGAGCCGGACGCCGATACCTGCCGCATCGTGCCGGTGCGCGCCGACCGCACCATGCGCACTGTCGCGCGCAGCCTTTTCGGCAACGAGCTGAACGGACCGCTGCGCACGCTGATGATGGAGGGGGCGGCAATCCAGCTTCTGGCGTTGCAGGCCGCCGCCGCCCAGCAGCAACCTCGTTCGCGGGACAAGCGCGAGCTGTCGGCGCGCGAGCGCGATGCCGTGCACGAGGCGCGCCGACGGCTGCTTGCCGACATGGGCCAACCGCCGACCCTGGGCGAGCTGGCGTTCGGCGCCGGTCTCAGCGAGAAGCGGCTGAACGAGGGCTTTCGCCAGTTGTTCGGAGCCACGGTGTTCGATGTCCTGCGCAACGAGCGGCTGGCGCACGCGCGTAACGTGCTGCTGGCCGAGCAGGCATCGCTGAAGGACGTGGCCTTTCGCGTCGGCTACAATCACGTGTCGAACTTCATCACCGCCTTCACGGCCCGCTACGGCGCGCCGCCGCGGCAATATATGGGCGAGGACTAGCGCAATAGCTTCAGGGCGGCGAAGATGCAGGTGCCATTCGTCGCCTGCTCGAAGATGACGTTTGCGTTGAGCCGTCTCGTCATGATTGACCAGTGGCAGTGGATGAGGGAAAAGGCCACATGAACACTGCAAAATCAGCTCTGCGTCGTCAGAACAAGGCGCAGCGTTTGGCCAAAGTGGGCAAGCTCGCCCAGGGCAAGTTCGTCGCCGCCGACAAGGTGCCCCAGCTCCTCAAACGTATCATCGAGCCGGGCGACATCCTTTGCCTGGAAGGCGACAACCAGAAGCAGGCGGACTTCCTGGCCAACCAGCTCGCCACGCTCGACAAGAAGGACCTGCACGACATCCATCTCGTGATGTCCTGCATCACGCTGCCGGCTCACATCGAGCTCTTCAAGAAGGGCATGATCCGTCAGGTCGATTTCTGTTACGCCGGCCCGCAGGGTACCGCCGTTGCTGACCTCGTGAAGGCGAAGAAGTTCCCGGTCGGCGCCATCCACACCTACAACGAACTCTTCGGCCGTTTCTATGTCGACCTGACGCCGCGCGTGGCGCTGGTCGCCGCCACCCAGTCTGACTGCAAGGGCAACCTCTATCTTGAGGCCAACACCGAGGACACGCCGGCGGTCGTCGAGCCGACGGCCTTCTCCGACGGCATCGTCTTCGCGCAGGTGAACAAGATCGTCGACAAGCTGCCGCGCATCGATATTCCGGCCGACCAGGTCGATTTCATCGTCGAAGCGCCCTACCCCATGCACCTCCAGGCGCTGTTCACGCGCGATCCCGCGGCGATCACCGACGTGCAGGTGCTGATGGCCATGGTGGCGCTGCGCGGCATCTACGAGAAATACGAGGTGCAGTCGCTGAACCACGGTGTCGGCTTCAACACCGCCGCCATCGAACTGCTGCTGCCGACCTACGGCGAGCGACTCGGGCTGAAAGGCAAGATCTGCAAGCATTGGGTGGTCAACCCGCTGCCGACCATGATTCCCGCGATCGAATCGGGATGGGTCGAGAGCGTCTTCGCCTTCGGTGGCGAGGTCGGCATGGAGCGCTACACCGCCGCCCGCTCGGACGTCTTCTTCACCGGCCGCGATGGTGGCTTCCATTCCAATCGGCCGATGGGCCAGCTCGCGGGCCTCTACGGCATCGACATGTTCATCGGTGCGTCGCTGCAGATCGACATCAACGGCAACTCCTCGACCGTCTCGACGAACCGCATCACCGGCTTCGGCGGTGCGCCCAACATGGGCTGCCAGCCGACCGGCCGCCGCCATCCGACGAAGGCGTGGCTCAAGGCGGGTGCCGAGGCAAACCCCGGCCCGGGCTCCTCGCCCGGCCGCAAGCTCGTCGTGCAGATGGTAGAAACCTTCCAGGCCGGCCGCGTGCCGACCTTCGTCGAGGAACTCGATGCGGCGGAGCCCAGCATCCGGAAGGCCCTGCATGGCGTGACGCCTGTGATGATCTATGGCGACGACGTCACCCATATCGTGACCGAGGAGGGCATCGCCAACCTGGGCGCCTGCCGCTCGATCGCCGAACGCCAGGCCGCGATCCGGGCAGTCGCGGGCTACACGCCGGTCGGCCTGAAGCGCAAGAAGCGCGAGACCGAGGAGTTGCGTCGGCGCGGTATCGTGCAGATGCCGGAGGATGTCGGCGTCCGTCCCTCGGAGGCGAGCCGCAGCCTGCTCGCCACGCAGGACATCAAGGGCCTCGTCCGGTGGTCCAAGGGTCTCTACGACCCGCCCTCGCAATTCGTCGACTGGTAGGACCTGAGAGAATGGAAAAGTTTGCCAAGGCCTTTCCGTCCAAGCCGCTCACGGCGAAGACAACCCAGTCATGGGCGCTCGCGGGCGTCGTGGGATCGGGCAATCTCGAAGTGCTGGTCGAGCGCGGCAGCCGGCCGTCCGACGCGATGGACTGCCACATCGAGACGTCGATCCCCGGCTACAAGGCGTCATGGCTCGCAGCCCTCGCCGACTTCGCCCACCACTATCCGGCCGGCGGCACCAAGGTGACGATCAACGACCAGGGCGCCCCGCCCGTCCTCGTCACCCTGCGGCTTCGCCAAGCCTACGACCACCTGACCAAGGGCGACAAATGAGCGGCGCACTCTTCCACGAACAGACCGCACGGCAGCGTATCGCCGCGCTTGTCGATCCTCGCTCGTTCACCGAGCTGCTGCCGCCGCCCGAGCGTCTCACCAGTCCCTACCTCGCCCAGCTCGGCATCCCCGTCTCGTTCGACGACGGTCTCGTGATCGGCAAGGCGAAGCTTGGGGCCAAGAAGATCTATATCGCGGCCCAGGTCGGCCAGTTCGTCGGCGGCGCTGTCGGCGAGATCCATGGCGCCAAGCTCACCGGCCTGTTCAAGGCCGCGGCGCGCGACAAGGTGCCCTGCGTCCTCATCATCGAAAGTGGCGGCGTACGGCTGCACGAAGGCTCGAGCGGCGAGATCGCCATCGCCGAGACGATGCGCGCGATCTTCGAATGCCGCGCCCTGAAAGTCCCGACCATCGCCGTCATCGCCACCGACATCGGCGCCTATGGCGGTATCGGCATCCTGTCGACCTGCTGCGACTTCCGCGTGATGACCGAGCATGGCCGCCTGGGCATCTCCGGCCCGATCGTCATCGAGAAGTGGATGGGCAAGAAGGCCTACGACTCGGCCAACCGCGCACTCGTGTGGAAGACCAGCGGCGGCAAGACCAAGTACCTGCTGGGCGATGCCGACGCACTCGTGCACGACAGCGCTGAAGCAATCCGCGACGCCACCGCGAAGCTGCTTGGCAAGTCGAGCCCGGTCAGCCTCACGGCCGTCAAGGCGCGCCAGCAGCAACTGGAGAAGCGCCTGAAGCGATTTGGCGCAACGCCTGATCCCGAAGCGGTCTGGAAGGCCATGGGCCTGCGCGACATCCAGGCGGCCTCGCTGGCTTCCGGGCCCGAGTTCGCCGCCATGGCCAAGCGCGGAAAGTAGCCCCATGAAGAAGCCTTCCTCCCGCGCCCTGTTCGCCAGGCTGTTCGGCGCCTCCGCCAAGGGCATCTCGGTCGAGAAGTCCGTGCTGACGGGCTATGCCAAGGCGGGCGGCGCCGAGATCTGCGTCATCGGTACCTGCGACGGCACTTATATCGACAATGCCGTCGCACTCCGCCTCGCGGCGCACGTCATCGACTGCATAGAACATCATCCGAAGACGCCGATCGTGATGCTGGTCGACAGCGCCGGCCAGGAGCCCAATCGCCTCGCCGAGATGCTGGGGCTCGCGAGCTACTTCGGCCATCTGCTGAGCTGCCTCGAACTGGCGCGCCGCAAGGGCCACACGCTGATCACGGTCGCCACCGGCCAGGCCGTGGGCGGCGCCTTCCTCTGCTACGGCATGTTCGCCGACCGCATCTATGCGCTCGATTCGGCGAGTGTGGGCTTAATGCCGGTCGAGGCGATGTCGGCCGTTACCAAGATCCCGGTGGCTGTGCTGCGCAAGCTTTCGAAGACCATGCCGTCGCTCGAGTTCGGCGCCAAGCCGTTCGCGCTGCTGGGCGGCGTCGAGGAAGTCTGGTCGGCCAAGGACGACGTGCAGGCCAAGCTCGCCAAGGCGATCGCCACCGCCACGACCGAGGACAATCGCGCGGAACTGGGCAAGAAGCGCGGCGGACGCAAGCTCGCCCTCGATATCCGCAAGAAGGTCCTCGCCGCCGCGGCGCGATGATCGCGCTGCGCCGCCATGCGCTGGCGCGGCTCGCCCTGGCGCCGGTCGCCGACAACGACGCCGACCGCGAGCGCGCAGCCCGCTGGCATGCATCGGGGCGGCCCTTCGTCGTCACCCGGCGCCGCGAAGCGAGCCGCGATGTCGGTCTCGGCTTCTGCACGACCGAAGCGGCGCATCCCGAGCTGCGGCCGCGCCGCGTGGCGGCCCACACGGACGCGGCTTTCGTCGTCGATCTCGCCCTGCCCCCGACACTAAAAGAGATCGCGCGGAACCCGGCGGCTTCGCCTCATGCCGCTTCCTTCTCGCGCCTCGCCGTTGCCGCCGCTGCCGCCGGCATTGCGATTCGCGTCTACGGAAGCTGGATGTGGCAGGCGCTCACCGGCGAGCGGCATGTGCATGAAGGGTCGGACCTCGACGTGCTGGTCGACGTCGCCGACGTTTCCGCCGCCGATCGTGTCACGGCTTTCCTCGCGGAGATCGAGCCCACGCTCGCGTTCAGGCTGGATGGCGAGATCTCGTTTGCGAGCCTCGGTGAGGTGAACTGGCGCGAATACCAGCAGGCCGGACCGGAAGTCCTGCTGAAGTCGGTCGACGCGATGCGCCTCACGCCGCGCACGGAGCTTCCGGCGTGACGTCCGTGTCCGCCGGGGACACGGCGCTGGCCACGGCGGCCGTCGCCGCCCTGCACGACGAACTGAAGGCGTACCCCAAGCCGGGTCTGGTGAGCCCGGTGGATTCCGGCGCCCATGCCGACATGGATTTCGCGCTGATGTGCAGGTCGGCCGACTCCCTTCTGGAGCCGCTGGCGCAGCTTGCCGCCGCCGGCCGCGAGGGCCGCACGTTCGAGGAAGCGCTGATGCCGCTCGGCATCGCGGCCGAGCGCCGGATGCTGGCGGCCACCGGCGGCGTCAACACGCACCGCGGCGCCATCTTCTCGATGGGCCTCGTGGTCGCCGCCATCGCGCGCGCAACGGCGCTTTCGGCCTCCATCGCTCCGGACTCCGTTCGCGCGGCTCTCAAAGATGAATGGGGTGAAGCGCTCGAAGCCCACGCCGCCCGCGGAAGCACCGCCGCAAGCCACGGCGCCCTCGTCCACCGCAAGACGGGACGCGACGGGGCTCGCCGCGAAGCTGCGCTGGCTTTCCCCAGTGTCTTCGACGTGGGACTGCCTGCCCTTCGTCGGGCGCTGACAGCAGGCCTCGATCCAAACGCCGCGAGCATCCAGACGCTGTTCGCCCTGATGGAAGCCGTCGACGACACGACGGTGCTCTATCGCGGCGGCCTCGATGCCGGCGGTTTCGTCCGCCGGTCCGCCGCGACCTTCCTGGCGGACGGCGGCTGCTTCCAACCGGACTGGCGCGAAAGAGCCGAGCACCTGCATCGCGCCTTCATCGAACGCAACGTCTCGGCGGGCGGCTGTGCAGACCTGTTGGCCTGCACGCTCCTTGTGTCGCGCTGTCAAAATGCCAGCACGGTCATGGGCTCGGCACCACCTCTAGGATATTGACGATCAGACGGAAATACGATAGTCCTCTTCCTGCTCGACGTTGGAGGAGAAGCAGACATGGGATGGACGCACTGCCCCGTTGAAGAGGTTCCCGCCGAGGTGCTGGCGGAAAAGCCGCCGGCGCCACGCAAGCGGACGCTCGCCACCAAGAAGCGCGACTACGAACGCCACCTGATGCGCTGGGGCTGCCATCTCGACGCCGCGGCGCGGGCCGGCGTCGATCCACGCACGGCGCGGCGCTGGCGCGAGGAGGATCCCGCGTTCGCGGAACGCTGCGACGTGGCGCTGTCGATCTATGTCGACCGGGTCGAAGAGGAAGCTTCCATTCGAGCCAGCCGGCCGCAGTTCCGCACGACCTGGTATCGCGGCCGGCAGATCGGCCACGTGCGGCGGCTGAACGACACCATGCTGATGCGGTTGATGCGTCGCCTGCCGCTGAAGCCGGGAAGAGAGTTGTGAGTTCGATTCCCGCGATGCCCGCACATGGCGGACATTTTTTGCGCGCCGTGGGGCGGCAAATTGCGCGTGATATCAGCGCGTTGGCCGGCAAAATCGGGACACTGGCGGCGTGCTGTTTGAGTTTTTTACTTTTCCGCTACTGCGGCGGACATTTCCAGGCGCGCGTTCCGGCGGGTTCAGCCCCAGCCTGCCAGCGCCTTCGCCAGGCTCTCCGGCCCGCGATAGAGCATGGCGCGCCAGCCGGCGGCGCGGGCGGCGTCGACGTTCTCGGCTTTGTCGTCGACGAACAGGATCGACTGGGCGACCGTGACGCCCATGCGCGCCTGCGCGTTGGTGTAGAACACCCGCTCCGGCTTGCAGACGCCGAGCGCTGCCGAATAGATGATCTCGTCGAAGTGCGCGCCGAGCCCGCCCTGCTCGCGCAGGTAGGCGACGCGGTGATGTTCCTGGTTGGAGGCGGCGAAGCAGCGGCCGCCGGTGCGCTGCCGCCAGGCGTCGGCCTGGGCCAGCACCGCGCGGTCGATGACGCAGTCCTTCTCGAACCAGTAGGCCACGAACGCCTCCATCCGGTCGCCGAGGCCCAGCGGCACGAGGTATTCCTGCAGGGCGACGTAGAGATCGAGCCGGCCGCGCAGCACTTCGAGGAAATCGCGGCGGAAAAAGCCCTGCTGGATCGCCTTGTAGTCGAGATCGAGGTCGGCCTTCAGCGTGGCATACCAGGGGTGCGCCGATTCGGGCTGGGCGAGCGAGATGACGCCGTCGATGTCGAGGGCGAGGACGGGACTGGAGCTCATGGTTGGTCATGCTACAGCAAAATCCATGAAGCTCGTCGTCCCTGCCCTCGAATACCTCGACGCCTACGCCGATGCGCTGCGGCGCGGCTGGTCGCCGGACAACGTGCGCCTGGAGGTAACTGCGCGAGAGGAACTGCAGAAACTGGCCGAGTCGCCGCAGTCGTTCATATTGTCGCTCGACGATCGCGCGGCGACGGGCGGGCCGATCACCCTGCCCGACGGCTCGCAGGTGCCGCGCCTGCCCGGTTACAGGCGCTGGCTGTGGGACGGTGAATTTTGCGGCTCGATCAATTTCCGCTGGCAGCCCGGCACCACGGAACTGCCGCCGCATTGCCTGGGCCACATCGGCTATGCCGTCGTGCCGTGGAAGCGCGGCCTGGGCTATGCCACCCGGGCGCTGGCGCTGCTGCTGCCGGACGCGCGCCAGGAAGGCCTCGCCTATGTCGAGCTGACGACCGACCTGGAAAACCTGCCGTCGCAGAAGGTGATCACGGCCAACGGCGGCGTGCTGGTGAAGCAGTTCACCAAGGAACCGGTCTACGGCAGCGTCGAGGCCCTGCTCTTCCGCATCGATCTCTAGCCGCCGGCACGCACGACTGTTTCGGCCATGGCGGACAGCAGCGACAGGCCACGTGCCTTGAGGGCGCGCGAAGAATCCTTGCCGCCGATCTGGCCGTCCAGCAGCAGGCTGATGAAGCCGTGCACCGAGGCGCCGGTGAAGTCGGCCATGCGCTGCTTGATCTCGCCGGAGGCGTGCGGGATCACCGCCTCGACGGCGGCGGCGTGGAGGGCGCGGACCTTGTCGGCGGCGGCGGCGAGCGCCGGCGTGTCGAGCCGATTGGCCTCGCGGCTGGACATGAGCTGGAACAGCGCCGGGTTACCGGCGGCGAAGGCCATGTAGCCCACGCCCTGCCCGACCAACTGCCCTGTGGCGCCACCCTCCGCACGCGCGGCCTCGGTGGTCATGGCGGCCGCCAGCTCGTCGAAGCCACGGGCCGCGAGTTCCGCCAGCAGGTCGTCGATCGAGGCGAAATGGTAGGCCGGGGCGGCATGGGAAACGCCGGCGCGGCGGGCGCATTCGCGCAGCGTGAAGCCGCGGATGCCCTTCTCCTCCAGGAGCGCCCGGCCGGATGTCACCAGCGCCTCGCGGAGCTGGCCGTGATGGTAGGGCTGTGCCTTGGAACGCTCCATTCTGCCTCCGGCTAGATAATCTACACCCGATCTTGACGATGGAAAGAGGCAGAAATCTGGCTGACTTGGTCTTGGACTTGGCTTTGCCCTTGTGGCTTCGTCGAGTCCCCCGACGCAAAAGGAGAAGCGGGAAATGTCATTCGAAGCCTGGGCGGCGTTTGCCGCGGCGTCGACCATCTTGCTGGTCATTCCGGGGCCCACGGTCCTGCTGGTGGTGTCCTATGCCCTGGGCCAGGGCTGGCGCACGGCGCTGCCCATGGCCGTGGGCGTGGCGCTGGGCGACTTCACCGCCATGACGCTGTCAATGCTGGGCCTGGGCGCCCTGCTCGCCACCTCGGCCACCCTGTTCACCGCCCTCAAGTGGATAGGTGCCGCATACCTCATCTACCTCGGCGTAAAACTGTGGCGGGCAGGCGATACGCTGGATGCGCCGCCGCGCACCGATGCGGTCTCGGCCGCCAAGATGCTGGGCCATGCCTGGCTGGTGACGGCGCTCAACCCCAAGAGCATCACCTTCTTCGTGGCGTTCCTGCCCGCCTTCCTCGATGCCAAGGCCGACTTCCTGACACAGATGCTGGTGTTCGAGACGACCTTCCTGGTGCTGGCCTTCGCCAATGCTTTTGGCTACGCGCTGGTCGCTTCCAAGGCGCGCCGCTTCGCCAACAATCCGCAGGCGATCGGCGTCGTGAACAAGGTGGGCGGCGGCCTGCTGGTCACGGCCGGCATCGCCACCGTCACGCTCAGCGGGTCACGGAGCTGACCAAGGAACTGCTACGGAAGCCCGACCGGCTCCAGGATCTTGCGCAACTCGGCTTCTTCCGTCGCGCCGGCGCGGGTCATCAAGAAAGTTCCGGTCGATCCGTCGACGTGCCAGCGGCCTGCGATCTCGGTCGCGTCGGCATTCAACGATCCCTCGTAGGCCACTGAATGCGTCCAGCCACCGGTGCCATCGTAGGTCTTGACCAGGGAAACCGCGGTGCCGTCCCTGTAGCCTTGCAGCGTCGAATACAGCAGGATCCGCTTCTCGCTGATGATTCCCTCATATTCATGCACGCTGCCGGAGATGCGAACTCCCGCGTCGATCAGCAGCGCGACGAAGGTCACCGGCTCGCCATAACCCGGATAGAAGTAGAGGCCGTTCCACGCGCCGCCGAGACTGGTTCGGTCCTGTTCCGACATGCCGGCAACGTTAGCGATATCGGTGCGGTCCGCAATCGTTGGCGCAGGCATGCGCCAGGTCGAGTGTCCTTACCTCTCCGGTTCGCTGACGAAGGCGACCTTGCCGAGGCCGGCCTTTGAGGCGTCGGCCAGGGTCTGCGCCACGTAGCTGTCGACTATCCAGCGAGCGTGACCAAAAGAGCCATGGCCGATGTCATCCTCAACCAGGTCCGGAACGGCTCCGCCTCGGGCAACACCGTCCGGGACGAAAAGAAGGTGCAACTGGGCCGGGCTAAGGGTCGCGAATATGCGGTGGTACAGGCCAACGGCAATGTCGCGGTCACTCGGATCTACTGGTCGCGCGGCCGCCTCTACCAACTTGTGGTCCACGGCAAAGCCGCCATCGAAAAGCAGCCTGAGACCCGCAAGTTCCTGGAATCCTCCGCCCTGATCACGCCTGAGCAGCGGCAGGGCAACAAAGGCGATTGGCGAGCCCGGCTGGATTCGAACCAGCGACCACCAGCTTAGAAGGCAGGTGCTCTATCCCCTGAGCTACGGGCCCGTATCGGCAGAATAGCACACGCCAACGGCTGCTTCGCCGTCAGTGCGTCCAGCGTCCCAGCCGGTTGAAGGCGAAATTGTCGGCATAGGCCTTGGGCCGGACCGGCCGTGTATGAGGCAGTTCCACACGGTACTGCCAGCCGTTCTTCTCGGCATGCGCCTTGGCCTCGTCGAGGGTCGGGAAACGCAGCTGGACCTGGATCATGGTGTCGCGCGAGCTGGTCCAGCCCATCAGCGGGTCGACCTGTTTCGGCGAGGGCTCGGGTTCGAGCACCCATTCATGGGTATTGGCCTGGCCGGACTGCATCGCCGTCTTGGCGGGCTTGTAGATTCGGACCTGCATGAACGCCGTTTCTCCATCGACACGCGCTTCGGTCAGGCGGGGCTTGGTCGGGGCGGCCGGATTCGAACCGACGACCTTCTGCGCCCAAGGCAGACGCGCTACCAGACTGCGCTACGCCCCGCCGCAAACTCCTCGTTGACGCGAGGGGTTCTACCAGTGCCCCGGCCCCCTCGAAAGGGCAATTTCAGGGTGCTACACTGCCCCATGTTCGATCAAACGCCCGAAGAAGGCCGTCCCGGCCGCGCTCCCTCCGTCAATGTCCTGGGCGGCGCCCTGCAGTCCTGCTCCATGCAGCCTGTCACGGGCTTCTATCGCGACGGCTGCTGCAACACCGGCGCCGAAGACCTCGGCCTTCACACGGTTTGCGTCGTCACGAGCGTGGAATTCCTCGCCTTCTCCAAGGCCCACGGCAACGACCTCAGCACCGCGATGCCGCAGTATGGCTTCGCCGGTCTCGCGCCCGGCGACCGCTGGTGCCTCTGCGCCTCACGCTGGAAGGAGGCGCTCGATGCCGGCGTCGCGCCCCAGGTCGTGCTCGAGGCGACCCATGCCGCGACGCTCCGCGTCGTGTCGCTCGACAAGCTGAAGAAGCACGCCTTCCGCCCTCACTAGTTCCGTCCTCACTGGGCTTCGATGAACTGGTAGCCGGTCTTGATGCGGCCATCCCCGGCCAGCACCAGGAAATCGAAGCCGACCGAGATCACCTCCCCGCCCCCGGCTGGCAGCATTTCCCAGCGGAGCTTGATCGTGCCGTGATGGCCATCGACGCCGTCACGAAGGCGGAACACGCAGCCCTTTTCTTTCCCCCACTTCTCGTAGGCGTTGGTGACGCGGGTCTCGATGCCGTCATAGCCGACCGCTTCGAGGGTCCGCGCCAGGTGCTGCGCATCCTCGACCCACAGTTCACGGATGCGCTGGCGGCGTGCCGTCGTGTCCGCTTCGTTCCAGATCGAGATGTATTTTTCGACAAAGGCGTTCATGTTGTTCATAGGGCCAACGTGGCGCTTCTCGAGCACAAGGGCGATGACCTGCGGGGTAATCGAGCACCCCTTGCACCAGGCCTTTGCATGCACTGCTAGCAGCCCGGCAAAATATACAAGGCAGACTTGCAATCAAAAAGTTGCAGGTTAAGTCAGATTCAGCTTAGGTTTTCGATATCATCACACGAGGCCTGTCTTCAAAGGCCGAGCCGCCCGCTCACTAGTCCGGGACCGAACAGCTGCTTACAAAATGGCTGTCACCCCGAGGCTTGTTGTCATCCCGAGCGCAGCGAGGGATCTTTGAAGCCCTGAGCAAGGATCCCTCGCTGCGCTCGGGATGACAAAATGGCCATGCTCCGTCCGGAGTCGGGCTGTGCTGCGGCCTTGATCGAGCCGTGCGTAGTAAGCAAAGAAAGGAGCCAAAGGAAACATCATGAAGAGCTGGGCAAAGATCGACGGCGCGCTGGCCGACTATGTCGACGACAACTGGCTGCGTGAAAGCGACGTGAAACGCCGGTTGCGCGCGGAGACGGCCCAACTGCCTCAGGCCAACATGCAGATCTCGCCCCACCAGGGCCAGCAGATCGGCCTGCTGGCGCGCGCGATCGGCGCCCGGCGGGCCGTCGAAGTCGGCACCTTCACCGGCTACTCCGCGCTCTGCATCGCCGAAGCCCTGCCCCCGGACGGCAAGCTCTGGTGCTGCGACGTGAGCGAGACCTGGACCAGGGTCGCGCGGCGCGCCTGGAAGGAAGCCGGTATCGAAAGCCGCATCGAGCTCACCATCGGACCGGCGCTGGGCACGCTCGACTGGCTGCTGGCCCAGGGGCTTACCGGCCAGCTCGACCTCGCCTTCATAGACGCCAACAAGGACGACTATGACGCCTACTACGAGCGCTGCCTGAAGCTCGTGCGGCCGGGCGGGCTGGTGCTGATCGACAACGTGCTGTGGCGCGGATGGGTCTCGGACAACGCGCACGTCGATGCCGACACGATGGCGATCCGGACACTCAACGCCAAGCTCAAGTCGGACGAGCGCGTCGATCTCGTGCTGTTCGCGGTCGGCGACGGCATGACCTGTGCGTTGAAGCGCTAGAGGTCCGACCCGACAGGTTGTAATAAGCCGACATGGATCGCGAAGCGTTCAGCTACCGAGGCGACCCGGCAGTCCCTGCTTTTCCCGACGACCGTCCGATTCTCATTTTCGACGGCAACTGCGTTCTCTGCTCGAGCTTCGCCCAATTCATTCTTCGGACCGATCGACATCGCCACTTCCGGCTCATGGCCGCGCAGAGTCCGCTCGGCGCGGCCCTCTATACGCATTTTGGCCTGAACCCCGTCGACTACGAAACCAACATCCTCGTCGAAGGCGGACAGGCCTGGCTCAAATCGGAAG
Source organism: Rhizobium sp. Q54 (assembly GCA_945903635.1). Classification (GTDB taxonomy): domain Bacteria; phylum Pseudomonadota; class Alphaproteobacteria; order Reyranellales; family Reyranellaceae; genus Reyranella. The sequence goes on along the minus strand of CAMDOT010000045.1, from coordinate 12,769 downwards.
GCTCCATCCGGGTTTTCGAAAGGCTTGGGTTTCCCTGGTCCCTCGTCTCGGTCGCGCGGCTGCTGCCGCGACCGCTCCGCGATTGGCTCTATGAAATCGTCGCCCGCAACCGGCTGCGCTGGTTTGGCGTGCGAGAGACCTGCTACTTGCCCGATCCGTCCGAAGCAGATCGGTTCATCGGATGAGTGGCGGCCTTACTGTCAGGGATGCTGCGCCCGGCCCTTCCCCGCTCTATGCACGCATCCTCGGAACGGCCTGGAAAAGCCTTCCTGTCGAGATCCGCGACATGCACGATATCGGTGGCACGGCGTCGGCAAGCGGACGGGCAAGCGTCGAACGGGGGCGAGGAGCGATGGCGCGTCTGGCGGCGTGGATTTTCGGCTTTCCCGCTGCGGCAGAAGATGTGGCAATCGGCGTGCGCTTCGAGGCATCGAACGATGGCGAGACATGGACCAGGACTTTCGGCAACGCGTCCTTTTCCAGCCGTCAGTTTGCTGGTCGAGGGCGATCCGAGGGGTTGCTTAGCGAGCGTTTCGGCCCACTGACCTTTGCCATGGCACTTGTTCCGGGAGACGGCCGGTTGTCGCTCATCCTGCGCCGCTGGAGCGCCTTCGGGATTCCCCTTCCCATGTGGCTTGGCCCGCGATCAGCTTCGTATGAGGCTACCGAGAATGGCCGGTTTCGTTTTCATGTCGAAATCAGCCATCCCTTTACCGGCCTCATCGTTCGCTACCGAGGCTGGCTGGCCCGCTGACATCCTAGCCGGCGTTGCCGAAGATCGGGTTCTTCACCTTGTCGCCGACCTTGATGCCCAGCAGCTTGGCGCTGCCGCCATTGATTTCGAGCACGCCGCGCACCGGGAACTGGCTGGGGATGGTGTCGGTCGACAACGGCACGGCGTTGGAATGGATGTGCCGGATCGTCCCGTCGGCGGCGATGAAGATCATGTCGAGCGGGATCAGGGTGTTCTTCATCCAGAAGCTGACCGGCGCCTCCTGGTAGAAGTCGAACAGCATGCCTTCGTAGGGGCCGAGGCTCTTGCGGAACATCAGGCCGTGCGAGCGCTCGGCGTCGTTTGTCGCGAGGTCGACCTCGAACTTGAGTTCGCGCCCGCCGGTCTCGATGACCAGCGACGAGCGCTTGAACTTGATGTCGGCGCCCTGCGCCGCCGCGGCGCCGGCCGCCAGGGCGAAGGGGGCGGCGAAAAAGAGCCGACGGCCGAGCCGACGGTGGAAGCCTGCGAATGCCATGATCATGGGATAGAGCCCGATTTCGTCAAACTCAAGACACTTCAGGCGCAAGACACTTGCGTGACAACGGGTCGCTTCCCATAGTGCGGGCCTATCATCGGGGGGAGCCGCGCCGCGGCTGAGAGGTTCGCAAGAACGACCCCGGGAACCTGATCCGGTTAATGCCGGCGTAGGGACTGGTGACTTCGTGGTGGCTTCTCCTCCCCTTTCCGTGCGCGGCGCGCGCATCGCCTTTGGCGATCGCGTGGTGGCGACCGACCTCGCGCTGGAGTTTCCGGCCGGCCGGACGACGTGCCTGCTGGGGCGCAGCGGCGTGGGCAAGACATCGCTGCTGCGCTGGCTGGCCGGCCTCCTGCCCGGCACGGAGCGGGCCGAGCCATTGGCCTACATGGCGCAACGCGACCTGCTGCTGCCCTGGCTCGATATCCTGGGCAATGTCCTGCTGGGCTACCGCCTGCGCGGCGATGCGGCAGCACTCCGCGCCGCCGAACCGCGGGCGCGCGCCCTGCTCACCGAAGTAGGCCTCGGCGACCGACTGGGCGACCGGCCCGACGCGCTCTCCGCCGGCATGCGCCAACGCGCGGCGCTCGCCCGCACACTCTGCGAAGACCGGTCTGTGGTCCTGATGGATGAGCCGTTCGGCCACCTCGATGCGGTCACACGGCTGGAATTGCAGGACCTGGCGGCGCGGCTGCTCGCCGGCCGGACGGTCGTGCTGGTGACGCACGATCCCCTCGAGGCGCTGAGGCTCGGCCACCAGGTCCGCGTCCTGGCGGGAACGCCCTTCACCGTGGAGCTGCCGATAGAGCCGTCGGGGCCGGTGCCGCGGGATGCCTCCGACCCTGAATTGCTCGCCCTGCAGGGCCGGCTGATCGCGCAGTTGCGGAGCGCCGCGTGAGGCCGCTGATCACCGCGATCGGCCTGCTGCTCGCCTGGGAGGCGCTGGCGTGGGCGACCGGCGTGCCGGTCTACATCCTGCCGCCGCCGTCGCGGGTCGCCGTGGTGCTGGTCGAGCGTTTCGACCTGCTGATCGAACAGGCAGCCTGGACGGCGGCCGAGATGATTCTGGGGCTGGTCCTGGGTCTGATCCTCGGCGCAGCACTTGCCGTCGTCTTCGCCGCCTCGGCCGGGTGGCGGCGCTGGGCTCTGCCGCTCGTCATCATCTCGCAGGCGATACCGGTGATCGCCATCGCGCCGCTGCTGGTGCTGTGGCTGGGCTACGGCATGGCCTCCAAGGTGGCGATGGCGGCGCTGGTGATTTTCTTTCCGGTGGTCAGCACGCTCTACGACGGGCTGCGCCGAACCGACCCCGGCTGGCTCGACCTCGCGCAGACCATGGACGCCCCGCCGCGGGCGGTGCTGCTGCAGATCCGCCTGCCCGCCGCCCTGCCCGCTTTCGCCTCGGGCGCGCGCATTGCTGCCGCCGTCGCACCGATCGGCGCGGTGATCGGCGAATGGGTGGGCGCCAGTGCGGGGCTAGGCTTTCTGATGACCCAATCGCTGGCGCGCGGGCAGACACCCCTCGCCTTCGCGGCCCTCGTTCTGTTGTGCCTGCTCGGGCTCGCCCTCTATCACGCGACCGACTGGGCCGCCCGCCGACTGGTTCCCTGGCAATCGCCTCAAGGAGAATGACAATGCGCTTCCTGATTCAGACCATTCTGGCCGCGGTACTCGCCTGCACGGCCCTGCCCGCAATGGCGCAGGACAAGGCCCGTGTCCTGCTCGACTGGTTCGTCAATCCGGACCATGCCGCACTGGTCGTGGCCAAACAGCGGGGCATCTTCACCAAGCACGGGTTGGACGTCGAACTGATCGCGCCGGCCGATCCCAACGCGCCGCCCAAGCTCGTGGCGGCGGGCCAGGCCGATTACGCCGTTTCGTACCAGCCGACTTTGCAGATGCTGGTGGCCGAAGGGCTGCCGCTGGTCCGCGTCGGCGTCCTCGTCGCCCAGCCGCTCAATTCCCTGGTCGCGCTGGAGGACGGGCCGGTGAAGACCCTGGCCGACTTCAAGGGCCGCAAGATCGGCTATTCGATCGCGGGCTTCGACGAGGCGCTGCTGGGTGCGATGCTCGAAAGCGCGGGCCTCACGCTCAAGGACGTGACGCTGATCAACGTCAATTTCGCGCTCACCACGGCGTTGATGAGCAAGCAGGTCGATGGCGTGATCGGGGCGTTCCGCAATTTCGAGCTGAACGACCTGGAACTGCACAAGGCCAAGGGGCGGATCTGGCTGGTCGAAAAGAACGGCGTGCCGGTCTACGACGAGCTGATCGTGGTGGCCAAGCGCGAGACCGTCGACGTTGCCCGGACGAAGAAGCTGCTGGCCGCGGTCGCCGAGGCGACGGCGTGGCTAAAAGCCAATCCGGCCGAAGCGTCGCGGTCGTTCTTCGCGTTCGGCAAGGACCTCGACAACGAGCTCAATCGCCTGGCCTGGAAGGACACCCTGCCTTTGCTCGCCGACGATCCCTATGCCCTCGATCGGGCGCGCTACGAGACGTTCGCGGCGTTCCTGGTGAAGCGCGGCCTGATCAAGCAGGCACCGGCGCTCGACACCTACCTGCGCGACATGAGGTGACCTGGCCGGCGGCGCCGGGCTTCAGGTCATCGCGCTTCAGGCCGCCCGGATTTCGATGACCTGCAGGCCTTTTTGCCCCTCGGCGACGCGGATCATGACCTTTTGACCGGGAGCCAGGGCATCCAGGCCATGCCGGCGCAGCACCGCGGCGTGGACGAAGATGTCGCCGTCGGCGGCCTCGCGCGTGACGAAGCCGTAGCCGCGCTCGTTATTGTACCATTTGACGAGGGCCACGATGTATTCGCCCATCGCGACGCCGTCCGGTATCGGCGGCGGCTTTGGCCCAGCGGCAATCGCTGTCGACGAATCAACGTCGAGCACCTTCATGACCTGCCAGCCCTTCGGGCCGCGCACGCCGGCGCACACTACCGTAGCCCCGGGCTTGAGATCCTCATGCCCGGCCTGTCGAAGTGTCGTCACATGCAAGAACGCGTCGCTATTGTCGATGTCGAGGGCTAGAAATCCGTACCCTTTGACCGCGTTGAACCACTTAACTTTACCACGCAGCTCAACAGAACCCGCGTCCCCGCTCGCTTCCCCCTGGTGGGTCGTCATTCAACGATCCCTTTTGTTATTTTGAAATCCTATCATTCCGGAGAGCGGACGCAACAGTCCTTGTGCCATCACCGGTCGAATTAGACGACATAGCCAGTGCAACTAGGAGGCATCACCCGATGTTCAGAGCCGATCTATTCAAGGGAAAACGCTTCCTCGTCACCGGGGGCGGAACGGGACTCGGTCGCATGATGATGGAGAAATTCGTCGAACTGGGTGCCGACTGCGTCATCTGCGGCAGGCGCGGCAGCGTGCTGGAGGAGACGGCCAAGGAGGTCATGGCCAAGCATCCCGGCCGCCGGGTCGACACCCATGCCGTCGATATTCGCGTCGCCACCGCCGTCGAGGAGATGATCGATCGGATCTGGGCCACGGGACCCCTCGACGGCCTCGTGAACAATGCCGCCGGCAATTTCATTTCCCAGACCAAGGACCTCAGTCCACGCGCCTTCGATGCGATCGCCAACATCGTGCTGCACGGCACGTTCTACATGACCAACGCCTGCGGCAAGCGCTGGATCGCCGAGCAGCGCAAGGCGAGCGTGCTCAGCATCCTCACGACCTGGGTGTGGACTGGCAGCCCCTTCGTCGTGCCCTCCGCCATGTCCAAGGCCGGCGTCGCCGTCATGACCCAGAGCCTCGCCGTCGAATGGGCGCGTCATGGCATCCGCCTCAACGCCATCGCGCCCGGTCCCTTCCCGACCGAAGGCGCCTGGGCCCGGCTCAATCCACTCAAGGAAGGTGACGACGATCGCTACAAGTCGCGCAATCCGATGGGCCGCGTCGGGCGGCCGAGCGAACTCGCGAACATGGCGGCCTTCCTGATGAGTGAGGAAGTCGAGTACATCAACGGCGAGGTGATCGCGATCGACGGCGCCATGGGCATCATGGGCAACGGCACCTTCTCCAACATGATGGCCTACAGCGAAGCCGACTGGCAGCGCATCCGCGAGCAGATCCAGTCGACGAATACCGCCGACAGGGCCAAGCGCAGCTAGCTCCCTGGATCAGGAATGGCTGAGTGCCGCCGTCAGGGTGCGGTGGAAGTGAGCGATGGCACTTTCGAACTTGCCGAAAGTGAAGGCCTCGTTGGCGCCGCTACCGAGACCACGCTGGATGGCCTGGACGACGGCGCGGTCCTCGGCGGCGCCGGTCGTTCCCACAAACTCGGCATCGCGCCTGGCCTCGGCGATGGCCTCGGGATCGTCGCCGCCACCGTTGGTCAGCGTGTAGGTGATCTGCCGGGTGCGGTCGATCGCGACAGGCTCCAGGATCACGACGTTGGTATGGCGTGACAGCACCGTGATCAGGACGTTGGGGAACAGGTGGTAGACGTAGGTCAGCAGGCCTTCGACGCGCCGCTCCTGCGGCGGCACCTTGGCCAGTTTCTTGATGCGCTGGAACGGATAGGTGACGCGGCTGTTGCGGCCAAACAGGTCGATGACGTTCAGGTTGTCGAAACCGTAAGGGAGGAAACTCTCCGGATGGGTCGACTTGATGTGATAGCCCTCGATGAATCCCTCGAGCAGGATCTTCCAGTTGACCTCGAACTCCCGCTCGGCCGTGGCGAAGAGACTCTGGTCGGGACCGATCAACTTGATCAGACCGGCGAGCGAATCGTCACCCAGCGCCGGCTCATCCTGCGTCACGAATACCAGCCCGAAGCGTTCGCTCGCTATCACCGGCACCAGCGGATGCGCTTCCTTGTCGAAACCCGGAAAGCCTTCCTCGTGCGGGATGTGGCGCAGGCTGCCTTCGAGATTGTAGGTCCAGCCATGGTAGCGGCAGACGAAGGCCCGGCTGCATCCCGACCCGCTCGCGACCTGCATGCCTCGGTGCCGGCAGGCATTGCGGAAGGCGCGGACCTTGCCGTCGCTTCCACGCACGACGACGATCGGCGTGCCGGCTGCCTCGCGGGCGACATAGGAGCCTGCCTCCGGCAGTGCGGCCGATGGGCAGAACGGCGTCGGCGCCCGCCGCAGTACCTGTTCGAGTTCGGCTGCCAATCGCTCCCCGGAGCGATAATTCTCGACCGGCTCGCGCCAGACCTCCTGGCCGACATCGGTGGTGCCGTTGGCGATGTGGTCGAGAACGCGTTGCGCCACCGATTGGTCGTCCATCGCCGTCTTCATGTCAGTCGCCTCTTGTGTCCCGTCGAGGGGATCATACCGCCGGGCGCCATACCCGACAAAGAAACCGGCGAGTCTCCGGTGCCTGAAGTCGCTTAGCACCTGCAGCAACCGCCAATCATGTTGCACGAATGCAACACACCGGGACGATTGATATGAGCCCATGACGGCATCGACCATCAGTGGCCTCAATTGAGCCAAAGTGTGAGGGCTATCTGCCTCATCACTTTTCCAATCTGGATCGCGATGAGATCCTACCGTGTGGTTGAGCATTAATTTGGTCTCCCGAACATTGAACAGCCTGGTGCGTAGGCGCTTCGTCTCCATGGGCGTACTGGTTGCCACACAGCTGGTCGCCGGCGGTGGTGCGATGGCACAGTCCGTCGACGCCCGTCACTGGCGGGGCATCGGCGCGTCGACCCGGCAGCCGGAGCAGGTTGTGGCCGGGACCGTGGCCGAATGGCGGGGACTGTGGAGCCGGGTCGGGATGCCGGCACCGGACATGTTCGAGCAGGGCCGCATGAACGCCGTCGGCATCTTCCTCGGCCGTCGCGCCAGTGAAGGCTATGCCGTGAATATCCTGTCGACCAGCCGGCGGCGCGACCGCATCGTGGTCGTCTTCGAGGAAATCATGCCGCCCGAGATCATGATGGCGCAGCGCGCGGCGCTGAGGCCCGTTGCGAGCGCTCCACCTCTTGCATCGCCTGGGTCGTCTGCCTTTGGGCCAGGCGGATCCGGCGCCGCGGGATTTGCCGCTCCCGGCGCAGCGCTTCCCCCGACGAGCAGCCTGGCGCCGCCGCCCAACCGGCCGGCCAGCCAGCCTACGTCACCTTGGGCCATCATCCTGATCCACAGGGCCGATCTGCCCGTCTCGGTCGAGCAGCGCCTCTTCCGTTAGGGCGACCTAATGGGAGTGCCGCGGTACTCCCCGCTTCTGTGCGATCTGCTGAAAATTGACGGCGAAGTCGAGGCAAGCGCCGGTCGAGAGCTGGCCCACGAATTGTCGCTGCAACTCCTGCCATGGCGTCTGGCTGGGCACGAGGTTCGGCTTCCAGGCCTTGCGGCGCTTGGCCAATTCGGCCGCCGTGATCATGATATTGGCGGTGCGCCTGCCAATATCGACCCGCACCTTGTCTCCTGTCTTGAGCAAGGCCAAACCGCCGCCGACCGCCGCCTCGGGCGAGGCATTGAGGATCGACGGACTGGCCGAGGTGCCGCTCTGCCGGCCGTCGCCGACGCAGGGCAACAGCAGGATACCGCCCTTCACCAGCCGGTCCGGCGGCAGCATGTTCACGACTTCAGCAGCGCCCGGATAGCCCACGGGGCCGGCGTTGCGGATGAACAGGATGCTGTTCTCGTCGATCGGCAACTTGGGATCGTTGATCCGGTGATGATAATCCTCCGGACCCTCGAACACGATCGCCGTGCCCTCGAACGCATCCTTGTCACCCTTGCGCTCCAGGTACTTGGCGCGGAACTCGGCCGAGATCACCGACGTTTTCATGATCGCGGAATCGAACAGGTTGCCGGACAGAACGGCGAATCCCGCCGTCCCGAGCATCGGTTTGTCGTAGGTCTTGATGACCTCGCCGTCGGCTGGCGTGGCGCGCCTCAGGTTCTGCGCCATGGTCTTGCCGCTGACAGTGAGCGCATCGCCATGGATCTTCTTCTTTCGAAGGAGTTCGGCCATCACCGTCGGCACGCCGCCGGCGCGATGGAACGCCTCGCCGAGGTACTTGCCGGCAGGCATGCAATTCACCAGCAACGGGATGTCGTAGCCGATCTTGTCCCAATCGCTGTTGACCAGTTTTACGCCGATATGGCGGGCGATGGCGTTGATGTGCGGCGGGCAGTTGGTCGAGGCGCCCAGCGCACTTGCCGCGACGATGGCATTCTCGAACGCCTTGCGCGTCAGGATGTCGGACGGCTTCAGGTCTTCCCACACCATATCGACGATGCGCTTGCCGGTCTCGTAGGCGATCTGGCCACGCTCGCGGTAGGGGCCGGGAATGGCGGCGCAGCCGGTGAGCGACATGCCGAGCGCTTCGGCCATGCTGTTCATGGAGAGCGCCGTGCCCATCGTGTTGCAGTGGCCGACGCTGGGGGCGCTCGAGGCCACCATCTCGACGAACTGCTCCAGGTCGATGCGGCCTGCCGCCAGCTCCTGGCGGGCGTACCAGACGATGGTGCCGGAACCCGCGAGGCCGCCGGCGAAATGGCCGTCGAGCATCGGGCCGCCCGAAAGGACGATGGCTGGAATATTGACGGTCGCCGCGCCCATGATCATCGCGGGCGTAGTCTTGTCGCAGCCGGTGGTCAGCACCACACCGTCGAAGAAATAGCCGTAGAGGCATTCGACCAGGCTGAGGTACGCGAGGTTGCGGTCGAGCGCCGCGGTCGGCCGCTTGCCCGTCTCCTGGATGGGATGGACCGGGAATTCGATCGGGATGCCGCCGGCATCGCGAATGCCGTCACGTACCCGGGTCGCGAGGTCGAGATGATGGCGGTTGCACGGCGAGAGGTCGCTGCCGGTCTGGGCGATGCCGATGATCGGCCGGCCGCTGCGCAGTTCGGCGAGCGTCAGGCCGAAATTCATGTAGCGCTCGAGATAGAGCGCCGCCATCGTCGGGTCGCCCGGCGCGTCGAACCATTCTCTGCTGCGCAGCCGGCGCTTGCCTTTGCCCTTCTTGTCAGCGGCCATCCCGTTCCTCCAATTTTGTTGCCGCAACCCTGGGAGAAGGCGTCCGGGAAGTCCAGCGCCTCGCTTGAGGTTCGCCCGGCGCCGTGACAAATCTCCAGCCATGACCAACTCCCCCGCTATCGTCTGCCTCGGCGAACCCCTGATCGAATTCAACCGCCCGAAGGAAGGCGACGGCCGTACCTGGCTGCAGGGCTTCGGCGGCGATTCACAGAACGTCGCGATCGCGGCGGCGCGCCAGGGCACCACGACGGGCTACCTCACCAGCGTCGGCCAGGACTGGATGGGCGATGCCTTCCTCGATCTCTGGAAATCGGAGGGTGTCGACGCTTCGCACGTCACTCGGCATCCGAGCGCGCCGACCGGTGTCAGCTTCGTGACGCACAGCGCGGCCGGTCACAAGTTCGATTACCTGCGCAAGAATTCCGCCGCCTCCCTGATGACGCCGGAGACGCTGGCCACCGACTACATCGCCGGCGCCAGGTTCTTCCACCTCTCGGCCATCGGCCAGGCGATCAGCGACAGCGCGAGAGAGACGTGCGACGCGGCGATCACGGTCGCCCGCAAGGCAGGCGTGAAGATCTCCTACGACACCAACCTGCGGCTGCGCCTCTGGGATCTCGAAGTCGCCCGCAAGGTCATCGACGCCACCATCGCGCGCTGCGACGTGGCCCTACCCAGTCTCGACGATTCCCAGCAACTCACTGGAATGCAGGAACCCGACGCCATCGCCGACTATTACCTCAAGCTCGGCGCGCCCCTGGTGGCACTGAAGATGGGACCGGAAGGCGCGTTGATAGCCACTGCCCGGGAACGCCGCCACCTGCCTGCGCATCGCGTCGAGGCGGTCGATGCCACCGGCGCGGGCGATACGTTCGATGGTGCCTTTCTCGCCCGCCTGCTGGCTGGAGACGATCCCGAGACCGCGGGTCGCTACGCCAATATCGCGGCCGCCCTGTCGACGACGGGCTATGGCGCGGTGGCGCCGATGCCCCGGCGGGCCGAAGTTCTCAAAGCGCTGACGCGCGCCTGAATCTCGGGACCAAGGTCCGTACGAAACGCCAGAACACCGTGACCTGCTGAACGAGCCAGCCGCGGCCATTGTCGGCATCGACCACCGGATCGGCCACGCCCGTCGGCCGGTTTCGCTCGTCGTAGATCGCCGTGCCAAACAGGATGTCCCAGATCGGGAACACAGGCGCAAAATTGTGGTCCTGGATGTGTCGTTCCTCGGGGCTCGCCAGCGCGTGGTGCAGCCGGTGGAAGCGCGGGCCGACGAGCAGCCGGTTGCCGAGCCAGCCGAAGCCCATGTCGACGTTGGCGTGCGACCAGCTCTCGACCAGGCGGCCGATCATCAGGATGACGACGTATTCGCCGGGCTGCACGCCGACCATCTGGGAGAACAGCACCAGCGCCAGGGTGATCAGCAGATCGTCGACGACGTGGTTGCGGTCGTCGGTCCAGACCGTCATCCGACGCTGGCTGTGATGCAGGCTGTGCAGCGCCCACCACCAGGGGAACGCATGTTGCGCGCGGTGCAGCCAGTAGGCGGCGAAATCATAGAGGATGAAATAGACGAGGAACGAGGCCAGCGCATTGTCGCCTAGCCACGGCAGCACCCGTTCCAGTCGCGGCGGCGCAAATCCCCAGGCCCGCACCGTCAGTTCGATTTCCTGAACCAGCGGGTAGGTGACGACGAAGATGGCCAATGGAATGACGCCGAGCTTGTTCAGCACCGTGTAGACCTGGTCGACAAGGATCAGCCCATCGTCCTTGCCCGGCCTCTCGAGCGGCCAGCGACGCTCGAAGAACCGCATGCCGACGGCGATGACCGCGATCTGGACCACGCCCAGCATCACGAATTCAACGGCGTTGTAGCCCGGCTCGTACCAGGCCATCTGCCCGAAACGAAAAAGAACCGGCCCGACGAAGGTCTCGAATATCCAGGTCTGGATGCCGACCCAGATGTCTATGAGGTCGCGCATGGAGGCGCCTCTACTTGGAGCCGCCTGCCGTCGACACCGCGCGTACCGGCCCGCTTGCCGGCCCCGCCGCCTCGGACTTCAGCATGAACACGCCATGCGGAGATTTGCCCACGGGAATGCTGGCGACGACCTTGAGTTGCTCGATGTCGACCACCGCGACCCGACGCAGGAAGCGCTGTGTGACCCACAGCTCCTTGCCGTCCGGCGTGATGTCCATGCAGTCCGGGCCGCCGGGAACGCGGACGGTTCCGACGACTTTCATGTCCTGGGTATCGATCAGGGAGACCGTGCCTTCAACCCGATTGCTCAGGAAGTAGTGACGACCATCGCCTTTCGGCCAGAAATTGTGCGCGCCCTTGCCGGTTTGCAGGGTAGCGGTCGTCGAGCCGTCCTTCGGATCGAGGACAACCAGCCCATCCGCTCCCGTCAGGGCCACGAGCAGACGCTTGTCGTCGGGCAACATCAGGATCCCCGCTGGTGCCTCACCGACCTTGACGTTCCATTTGATCGCCTGAGTCTGCAGATCGAAGGCGACGACCCGGCCGGTCTGCTGAAGCGTGACGAACACCGTCTTGGAGTCGGCGTCGAACGCCAGGTGGCTGGGCAGGCCATCGATGAAGATGCGGCCGGCAAGCTTGAAGTCGTCCGCGCGATAGATATCGACATGGTCGAGCCGGTAGGCCGCGGTGACGAACCACTTGCCGTTCGGGCTGAAGCCCATGTGATAGGGGTCGATGATGTCGCGCACGACGCGACGCCGCTCGCCCGTCTTGACGTCGAGCACCAGCAACTCGTTGGTGGCCGTCGAGCCGACCACCACTTCCTTGCCGTCGGGCGTCACGATGAGATGATGTGGCTCTCGGCCGACCGGCAGACGCGCCAGTTCGGCCCGGCCGCTGCGGCTCAAAATGCTGTAGGAGGCCTCTTCGGAGTTCAGCACCAAGACGGCGTCCGCCCGGGCCGACCCGACGATGGTCAGGACCAGCAAAGCCGAGAGAAACGCCATTTTTTTCATTGGGTCAGACCGAACTCCATATACCACATCTTGAAGCATCTTTCCCGGACTAGCGCTAGGGTCGTTTGAGTGTCGAGGCTGCGGCGGCGAGCCGCTCGATCTGTGGCCAATCCTGGGCAGCCACTGCATCCTTCGGTGCAACCCAGGAACCACCAATGCAGGCCACGTTGGCAAGCGCCAAGTAGGCAGAGGCGTTGCCGGGACCGATCCCACCAGTCGGGCAGAAGCGCAGCCCCGCCAGCGGGGCCGCGACCGCCTTCAGCCAGTCCAGCCCGCCTGCGGTTTCGGCCGGGAAGAACTTCAGCAGGGTGAAGCCCCTTTCGGCGAGCACCATGGCCTCCGACACGGTTTGGACGCCGGGAAGAAACGGCAAGCCCGAGGCCGACGCCGCGGTCGCCAGGGCGGGCGTGCAGCCCGGGCCGACGACAAACCGGGCGCCGGCTTGCCGGGTCTGGTCGAGTTGGCGGGCATTCAGGACCGTCCCTGCCCCGACAACGGCATCGGGAACCTCGCCGGCGATGGCCCGCAGCGCTTCCAGCGCCACCCCGGTCCTGAGGGTGA
>CAMDOT010000044.1 GCA_945903635.1 Rhizobium sp. Q54 | reverse complement strand
CCTCCGGCTCGCTCATGATCACGAGCGAGCCGGAGGCTCGCGGTCCGGAAGAGCATGAGCGCCATAGCGCGCTCCGGCCTCAGTACACCAACTCGAGAATCGGCACGATCTCCTGTGCGCCGTGGATCTTCCGTGGGTTGCTGAACGTCCAGTCGTCGAGCATGCAGTTGGTGGCGATGCGCGGGAGGTCCTCGCGCTTGACGCCGACGTCGCGCAACCGCCGGGGCAGGCCGAGGCCCGCGATGAAGCGGTCGAGCACCTCCGAGGCCGGCTGGCCGGCCGCGTCGAGGGCGGCGCTGATCTCGGCCTGACGGTCGCCGTTGACCTCGGCGTTGAACGCCAGCACGGCCGGGAGCATGACGCACGAGGTGTAGCCGTGCGGCACCCCGGCACTGCCGCCGAGTACATGGCCGATGGCGTGGCTTGCGCCCATGCGCGTGCCGGTGACGATGGCGGCCATGGAATTCCAGGCGCCGATCTGGCAGTCGAGCCGCGCCTCGAGGTCGTTCGGGTCGCGCTTCACCGCCGGCAGACCGCGGCCGAGCAGGCGCAGCGCCTGCAGCGCGGTCGAGTCGGTGTAGGCGTTGCCGTCGATCGAGCAGAAGGTTTCCACCGCATGATCGACGGCGCGGATGCCGGTCGAGAGCCACAGCCATTCCGGCGTGTGCACCGTGACGGCGGGATCGAAGATCACCACCAGCGGGATGAGGCCGGGGTGGATGTAGGCCTGCTTTAGCCGTAGCCCGGGCTCGGTGATGCCGGCGCGGGCGTTGAACTCGCCGCCGCTCAAGGTGGTCGGCACGCAGACCTGCCGGACCCGCGGCGCGCGGTAGTGCGGGAAATGCCGCTTGCCCGTGATCTCGTCGACCACGGTGCGGAAGGGTTCGAGCCCATCGGGCTCGCGAATGTCGTGTTCCAGGCAGATGGTGACCGCCTTGCCGCCGTCGGTGGTCGAGCCGCCGCCGACGCTCACCAGCAGGTCGCAGCCGGCCTCGCGGGCCTTGTCGGCGCAGGCGATCACCGCGTCGCGCGGGCTGTGCGCCGGCATGTCGTCGTGCACGCCGGCGTAGCGCGGCCCCAGCGCCGCCGCGATCTGGCGGACCGTATCGGTTTTGCGGTTGAGGGTGCTGCCGGCCAGGATGAAGACCCGCCGGGCGCCCAGCCGCTCCGCGGTCTCGGCCACGGCTTCGGCGGCCGGGCGGCCAAACACCACCCGTTCCATGGCCGTGAAGACGATCTCGCCTGCCCGCATGGGACCAGAAGCTATATGCTGGTCCCGCGAAGGCAAGAGAGGACATTTCACGATGGCCAAGACACCCGGCGGAAAAAGCAAGGGCAGACAAGTTGCCGTGGTCGTGGGCGCCACCTCGAAATGGCAGGCCGATGGCCGCAACACCAAGCTGGCGCACGGCAAGGCGGTCGATGACAGCGACCTGCCGGTCGGCATCCGCTGGGGCATCGGCGGCGCCATCGCGCAGAAGTTCGCGGCCGAGGGGTTTTATGTCGTGCTGACGACCCGCGCCGCGGCCAATGCGGCGGGCCTCGAGGCGGCGATCCGGGAGCAGGGCGGCGAGTGCATGATCGTCGAGCTCGATCTTTCGCGGCAGGAGTCCGTTGCCGCGGCCTTCGCCACGATCCGCGGCGACGCAGGCGATCCGCATGTCCTCGTCTACAACGCGGGCTATCTCGAAGGGCGCGACCTGCCGCCGGAGAAGGAGCTGCTCGAACATATCCCGATCGAAATGTTCGATACCGCCCAGCATATCGCCAGCCGCGGGCCGTTCCTGGTCGCCAAGGAAGTCCTGCCGGCGATGCGCAAGCGCGGCGAGGGGTCGTTCTTCTTTTCCAACAATTCGAGCTCGCTGCGCGGGCGCAAGCGGATGACCGGCCAGTCGCTCTACTATCCCAGGGTCATGATGCGGACGCTCGCACAGGTGCTCACCGAGGAATATTCCGAGCATGGCGTGCATGTCGCCAACGTGGTGATCGACGGCCTCATCGACTCCCCCGGAACGCACGCGCTGCCGCTCGCGAGGCAGAATCCCGATCGGGTGATGAATCCGGTGAAGATCGCCGAGGCGTTCTATTATCTGCACACCCAGGACCGATCGGTGTGGACCCACGAGCTGCAGCTCACGCCGTTTTCGACCAAGCCGAGTTACTGATGACCGCGTCTCGGGGATGAAGACGATCGTTCTGACGTAGTGTTGGAAGGAATGCGTCGCCCCGGCGGCCTTGCCCCGGTTCCGCCGCAATGGAGTTCGCCGTGCGTTTCAGTCGGTGGGTCGTGGGTTTGGTGCTATCGGTTCTGTTCGTTCTGCCCGCCAACGCGGCGAACAGCCCTGCCGCACCGCGGGAGCAGGCATCGCGCGGAAGCCCGCCGTCTGGCCTCCGTTACACTGACAATGCTGCGCCCGCCGCGACCCAGCGCGTGGTCTCCCTCTACATCGATCGCGATTTCAGCGACGACGCGCGTGCGCGTATCGGGCTTGCCGTTCGGCAGTGGAATGTCGCCCTCAACGGCTTCATCCAGTTCCGCGTCGGCCTGCTCGAGGCCAACCCTCAGCCGCAGACGCTGGCGCAGATCCGGCGCTCCGGTGGCTGGGTGGTGGCGCGCATCGACAGCCGCCATCCCGTTGCGCGTCAGCCTGGGGCGCGTCAGGCGCTGGCGATGGCTGTCGGCAGCAGCAGGAGTGGCGGCATCGTCTATGTGATCAGCGACCGCTTCGGCCTGGCCGACCTGAGTGGCGTCATGCTGCACGAACTCGGCCATGTGCTGGGCGCCGGACACGACGATTCCACCAACGGTCATTTGATGGCGTCCGTTTACAAGCCCGGCAACGGCCACTGCATCGACCAAGGTGCGGTGGCCATGGTCGCCCAAGCCCAGCGCCTGCCGCTGTCGCGCCTCAACTGGTGTGTCGGCCCAGGCCTCGAGGCGCGGCGCTCGCGCTAGTTCCACGCGCCGCCTCCGGCGCTTCCGCTGCAGGCGGAACCGCTCTAGCCTCAGCCGACGGCGACAGAGGGCGCCGTGGTGGAGGAACCTTGACCGATTTTCAACGACTGACGGGCGCGCTCGACGCCAATCCCGCTTTGCAGCGGCGTGCGGCGCTGGCGGCGCTGTCGCTCACGGTGCTGAGCGACGGACAGGCGACGACGGTAAAGATCAGCTCACGTATCACCGTCAAATCGGGCGCCGATCCCGATGCCGCCTTCAGCTTCGCCACCACCGCCGCCAACTGGGCCGAGTTCGCCAAGCCGGTGCCTTCCGTCGGTTTCCAGAGCCTGGTCGGCATGCAGCGCATGGGTCATCTCAAGGTCGATGGCGACATGGTGGCTTATGGCCGTAACCTGATCTTCCTCGAACAGCTCTTTGCGGCGTTGCGTCCCGACGCGCCGGCCGAGCGGCATGCGCCGGTTGGCGAACCCATGATCGAGCCGGCGATCGGCCGCTATCTTCGGCTCGATCTCAACGGCCAGCCGCATCGCATCTATTTCGAGGAAGCCGGAGAGGGGATCCCGCTGGTCTGCCTGCACACCGCCGGCGCCGACGGGCGGCAGTATCGCGAACTCCTGAACGATGACGAGATCACCGAGCGCTTCCGCGTCATCGTCTTCGACCTGCCGTGGCACGGCAAATCCTCGCCGCCTCCGGGCTTCGAGCGCGAGGCTTACAAGCTCACCACCGATCTCTATGTCGACACGGTGATGGCTGTGTGTCGCGCGCTAAAACTCGAGCGGCCGGTGGTGATGGGGTGCTCGATCGGCGGCCGCGCGGTGCTGCATCTGGCGCTGCGCCACGGCGATTATTTCCGGGCAGCGATCGGGCTGCAATCGGCGACGCATGCCGAGCCCGGCGCCGACACGCGGCTGCGCGATCTCGGCGTGCTGTTTCGGCCCGACGTGCACGGCCAGGAAGCCGCCGCCGGCTCCGTGGCCTGCCTGATCTCGCCAACCTCGCCCAATGCCGAGAAGTGGGAGACGCTGTGGCATTACATGCAGGGCGGGCCCGCGGTTTTCATGGGCGACTTGAATTATTACTTTGCCGAGGGCGATCTCCGGAACGGGCTTTTGGACGGGCTCGATACCAGGAAGTGCCCGCTGCATTTGTTGACCGGCGAATACGATCTTTCGGCCACGCCTGAACTGACGGCGGAACTGGCCAGGCTGGTGAACGCCACGTCGTTCCAGGTAATGGAGGGGCTGGGCCATTTCCCGATGTCGGAAAATCCCCAGCAGTTCAGGCGCTATCTGCTGCCGGTGCTCGACAGGATTGCCGTGTAGGGCGGACTCGACGACACTATTTTGGCGCTCCTCGAATTGCCCGATTTCCGATAGACAGCTGGGCCATGAAGCAAGACCACTGGAAGATCGCAGCCTGCCTCGGGACTGCCGCCCTGTTGAGCGGCTGCGGCTGGTTCGACGGCGGCACGCCGCCGCATCTGAAGGAAGCGCGTCCCGGCGCCGATCGTTCGGCACCCGTGGTCAAGGCGCTGCCGCCGCCGGAGAGCAATCGCCCGCACGAGGCCGGCGTCGTCCCGGCCGACGAGACGGGCCGAGGTGCCGCGATCGGGGCGACGCTCCAGGGCAAGGGCGGCCAGAAGGCCCAGAGGGACGAGGCGGAGAAGCAGGCGGGCGAACTCGACCGCAAGGCGCGGGAAGAGCGCGCCAAGCGCGAGGCGACGAGCGGCAAGGCGGCGTCGCCGGCAGACCAGCCATCCCCCGAGCCGCCATCGACCAACCCGCAATCGCCCAAGCCGCAATAGATTGGGCGGTGACTCCGCTCGCGGCCTACGCCGGCCTGTTCGCGGCCTCGTTCCTGGCCGCCACGGTGTTTCCCTTCCAGTCGGAGCTGGTCCTCGTCGGGCTGCTGCTGAGCGGCGACTATTCGTGGCCGGTGCTGCTGGCGGTGGCGACGGTGGGCAACGTGCTGGGCGCGGTGGTGAACTGGGCGCTCGGCCGGTTCTTCATCCACTTCCGCGATCGGCGCTGGTTTCCGGTCAAGCCGGAGACGTATGCAAAGGTCGAACGGTGGTACCAGCGCTATGGTGTCTGGTCGCTGCTGTTTGCGTGGCTGCCGATCGGCGGCGATCCGCTCACCGTGGTCGCGGGCGCCTTGCGCACGAACCTTGTGCTGTTCGTCGTGCTGGTGACGGTGGGCAAACTCGGCCGCTACGCGGTACTGGTCGCGGCGACCCTGATTCCGCTGTCCTAGAAATCGGCTTCCGCGACGACCGGCCAGCGCGGGACTTCGTTGATCGAGGTCTTCGACTTGAAATCGCCGAGGCGGCGGGGCGTCGCTAGTTGTTCCAGGTTCTGGACTTCCCAGAAATAGAGGAACGGTCCGTCCTTGGCCTCGGCCGTCGGCGGGCGCCGCGAAGGATCGGGGTGCTTGCCGCTGCGTGGGCCGCTCGCGACCGCGCGTACGACGGAGGCCAGGGTGCCGGTCCACGAGAATTGACCGGGCTTGAACAAAGCGTGCGGCGGGATCGAGGCGTAGATGAACACCGGCACGCCGATGGGCAGCGGCGGATCGGCCTCGTGGCTGCTGCCGAAGAAGACGCTGGCGCTGAGGCCAGGCACACTATTGGCCGATTCGAGGTGCACGCAGGGCACCGGGGCCAGGACGACAGGCCGGATCATGGATTTCTTCCCTCCCCAAAGGGACTGCCACAGTGGACCATTGGCGGGCGTCCGACTAGGACGCGCTGAGGCCCATCCTGGCGAATTCCTCGGCGATGTCGGCCTGAATCGCCTTTGCCGCCGCTATATCGGCGTCGCCACCCTTCTGGTTGCCGGTGCGGCGGCGGGCGATGCCGCGGCCGTAGAGCGCAATCACGTTGCCAGGACGGACGCCGAGCGCCTGGTCGAAATCCTGCAGCGCGCGGCCGCTGTCGCCCTTGCGCAGCCAGGCCATGCCGCGCGCGGCCACGGCGTCGATGTCGTCGGGCTGGACGCGGAGGGCGGTGTCGAGCTCGGCGATGGCCCGGTCGTACTGGCCGAGCCCGATCAGCGCGAGGCCGCGATTGTAGAGCGCGTCGACGTTGCCGGGCTTCAGGCGCAGTGCCTGGTCGAAATCCTCCAGGGCGCGGGCGTCGTCGCCCTTCAGGCGCCAGGCGATGCCGCGGTTGTTGTAGGCGTCGCCGAGGTCTGGTCTGAGTCGGATCGCCTGGCCGTAGTCGTCGATGGCGCGGTCGAACTGGCCCGTGGCCGCCAGCGCCAGGCCGCGATTGTAGAAGGCGGTGCCGGTGTCGCGCGGCGTCTCGCGGGCCCAGCGGATGACGGCGTCGCAGCCCTGGATGGTCCGCGCAGGCGTGGCCTCGCCGTAGCACCAGCGGTTGAACTGCGGGTAGCCCTGTGCGCCGGCCTCGATTCCCGGCATAGTGGCCGCGAGCAGAAGCGACGTCGCAACGAAGGTTCTGTCTAGCATACCCTCATTCCCCCCAATGGCCAGCCGAGCTTAGCGCTCCCGGGCCAGCAGCAGAAGCGGGTGGATGGCATCGATCTTGCACCGCATGGACCAGAGAACAGGGAGGCCATCATGTCGAAATCACAGATCTGGCACGTGGGGATCCGGCGCGCAGGCATCGGCGCACTTGCGGCGCTCGTGCTGGCGGGGCCGGCATTCGCGCAGGACAAGGTGCGCTTCCAGACCGACTGGATCCCGTCGGGCGAGCACGCAATGTATTACGGCGCCTGGGGCAAGGGCATCTACGCCAAGCACGGCATCGACATCACCATCACGCGCGGCTACGGCTCGGGCGATACCGTGACCAAGCTGGCGGGCGGCGCCGCCGATTTCGGCGTCGCCGACCTCGCCGCGGTGCTCACGGCGCGGGCGCGCACCAGCGTGCCGATCAAGACCATCGCCGTGCTCTACAATGAATCGCCGCATTCGCTGTTCGTGCTCAAGAGCTCGGGCATCACCAGCTTCAAGGGGCTGGAGGGCAAGAAGATCGGCATCACGCCGGGCAACAGCCACCGCTTCTACTTCCCCGAGGTCGCCAAGAAGGCGGGGACCGATCCGAGCAAGATCGTGTGGACGAACATGGATGGTGCCGCGATGGCAGCCCAGCTCATCGCCAAGAACATCGACGCCGCGCCGTTCTATTCGATCCACTATTATTACATCAACAAGGCGGCGGTGAAGGCGGGCCAGGAGATCCTGCCGCTGCCGTTCGTCGCCGTCGGCTTCAAGATCTACGCCGCCTCGCTCATCACCTCGGAAAAGATGATCGCTGAGAAGCCCGACCTGGTGAAGCGCTTCCTGGCCGCCACCAAGGAAGCCTTCGAATGGGCCCAGGCCAATCCCGAGGAGGCGTGCAAGCTGCACGTCCAGCGCTTCCCCGAGGTCGAACTCGACGACTGCATCGGCAGCGTCAAGGCGGTCATGGCGTTCGTCTTCAACGACCACAGCAAGGAGTTCGGCTGGGGCAAGGAGAGCCCGGAGCGCCTCAAGTTTTCGTGGGACACCATCGCGGTCGCCAACGAGCTGAAGCCCGACTTCGACTACAAGCAGGCGATCGATACGAGCGCCGTTCCGAAGTGATCACGCTCAACCGCGTCACCCGCATCTTCGACTCGCGCGACGGTGACCAGATCACCGCGCTCGAGGATGTGTCGCTGGAGATCGGTACCAACGAGTTCATCACCCTGGTCGGGCCGTCGGGGTGCGGAAAATCGACCCTCCTGCGCATCGTCGCCGGCCTGATCCTGCCGACCGCGGGGACCGCCACCATCGGCGGCCAGCCGATCACCGAACCGCGCCAGGAGACCGGCATCGTCTTCCAGGCGCCGACGCTGCTGCCGTGGGCCAGCGTGCTCGACAATGTGCTGCTGCCGCTGCGCATGATGCGGCGCATGGACTCGGGCAGCACCGACAAGGCGGCGGCGCTGCTCAAACTGGTCGGGTTGGACGGCTTCGAAAGCAAATCGCCGCGCGAACTGTCCGGCGGCATGCAGCAGCGGGTGGCGATCTGCCGGGCGCTGGTGCACGAGCCCGACATCCTGCTGATGGACGAGCCGTTCGGCGCCCTCGATGCGCTGACGCGCGAGGAGATGACCATGGAACTGCTGCGGATCTGGGGCGAGCGCCCCAAGACCGTGCTGTTCGTCACGCACTCGATCACCGAGGCGGTGGTGCTGGCCGATCGCGTGGTGGTGATGTCGCCCAGGCCCGGCCGCATCGCCGAGATCATCGACATCAAGTCGCCCAGGCCGCGTAGCTTCCACGTCGAGGGCGATCCGGCGTTCCACGACGCCAGCCGCCGCATTCGCCAGCTCATTTTCGGGAACCGCCATGTCGACCCAGGTCGCGCCGCCGCTTGAGAAGCCGCGCCGTGCGGCGCGGCGCAAGCCACCGTCCGCCGCGCTCTACGAGGTGGTGGTGCCGCTCATCGCCACGGCCGCGGCCTTCCTCGTCTGGGAGGCGATCTGCCAAGCGTTCAAGGTGCCGTCCTATCTGGTGCCACCGCCAAGTGCCATCTGGAACGACACGATCGCGATCGGCCCCACGGTCTTCTGGCATTCGCTGGCGACGCTCAAGACCGTGCTGCTGGGCTTCGTCTTCTCGATCGCCATCAGCCTGCCGCTGGCGGTGCTGCTGACGGCATCGCCCGCCATCGCCTCGGCCATCTATCCGTTCCTGGTGTGGACGCAGTCGGTGCCCAAGGTGGCGCTGGCGCCGATCCTGGTCGTTGTGCTGGGCTCCAACGAGCTGCCGCGCATCGTGATCACGGTGCTGGTGGCCTTCTTCCCGCTGGTGATCTCCAGCGCCACCGGCCTGATGTCGGTGCCGCCGGAACTGATCGAGCTCAGCCGCGCCTGCCGGGCGTCGAAGTGGAGCGAGCTGTGGCGGATCCGGCTGCCCTATGCGATCCCGTTCATCTTCGCCGGCCTGAAGGTCGCGATCTCGCTTGCGGTGGTGGGCGCGGTGGTGGCGGAATTCGTGAACGCGGACGCGGGCCTTGGCTTCCTGATCGTGACCTCGACCGCCTTCTTCAAGGTGCCGGTGGCCTTCGGGGCGCTCATAATCCTGTCGATCATGGGCGTCGTGCTGTTCCAGATCGTGGTGATCGCCGAACGCGTGTTCTTCCCCTGGTCGAGCGGCAATGCGTCCGTCTCCTCCTGAGATGGCTTCCTAGAACGAGGACGTGACATGGCAAAAGCGCCGATGACTGTGATCCGTGGCGGGCGGGTGGTCGACATCAAGGGCCATTCGGCGCCGCTGGCCGACATCCTGGTGAAGGGCGACACGATCGTGGAGATCGGGGCCAAGGTGCAGGCGCCGGACTCGGCCACGGTGATCGACGCCAAGGGCAAGTTGCTGCACCCCGGCCTGATCAACGGCCATACTCACAGCCACGGCAATCTCGCCAAGGGCATGGTCGATGGCGTCACGCTGGAACTGCTGCTGACGGCAGGCCCCTACATGAGCGGCGCGCGGACGCTCGAGGACAAGTACCTTTCCAGCCTGATCGGCGCGGCCGAGATGGTGATGAAGGGCTGTACAGCAGCCTATGACCTCGCGGCTGAATTTCCGATGCCGACTGCGGAGGGGCTGGCCGCAATCGGCCAGGCCTATGCCGATGTGGGCATGCGCGCGATGCTGGCGCCGATGGTGGCCGACACCAGTTTCTTCCAGGCGATCCCCGGGCTGATGGACCAGCTGCCGCCGTCGCTGCAGAAGGCGGTCGAGGCCTATCGTTTCTCGCCCTACAAGGCGAGCGTGGCGCAGATGAAGAAGGCGCTGCATGGCTGGAAGCTCGACCGCGCCGGCGTGCACCTCGCGGTCGCGCCCACCATCCCGCACCATTGCAGCCGCGAGTTCCTGCTGGCCTGTCTGAAGCTCGCCAAGGACTACGACACCGGGCTGCACAGCCACGTCTCGGAATCGAAGGTGCAGGTGGTCGCAGGCTACCGGCTCTACGGTACTTCGCTCACGGCCTACATGGATTCGCTTGGGCTGGTGGGGCCGAAGTTCACCGTGGCGCACGGCGTGTGGCTCGACGGCGACGACATGAAGCTGTTGGGCGACAAGGGCGCCTCGGTCTCGCACAATCCCGGCTCCAACATGGTGCTGGGCAACGGCATGGCCGACATGAGGGGCATGCTCGACGCCAAGGTGAATGTCGGCATCGGCACCGACGGCGCCTCGTGCTCGGACAATCAGAACATGTACGAGAACATGCGGCTGGCCTCGATGGTCTCCAAGGTGCAGGGGCCGGACAACGGGCAGTGGATCACGACCGAGGAGGTGCTGCACGCCGCCACCGCCGGCAGCGCCCGCGCGTTGGGGCTGGGCGACAAGATCGGCAAGCTCGAGGCGGGCTACAAGGCCGACATCGTCTTCCTCGACCTCGGCAACATCAACTGGATCCCGTTCAACGATGCGACCAACCAGATCGTACACACCGAAGATGGCTCCGGCGTGCACTCGGTGATGATCGGCGGGCGCATGGTGATGGAGAACCGCAAGTTGCTGCTGATCGACATCGCCAAGGTTGCCAAGCAGGCCGAGCAGGCGCGGGAGCGGCTGGCCAGGGGCCGCAAGCCGGCCAAGGCGCTCTACGATAAGCTCGAGAAGATCGTGAACACCTTCTGTCCCGGCCTCGCCAAGCAGCCGCTGCACATCGATCGCTTCGGCGGGGCGCACTTCCACTACGGCAAGGGCGATGGCCATGGCCACGCCCACTAAGGGACGCCGCCCGTTCCCGGCTAGTTTGCGGCTACGCCGATCAAGGAGTCGTGCAGCCACATCATCGCGAAATAGGCCACGGTGCCGATGACCACGACGATGGCGTCGTTCAGCTTGAAGCCGTCGACCGGAGCGGCACCCAGGTCGCCGCGGCGCTTGAGCGCGATCCGGTCGTAGACCGCCCAGGCGAGCAGGCCGCCGAACAGCAGCATCGAGCCCAGATCGCCGTTCACCAGCAGATGGGAGAGCGCCCAGGCCTTTACCGCCGCCAGCATGGGATGGCGCAGCACCGATTTGATCTTGCCCGCCGGGGCATAGGTGGCGACGAGCGCCACGAAGGCGAACCACAGCAGGACGAGGGCGATGGGCTGGAAGATCGCCTGCGGCGGATTCCAGACCTGGATATAGCCGCCGCTGCGGTAGCTGCCGAAGCCCCAGACGATGAGCACCAGGCCGGCGGCCGAGACCAGGGAGTAGAGGCCCTTGTAGCCACCTTCACCCAGCCGGCCGATCATCGCCGCGCGGGTCTCGCGAAACGTCGTCAGCGTGTGGATGCCGAGGAAGAGAACGAGACCGAGGATCAGGAGAACCATGGTCGATCATACCACAGCTCGCTGCCGTTATCGGCCCGCGCGTATCGGCCCGCGCGAAACCCGCCTCGTCCGGAGGCGAGGCGGGTGCCGTGGCCACTGGTGATGGCCGCCGGGGAGAATGACGGCCATCGGCGCCGTGGGGGAGGTCGGCGCGGGGAGGTTGGCCCGGCTTAGCGCGACATCTGCGTGACGTTGCCCCGGCCGTCGACGCTGACGGCAACCTCGACGTTGTTTTTCGTCGCGCGGCCCCGCCAGGAACCGTCTTCCTGGCGCTTCAGCGCCTTGACGCCGGAATAGCCGCTGGCCTCGATCTGGGCTTGGGCCGCATTCGCCGACGTCGACGTGGTGGCGCCTGCCGGTGGCGTCTTTGGCATGGTCGGTGTCGCCGGTGGCGTCGCCGTCTGTGCGACGGCGATGCCGGTGGCGGCGAGCATGGCGACGGCAGTGAGGACGATGTGCTTCATGAGAGGGACTCCTTTTTGCGTTGGAAGCTCCCTCTCAATGCTCAACCCTTTGCCGACGTTGCCTGTGTCGGGCGGGGTGCGACGAGTTGGCCCGTTCGTGACGCACCTGCTCACAATATGCAGGCACGTGCGTGCAGATTTATAGCCGCAGATTTTTAGCCGAGGTCCTCGGTCGAGGCGCGGGGGTCGTAGGCGGCGTCGCAGCCCAGCACCTTGGTGAAGGTCTCGTCGACCAGCCGCGCGACATCGACCGGCTCGTTGCCGGCGGTGCCCACGGTGGCGAAGGCATTGGCGTCCCAATCGACCAGTTCGAGTTCCATCTCCTCGAGGCCCTCCATGGCGCCGCTCAGCTCCAGGCGCGTGAGCGGCTCCTCGTGGTAGGGATAGGGCGAGATGTTGATCGAATCGGCCATGACCTGGATCGACACGTCGGTGCCGCCGGCATTCACGGCCTCGATCGTGCAGCACAGCATGCCGCTCTCGTTGGGCTGGCCGTAGATGTCGGCAATGGCCGCTACGATCGCATCAACCTGACGCTGAGGCATTCTATCGTCTCCTGACTGACCCTGATTCCGTATCCGGCGAACTTTGTGACGATCCCGGGATATCATGGTTTCACACAGCCAGCCGAGCAACCTTTCCGAGGGGCGCCTCGTTACTCCAGGACCGTCCTGTTCACGGTGGTCCGAGAGGGCATCATGCGACGGCATATCGTCATTTTTCTGTCGGCTTTTCTTCTTGCGGGCGGCCCGGCGCTGGCCCAGCAGCAACTCGCCTACAGTCCCGGACAGCGCTCCGCGGCGGCGGCGGTGCCGCCCGATTCGGTGCAGATCAGCTGGACGGCGCCCTGCGACGACGGCGGCTGGCTGTTCGATACCGAAACCGGATGCCGGATGTGGGATTGGCACCCCGAGCCCGGCGATACGGCGGTGTGGAAAGGCGCCTGGCGCGAGGGCCTGAAGCACGGGCGCGGCGTCATGCTGTGGACCGAGCACGGCCAGGCGATCGACCGGTTTGAGGGCACCTACCGCTTTGGCCGGCGCGAAGGCTTCGGCCGTTACGTCTGGAACAACGAAAATCGTTACGAGGGCAACTACGCCGACGATGTCCCGGATGGGTACGGCACGGTCCAGCTTGCCGGCCAGACGCTGTCCGGGCACTGGCACAACGGCTGTCTGGCCATCGATGGCCGTGTGGTGGCGATCGGCGTGCTGCGAGCGTCGTGCACGGCGGGCGAGGAGCGGCCCCTGAGATCGGCGCAGCAGTGAGATCGGCGCAGCAGTAAGCTTGGTTCAGCCCGAGGTCGGGACGTCGGTGCGGCCGAAGGACTTCACCTTGCCGTCGTCGTAGCAGACGTAATAGCGGTTGGAGAGGGTCCACGGTGTGCGGCTCCAGAAATCCTTCAGCACCGTGTAGTAGGAGCACTGCGCGCCGGGCGCATGGGCGACCGTCTCGGGCTCGCCGAGAATGGTCTGCACCTGGTCGGGACTCATGCCGGCGCGGACCTGATCCACGTTCGATGAGGTGACGCAACCGGCAAGCAGGCCGGCCGCCAGAACCACTGGGGCAATCCGCTTCAGAAGGCGCTTCATTGGGCTATTTTGCGCCAGAGGCGCGAGGCCGAAAAGCCCTTAAATCACGTAGAGGAGGATGCCGATCAGCCCGCTCGCCACGATCGGGATGGCGGGATTGATCTTGGTCAGCATCAGCAGCGCGAAGACGCCGACGGCGAGCGCCACGGTGAGCGTATTGGTGAGGGCGCCGCGGGCCAGCACGATGCCGCCGGCCAGCACGAGGCCGACCGAAACAGCGCCCAGTCCACGCTGGACCGCTGGCCGCCACGGCCAGTTGGCGAGGCGGTTCCACAGCCGGCCGATCCCGAAGGTGAGGAGTCCGGTCGGCAGGATGAAGGCCACCAGAACGACCGCGGCGCCGGGCAGGCCCGCGACCTGAGCGCCGATCGCGGCCACCATCATCATGTTGGGGCCGGGGGCGAGCTGTCCGAGGCTGTAGTAATGCATCAGCTCGGGGAAGGTGACCCAGTGATAAGTGTCGACCGTGAGAGATTTCAGCTCCGGGAACGCGGCCATGCCACCGCCCACCGTCAGCAGGGAGAGGTAGCCAAAGACCGCGGCCAGATCGAGGAGCTGCTTCATGGATGATCCTTGAAGTGCGGATCCGCGGGCTTGGGCGCAGTGCCCTTGCGGGGGCGGTGCCACCAGATGGCCAGCGCGCCGACACCGACCAGGGCGATGAGCACCGGCACGTGCAGGAAGGCGACCAGTACGGCCGTCAGCACCACGAAGACATAGTCGGCAATCTCACCCAGCACCTTGGCGCCGAGCTGCACCAGGACGACGGTGATCAGTCCGACGGCGCCCGCTGCGATGGCATGCAGGAAGGCCTTCGATATCGGGTCGTCGCCGCCGATTCCGACGGCGAAGGCCGCGGCGGTCATCAGCGCGGCACCGGGCAGGCACATGCCCAGCGCGGCGAAGAAGGCGCCCGGCCAGCCGCGCAGCCGGTCGCCGGACAGGATCGACATGTTGGTGGCGTTGAGGCCGGGCAGGCTCTGGCTGATCGCCATCAGCTCGACGAAGGTCTCGTCATCGAGCCAGCGGTAGTGGCTCACCAGCCCGGTGCGGAGATAGGCGATGACTCCGCCGCCGATGCTGGTGGAGCCCATGATGAAGAAGCCCAGGAACAGCCGCCACAGCGACGGCGGCGGGGCGAGCGGAAGCTTGGGCCCCTTGGGGGCAGCGGCGTGGGTGTTCATTCGTGGGCTTGCGGTGGATTACCTTTTAGGCGGTAGACCGCGCCGGTCTTGGTCGTGGTGAGCGCCAGCCAGTCGCCGGCGATCTGCTGCAGTTCGAGGAAGAAATGCTCGCAGGCCAGCAGCGCCTTGTGGCTGATGTCGGCGGGGCCGGGAAAGCGGAGCTGGTAGGCGAATTCGCCGACGAAGGCATGGTGGTCGCCCCGCGCGCGCCACAGGCCGAGATTGGCGGTTGCGGCTGTGTGATGGCCGAAGTCGAGGAAGCAGATGTCCTGCAGCAGCTCCTCGACGATGGTCTGGTTGACCAGCGAGACGTCGTCGGGCCCCTCGCAGGAGATCACCGACAGGGCCGGGAAGATCTGGGTGAGTTCCGGCAGCGACATGTGGCCGAGCGACGACATCACGACGCGCGCCGCCTGCGGCGCCTGGCTCAAGCCGAACTCGACATTGTGCGACAGCAGGCGCCGCATGCCGCCGATGCGGTCCTTGAGCGGCATGATCTCGAGCTTGAACTTGATCTTGTACTTGCCGTCGATGTGCGGCCGCACGTCGATGGCCTGGGCCTTGGCCATGTCGTCGCTGCGGTACTTGAAGACGATCTCGGGATCGCCGATCGCGAAGCCGTCCTCGTAGGCGATGCGCCGCCGGCAGATGAACGAGTTGTTGTAGAGGTGGTAACCGCCGGTATCGAGGAACAGGACCTCGCGCACCTCGGGCCGCTGCTGCGATTTGGGGGTGTGCTGATAGCCGACGCCGGTCGCCGTGGCGGCGCGTTGCACGAGGGCCGCGAACTCCTTGAACACGTGGGCCGAGGTGAAGCGTTCGGGCTTGAGGATCAATTTGCACTGCAGATAGCCCAGCTCGTCGCAGCGCCGGCCGTCAGAGTAGGTGCCGCCGTATTGCTCGGCCAGCCAAGTTTTGAGAGTTGATTCTTTGTTTTCGTTTGGCATGCGCCCTCCCGGCCGGAGCGTAACGCGTTGACGCCGCACTGTCATCCGAACCGGGGCTCGGGCGCGTCCAGCGTGACGTCGGGACGCCTATGAGCGAGACGCCTATGAGAAAGTCTCGCTCTGATGTGCCGGTGGGGGTGCTGGCGCAGGACCGGACGATGCGCTAGTTCCGAAGCCATGCATACCGACACTCGTTTCCTGCCGCCGGGCCTCGGTGCCTCGCTGAGCGGCCCGATCGGGACTTTGCCCGAATCGCCGATCTCCGACGTCGCCATGAGCGTGTTCGGCGACCCCGACGTCGTGCCGTTGTGGTTCGGCGAGGGCGACCTCGTGACTCCTGATTTTGTGCGCGACGCGGCGGCCACGGCCCTGCAGGCGGGCGAGACGTTTTACACGTGGCAGCGCGGCATCCCCGAGCTGCGGGCGTCGCTCAGCGCCTATACCGAGCGGCTCTACGGCATCAAGTGCCCGGTCGACCGCATCAGCGTCACGACCGGCGGCATGCAGGCGATCCTGCTGTCCGTTCAGATGCTGCTCGATCCCGGCGACAACGTGGTGATCATCTCGCCGATCTGGCCCAACATCACCTCGGCCACCAAGCTGATGCGCGGTGTGCCGAAATACGTGGCGCTCGAGCGGACGGCGCGGGGCGGCTGGACGCTCGACCTGCAGCGCGTGTTCGATGCCGTCGACGAGCGCACGCGGGCGATCTTCGTAAACTCGCCGGGCAACCCGACCGGCTGGATGATGTCGTCGGACGAGCAGCGCGCGCTGCTCGACTTCGCCCGCAAGCGCGGCCTCTGGATCATGGCCGACGAGGTCTATGCCCGGCTGATCTACACCAAGCGGCCCGACGGCCGACAGGTGGCGCCGTCCTTCCTGGAGCACGCCGGTCCCGACGATCCGCTGATCGTGCTCAACAGCTTCTCCAAGCCGTGGGCGATGACCGGCTGGCGGCTGGGCTGGCTCACGCATCCCGCCCAGCTCGGCGACCAGATCGCCAAGCTCGTCCAGATCAACACCTCGGGTGTGCCGGCGTTCCTGCAGAGGGGCGCGATCGCGGCGATCGAGAAGGGCGACGATTTCCTGGGGCAGATGGTCGAGCGCTGTCGCGCCGGCGGCGAGCAGGTTTTCCAGCGCCTGTCCGGCCTCTCCAAGGTCACCATCGCGAGGCCGGAAGCGGCCTTCTACGCTTTCTTCTCCGTCGACGGCGTCGACGACACCATGGCCTTCTGCAAGAAGCTGGCGAAGGAATACAAGGTGGGCCTCGCGCCCGGCGAGGCCTTCGGGCCGGGCGGCACCGGCAACATCCGACTCTGCTTTGCCTCGGGTGCAGAGCGACTGAGCATGGGCCTCGATCGCATCGAAGCGGCGATCAAGGCATTATGATGCCAGCATGCCCAACAGCCCCGCCATCAGTGTCCGGCATCTGCGCAAGATGTACGGCGAGGTCGTCGCAGTCGACGACCTGACCTTCACGGTGCCGCGCGGCACCGTGCTCGGACTGCTGGGCGGCAACGGGGCGGGCAAGACCACGACCATCGCCATGCTGCTCGGATTGCTGGAGCCGACGTCCGGCCAGATCGAGGTGCTGGGCGTCGACATGCTGAAGCGGCGCTACGCGGCGCTGCCGCGGATGAATTTCTCCTCGCCCTACGTCGACCTGCCGCATCGCCTCACGGTGCGGCAGAATCTGTTGTTCTACGGGCGTCTGTACGGCGTGAAGCAGGTCAACCAGCGCGTCGAGGAGATCGCCGGGCGCATGCAGATCTCGGAATTCCTCGAGCGCCCGGCGGGCAAGCTGTCGGCCGGGCAGAAGACGCGGGTGGCGCTGGCCAAGGCGCTGATCAACCGGCCCGACGTGCTGCTGCTCGACGAACCGACCGCGTCGCTCGATCCCGATACCGCCGACTGGGTGCGCAGCTATCTCAAGGAGTACCAGGGCGAGACCCATGCCACGATCCTGCTCGCCTCGCACAACATGAGCGAGGTCGAACGGCTGTGCGACGACGTGATCCTGCTGCAGTCCGGCCGCGTGTTCGAGCGCGGCAGCCCGCGCGAGCTGATCGAACGGTTCGGCCGCGACGACATGGAAGAGGTGTTTCTCGACATGGCACGCGGTCGCGGCCGCGGACTCGACACGCTGAAGAAAGAGGAGGCGTCGTCGTGAGCGGCTCCATCGAGCGGATCTACGCCCTGGTGATGCGCCACGTCTGGATTTGGCGCAGCTCGATCATGCGGCTGGTCGATTCGATCTACTGGCCGGCCGTGCAGATGGTGATGTGGGGCTTCATGACCCAGTACCTGCTGCCGCAGGCCTCGTTCATCGCCCAAGCCGCGGGCGTGCTGCTGTCGGGCCTGCTGCTGTGGGAAGTGGTCGTGCGCGGCAATCTCTCGCTTTCCATCGCTTTCCTGGAGGAGATGTGGTCGCGCAACCTCGGCCATCTGTTCGTGAGCCCGATCCGGTCGTGGGAGATGGCGACCGGCATCATCATCGCGGCCCTCCTGCGCACGCTGCTGGGGCTGATCCCGGTGTCGCTGATGGCCTGGGCTTTCTTCGGCTACAACATCTATTCGCTCGGCCTGCCGCTGGTGGCCTTCTTCGCCATCCTGCAGATGTTCTCGTGGTCAATCGGGCTCGCCATGTCCGGCATGATCATGCGGGTCGGCCAGAGCGCAGAGAGTTTCGCCTGGGCCGCCGTGTTCATCCTGATGCCGGTGAGCGGCGTCTACTATCCGGTGACGGTGCTGCCGCACTGGCTGCAGGTGATCGCGTGGGGACTGCCACCGGCCTATGTCTTCGAGGGCATGCGCTCCATACTGGCGGAGAATACCGTCCACTGGGACATGCTCGCCATCGCCTTCGGCCTGTCGGTGGTCTATCTGGTGATCGGCTTCCAGATCTTCCAGTGGTTCTTCCGTGCGTCGAGGCGCGCCGGTACGCTGCTGGGGCAAGGTGAATAGAAGGAGAAGAGGCAAGCGATGATGACTAGGATTTTGTGCTTCGTTCTGCTCGCCTCGGGCGTTGCTGCCTGCACCACCGTCGGAATCACCACCAAGCCCCAGCCGGACGCGCCGCTGTGGTCGGCGACCTATAATGTTCCCTACACGGTCATGGCGAACTGTCTGGCGGCACAACCAATCGGTGGGTTCACCGGCGTGCCGCGGATCCAGCCCGAGGCCGGTACGGCCACGGTGACGCTGGCTTTGGGGGATGGCATGCAGCTGGCCATCAACTACATCATACAGCGGACCGGCAGTGGCACGAGCGTGGTGCAGTGGCGACGCCATTTGACGGTCGGTGGATGGGAGCCGATCGACTCGGATGCCCGGACCCGCGCCGACACTTGCGGCGGCCTATCCTGAGCGTCGCTCAGGGCGCTTTCAGCACTTGCTGGCAGGCAGCCGGTAGTTTGGGCCGGTAGGGTTTTGCGGCCGCGGCCGGCGGCGGCGTGACCGGCGCCTTGCGGAACCAGGAGTCGAGCGCTTCGCCGCAACCGTCGTCGTCGGAGTAGGTGGCCTGTGCCTGGCATTGCGGATTGCCCGGCGGGCAATAGAGCCTGATGTGGAAATGCTCGTCATGGCCAAACCAGGGAACGAGCTTGCGCAGCCAGCTCCGGTCGCCCGTGGCGGTATTGCAGATACGTTGCTTGATCCACTTGTTGACGAACATGCGGTCGAGGTTCGGCATCTCGGCGGCCGTGCGCAGCAGCAGAACGTGCTGCTGGCTGAAGACCGTGTCGTCGATGCCGCTGTCATCGGCGTTCACCAGCGAGCGCAGGCGAGGATTCTCGCGATCGGCCGGCGCTCGCCGCGCGCCGGGCTGGCGCTCGAACCAGATGTCGGCGTCGAGGCCGACCTGATGGCTGGCATGGCCGGAGGGGGCGGGGCCGCCGCGTGGCTGGCCGATGTCGCCGATGTAGAGATGGGCTTGGCCGGCCGCACGCATCTTCTCCGCCAGCGTCTTGATGAAATCGAGCGTGACGGGCTGACCCCAGTAGCGGTTGCGGCTGACGCGGATCGCCTCGTAGCCTGGGCCATCGAGTGGCAGGGCCTGCGCTCCCTGGAGGCAACCCGCGGTATAGAAGCCGATCGACTGGGTCGGGCCGGGCGACGGGGTCGACACCGTCGCCCAATCCTGCGCCGAGGCCGAGGAAATCGACAAGATCGCTGCGAGCAGCGGAACCACGAAACGCACCATCTTGTTGGCAGGATACCCGCCCGCTAAGACTTTGCCCATGGCCGGACAGACCTATGCCCACATCAAGCTCGAGCGGGACGGCGCGGTGGCGCGGCTGGTGCTGAACCGTCCCGAGCGACGCAACGCGCTCACGCACGATATGATGCTCGAGCTGGAAGATGCGTTCGGCCGGGTGCGCGCCGACCCGGCCTGCCGTGTGCTGGTGTTGCGCGGCGCCGGCGGGCATTTCTGTGCCGGCGGCGATCTCGACGCCATGGCCGACATGCCGCCAAAGCCGGCCAACGGCGCTGCCGATCCGCTGGTGCCGCCCTACCGCCAGTTCGGCGACGCGCTGCTGGCCCTCAATACCCTGCCGCAGGCCACGATTTCCATCGTCGAGGGTTCGGCCGTGGGCGGCGGTTTCGGCATGGCGTGCTGCTCCGACGTGGTGATCCTGCACGACAGTGCGAGATTCGGCCTGCCCGAGCCGAAGGTGGGTTTCATTCCCTCGCAGGTGATCCCCTTCGTGGTGCGCCGGCTGGGCGAGGGAGCGGCGCGCGATCTTGCCGTCAGTGGCCGGGTCATCGATGCCGTGGAAGCCCATCGCCTGGGGATCGGCCGCTACCTCTACCGCACGACGGCGGAGCTCGGCTCGATCCTGCGCGGCCTGCTCGACGACATTCTGAAGATGGAGCCGCAGGCGCTGGCGACCGTGAAGCGTCTGGTGCTGGCCTGCGCCACGGAGGATGATCGCGCGGTGCTCGACGACGCAGCGGAAAGCCTCGTCGGCCTCCTGCGCCGGCCGCAGGCGGGCCAGGGGATCAAGGCTTTCATGGCGAAGACGGCGCCCCCGTGGACGAAGGGATGAGGCAGATGCGCAACTACCGACACATCGAAGTACGGCCGATCGCCGGAGCGCTGGGCGCGGAAATTCACGGCGTCGACATCTCGCGCGATCTCGAGGACGACGTCGTGGGCGAGATGCGCCAGGCCTTCCTCGACCATCTCGTCATCTTCCTGCGCGACCAGAAGGTCACGCCCCCGCAGCAGGTTGCGTTTGCGCGCCGCTTCGGCACGCCGATGGAGTATCCGCAGCTCAAGGGCCTGGCCGAGGCACCGATGATCACGCCGGTGGTGAAACTCGAGCACGAGCGCAACAACTTCGGCGGCATCTGGCATTCCGACACGACCTATCTGGCCGAGCCGCCGATGGGCAGCATGCTGCTTGCCCTGGAAGTGCCGCCCTACGGCGGCGATACCATGTTCGCCAACCAGTATCTCGCCTACGAGGCGCTGTCGGACGGGCTGAAGCAGACGCTGGAAGGGCTGATGGGCGTCAGCTCGTCGGTCAAGGCCGAGGTCACCAAGACCCGCGAGGACCGCATGAAGGCGGCCGGCGCCGAGCACAAGGTCTTGTCGGCCGAGCATCCGATCGTGCGCAGCCATCCCGAGACCGGTCGCAAGGCGCTCTACACCAGCGAGGCCCACACCGCGCACATCGAGGGCTGGACCGAGAAGGAGAGCCTGCCGCTGCTGCGCTTCCTGTGGGAGCACCAGGTCCGGCCGGAGTTCACCTGTCGCTTCCGCTGGGAAGCGGGGTCGCTCGCCTTCTGGGACAACCGCGCAGCCATGCACAATCCGATCAACGACTATCACGGCCATCGCCGTGTCATGCATCGAGTCACCTTGGCGGGCGACAAGCCGCGCTAGAACCAGGCCAGGCTACGCAGCTGCTGCTGGAGAAAATTGCATGCTCGAATACGGTGGCCTGTTGGCCGTCCTTCTCCTGGTCGGCGCCAACGGCTTCTTCGTCGCCGCCGAATTCTCCCTCGTTGCCGTTCGCCGCAGCCGCGTGCTCGAACTGGTCGCTGCCGGAAAGATGAACGCTCAGGCACTGGAAGGGGCGCTGAAGCATCTCGACTCGAACCTCGCCGCCACCCAGCTCGGCATCACCATCTCTTCCCTGGCGCTGGGCTGGATCGGTGAGCCCGCGATCGCGCACCTGATCGAGCCCTGGCTGGCCGGCACCATTGGATCTCTGGCCGGAGTCAGCGCCTATGCCATCGCCGTGGCGATCTCGTTCATCGTCATCACGGCGCTGCACATCGTGCTGGGGGAACTTGCGCCAAAGAGTCTCGCGCTGCAGCGCAGCGAGGCCACCGCATTGTGGATCGTGCGTCCGCTGGCCCTGTTCCGTTGGTTGCTCAGCCCGGCGATCACCGTCCTGAACGGCCTCGGCAATCTCGTGCTCCGCCTCTGCGGCCTGCAATCCGGGACCGGTGAGGCGTCGCTGCATTCGGCGGGGGAACTGAAACTCCTGGTCGTCGAAAGCCAGGAGGCCGGCCTCCTGCAGCAGGCGCAGGAGGAAGTTGTGGTGCGGGCGCTCGACATCGGGAGCCGGCGCATTGGCGACATCATGACGCCGCGCACCGAAGTCGATTGGATCGACGCCGATGACAATCGCGAGGAGACCCTGAAGAGCATTCTCGAAAGCCGGCGCGAGCAACTCCTGCTCGCGCGTGGCAGCATCGACGAATTGCTGGGTGTTGTCGCCAAGAGGACGCTGCTTGCCCAGGTGCTCGGCGGCGGCGATCTCGACGTGCTGGCCGCTGTCGGCCAGCCCCTCATGGTTCACGAGAGCATGCCGATCTTCAAGGTGCTCGAACAGTTCAAGCAGGCTCCGGTGCGGCTGGCGGTCGTCGTCGATGAGTATGGCGGTGTCGAAGGCATCGTCACCCAATCCGACCTGCTGGAGGCGCTGGCCGGAGATCTACCCGACCAGGACGGCGAGCAGCCCGACGTCGTCGCTTGCGACGACGGCACGTTTCTCATCGACGGCATGGCGGCGGCCCACGTCATCTTTGAGCGGCTGGACGTCAAGCCGCCGGCCAAGGTCCGATTCCACACCATCGCGGGCTTTGCACTGGCCGAGTTCGGCCACCTGCCTGAGGCCGGTGAATGGTTCATCCACGAAGACTGGCGCTTCCAGGTCGTCGACATGGACGGTCGGCGCATCGACAAGTTGCAGGTGACCCGACAGGCATCGCCCGCGCCGGAGGCGTGACCGTCAGCGGCTCGGTGGCGCGAGTGTGAGCGTGCCCACGGCGGTGCGGGCGGCCTCGGCGCGGGTGCCGCCGATCTCGATGTATTTCAGGGCCTGCCAGCGGTCGACGAAGTTGCGCGCCCACGGCGACAGCATGTTGCCCGATTGCCCCAGGGGGATGGCGAAGCGGCTGTTCTCGAGATCGGCGAAGTCGTAGACGGCGCGGTAGCCGGCGCCGTGCACGGCATCGAAGGGCCGCGGCCCGAGATACGACGGCTGGGCCCGGTTCAGGGTCTGCGCGCCGCCGTCGGACGGGAAGCGCACCGAGGCGAGGTCGCGCAGCAGCGGCACGCCGTCGAACAGCGGATGGCGATGGACCGCGAGGTGCTCGCGACCCCACTGCCACGCGTCGATGTCGGAACCCTGCCGGCGCGCGATCCCGTCGAGCGCGCGCTCGAGCGCGAGCGCGATGGCGTCGTCGCAGGTCTCGGCAACGCGGGTGCCGCCGTCGTCGCACCAACCCGGCTGGTCACGCAGGACGCGCATCATCAGCGGCACGTTGGGCGAGGCCAACGATTGGTAGAGCTCGTTGCCCAGTTCGTCGGCCAGCAGGCCACGCTGCAGTTCGGTGATCCAGGCGGTGTAGATCAGCGGCTCCGGCCGGCTCGCCAGCATGAAGTGGTTCCATCGGCCGAGCAGGTCGTGGACCTTCGCCGCCCGCGGGTTGCGCGGCGCCGACTTCAGCAGCACAGGCACCATGTCGACGGCATCGAGCGAAAGATTGTCGGCCTGGATCACGATCATGCCGTAGACCGGATGGCGCTCGACCTCGCGCAGAAGCTGGCCGGCACGGCGCTGGCGGTAGGGCTCGGCCCAGTCGCGGGTGATGAAGTAGCGATAGTAGTCCGACACCACGCGGGCATTGGCGTTGACCAGGATGCCGCTGGCCGGGTTGTAGGCGCGGGGCAGGGCATCGAAGGGTACGAAACCCGCCCAGTCGTATTCGCCCGTCCAGCCCGGCACCGGCATCGAACCGTCGCCCTTGCGACGCATCGGCACGCGCGCCGGCGAGATCAGGCCGGTGTTTCCGGCGGTGTCGGCATAGACGATGTTCTGCATCGGCGAGACGATCTTGCGCGCCGCCGTCAGGAATTCGTCCCAGTTCTGGGCGAGCCCGAGACGGGCGAAGCCTTCCGCCGACGTATCGGCGCCGTCGAGAGCGGTCGCCTGCAACGCCAGCACGTGGCCGGCCGGGGTGAGGCTGGCCACGTTCGGCTGGTCGGCGCGGCGGGCGATGAAATCGTCGATCACCACGCCGTGCCGGGTCTGGCGCACGCGGAGCGGCACCGGATCACCCCACAGGACGTTGATCGTCTCGTCACGGACGGCGAACGGCCGCGCGCCGTCGGGCGTGATGTAGCGGCTGGGATCGGTCGGATCGACGCGCTCGACGAACAGATCCTGGCTGTCGAGATTGGTCGTGGTGAAACCCCAGCCGATCGTGCCGTTGTGGCCGAGCACGATGGCGGGCGAGCCGGGCGAGGAGGCGCCGCGGATGTCGAAGCCGGGGCCGATCAGGCGCGCGAGATACCAGATGCCAGGAAAGGTGAGCGCCAGGTGCGGGTCGTTGGCGAGCAGCGGCTTGCCCGACACCGCGTGGGCGCCCGACAGCACCCATTCGTTCGAAGCCTCGCGCTTGCGCGTGGCGATATTGTCGGTGCCACGATAGAGCCGGTCGAGATCGATGCCCTGCGTTGCCGCCCGGACGATCGCCAGCGTGGCGTCCGCGTTGTCGCCCGACGGCTCGATCAGGAATTTTACGCCGGCGTCGCCGATCTTCTGGGCGAGCCTGAGACGCAGCAGCTCGGCACGCCAGTTGCCGTCGAGGCCGAGCGCCATCAGCTTGGCCCAGACCAGCGAATCGGCGGGCCGCCACGGATCGGGCCGGTAGCGGCCGCCCGACAGCAGTTTGATGAGGGTGAGTTCGAGGCCGAACTGCTGGTCGTCGTCGGCCAACCAGGCGTTGACGCCGGCGGCGTAGGATTCGAGCAGGGTGCGCGTGCCGGGCGAGAGGGCATTCACGCTTTCGCCCGCCTGCCGGTAGACGCCGAGGCCGCGCATGGTCCGGTCGGTGTCGATCAGGCCGCTGCCGATCACCCTCGGCGGAATGATCTCGGAGAGACGGCCCTGACCCAACCGGCGCATCAGCTCCATCTGCCAGAAACGGTCCTGGGCATGGACGTAGCCGAGGCCGAAAGCGGCATCCTCGATCGAGCCGGCGATGATGTGCGGCACCGCGTTCTTGTCGCGCAGGATCTCGACCGGGGCTTTCAGCCCGGCAGCCTCGACGTGGCCGCTGTAGGGCGGCAGCGCGCCGCGCACCTGGAAGTAGGCGCCGGTAAGGAAGACCGCGATCGCAAGCGCCGTGCCCGCCAGAAACTTCAGCAGGCCGGCGCCGAGGCGAAGCATGATCATCGCGGGGGCGCCCGCACGATCTAGCCGCCGACGTAGGACAGGATGGCCTGGCGATCGCCGTCGAGATCGGGCGCCGGGGCCCGCGTCGTAGGATCGGCGAAGGCCGACATTTTAAGCGGATTGCCGGCGAGCCTGAGCGTGCCGCCGCTGCCGTCGGGAACCTCGACCACCATGTTGCGCGCTGCGACCTGCGGGTGCTCCAGCGCCTGGGCGATGTTGTTGATCGGCCCGCAGGGCACGCCGGCCTTGGACACGACCGCGATCCAGTGCGCCGTCGTGTTGGCCTTCAGGACCGACTCGATCTCATGCTCGAGCTTCTTGTGGTGCTTCTGGCGCAGCGCATTGGTCTTGTAGTCGGGGCTGGCCGCCATGTCGGACCGGCCGAGCGCGTCGCAGGTCTTGACGAAGAGACCGTCGTTGCCGGCGGCGATGATGATCGCGCCGTCGGAGGTCTTGAAGGCCTGGAAGGGCGTGATGGTGGGATGACGGGCGCCGAGCGGGCCGGGGATCTCGCCCTCGACCGTATAGCGCATGATGGCATTCTCGAGCAGTGCCAGCTGGCAGTCGAACATGCCGATGTCGACCTTGGTGGATTCCCCGGTCTTGAGCCGGTGGACGAGGGCGGCGTTGACCGCGACCGCGGTGTAGAGCCCGGCGCCGATGTCGCCGATCGACATGCCGACGCGGGAGGGCGGCTGGCCCTCGTTGCCAGTGATGCTCATGATACCGCCCATGCCCTGCATGACCATGTCGTAGGCCGGGTCCTTGGAGTTCGGGCCCGAGTGGCCGAAGCCCGACGCCGCGGCGTAGATCAGCTTGGGGTATTTGGCGTGCAGCGTCTCCCAGCCGTAGCCCAGCTTCTCCATCGTGCCGGGGCGGAAGTTCTCGACCACCACATCGGCCTTCTCGAGCAGCTTCTCGAAGATCTTGCGGTCGGCGTCGCTCTTGAGGTCGAGCGCGATGCTTTCCTTGCCGCGGTTGACCGAGGCGAAATAGGTCGACTTGCCGTTGACGAAGGGCCCGTAGGCACGCGCGTCGTCGCCGCCCTTGGGTGGCTCGACCTTGATCACCCGCGCGCCCATCTCGGCCATCAGCAGGGTGCAGTAGGGACCCGCCAGGATGCGGGAGAGGTCGACGACGGTGATGCCCGACAGGGGGCCCTTAGCATTCTGGGTCATGCTCCGTTCTTAGCCAGTGATCCGCCGCAAATCCAGCCGGTCATGACGCCATTCATCGCACCGAGAGCTTAAAGGTATTGCGAAGAAACGTGGCGACATCCTGTTCGGCGCGTGCAAGCGCCGGGGCATCGCCGCCCATGGTCGCACCACGCTGCATGCAGGTGCGGAAGTAGGCGGAAATCGCCGTCGGGTCGCGGAGCGCCTCGCCAGTGTCGAGCCGGCGCACGACACCGTCGTCGACATCGACTTCCGCCTTGCATCCACGGGCGCTTTGCAGGGCCGGCAGGACGCGCGGCGGGTCCGGGATGTCGAAATCGTGATACGCGCCTTCGTAGGCGATGACCTGGATCGGGACACCCTTGGCGGCAAACCAGGCGGCATAGTCGCGGCACGCGGCGGCCGGCGTATAGTCGTCGGCGCCGCCGAGCAGCATCAGGATCGGCGCGCGGCTCACCTGCTCGGCGCGGTAGGGAATGCTGCAGGAAGGGTAGAGCGCGACGTGGGCGGCAAAGCGGAGGTCGCCGTCGACCATGCCGCGCCGCAACGGTTCCAGGGCGCTGTACAGTGCGACCTGACCGCCCCGTGAAAAACCCATGACACCGATCCGCGCCGGGTCGATGCGCGGGTGGGTCGCGAGCAGCCGCAAGGCGGCGAGCGCATCGGCCAGATTGGCCATCGTCGAAAGCCGGCTCTGATCGCGCGACGTCGACTGCAGGCCGCGCGGGGTGAAACTGTCGACCACGAAGGTGGCGATGCCGAGCGCGTTGAGCCGCGCCGCCCAGGCATCTTCGCGGCCCGGAAGAATTCCGCCGCTGCCATGGGCGATGACCATCGCCGGTATTCTACCGTCGGCGGTCTGCGGCAGGACCAGAGTGCCGACGACGACCGATCCGGCCACCGGATAGGTCCGGCGGGCAAGTTCGGTCGGCCCGTTTGGCGTTTCGGAGCGAAACTCGATGCGTCCAGCGCGGCCGTCGGCGAGCGAGGCGACAGGTTCGGCGAGAAGCGGCGACGGCGTCCCCAACAGCAAGAAGGCGGCAGTGACCGAAGACGCGAGGGTTCTCATGTTCGGGTCCTAACCGGTGGGTCGCCGCGAATCCAGCCACACATTGGCCGCGGCGGCGGCAATGACGATGCTGCCGCCGATCAAGGTGAGGTCGTCCGGCTTCTCGCCGTCGAACAGCCATACCCAGATCGGACCCAGGACCAACTCGAGCAGGCCGAGCAAGGCGGCCCGGCCGGCGGGAATGCGCTTGAGGCTCGCCATGTAGAGCAGCAGACCACCGGCAAGCTGCCCGGGACTGAGCGCCAGCAGCCACGGCACCTGCGACCACATGACCGTTTCGGGATGGGCGAAGGGGAGTGCCACCAGTCCCGATATCACGCCGGCCAGCCAGATCGCCGGCGCCATGCCGACGTCGCGGCGATGACGGACGACCACGTAATTGCCGCTCATGCAGAGCACGACGATGAAGGCCACGGCCATGCCGGCCAGCGCGCCAGCCTGCAGCGAACCGGCAACGCTGATGGCAAGCCCCACCACCGCCACCGCCATGGCGAGGATGGTATGGGTGTGCAGCTTCTCGCCGAGGAAGAGGCGGGCCGCTATCGCGGTGATGAACGGCGTCGCCCCGAACATGATCAGGACGTTGGCGACCGGCGCCAGGCCGAGGGCCAGGATGAAGGCGACGAAGCTGCCGGCAAGGAGCAGCGCGCTCAGCAGCAGGGCGGGACCCGCGTTGCGCACGTCGATCCAGACCCGCCGGCGCTGCCAAAGCAATAGCGGCAGCATCGCGGTCACGAGGAAAGCGGAGCGCCAAAAAGAGATATCCCAAGCGGGCAGATCGATGCGGCGCACGATGACGCCGGCGGTGCTGAAAACCGCCGCGGCGCAGACGGCGAACAAGACGCCGAGCAGGGCCGAGCCTGGAGAGGGGGAGGGCGTTGCCATCTTTGTGCCGGCCGTGAATAAGGACTAGCCGTGCACACGTCCATTCCTTCTCTCGATATCCCACCCTTCCGTCCACGCTTTCCCTGGTGGGGCGGCGATCTGCAGACGATGGCGAACCGCCTGCGCGGCGGCGCCGTTGACCTCATCCCTCATACCAGTGAGCGGCTGTGCTTTCCGCTGACCGATGGCACCGGCGATACGCTGCTGGCCACGCTGCACCGGCCGGCGGTGCCCAGGGCCGAGGCGACGCTGGTGCTGCTGATCCACGGACTGACCGGCAGCGAGGACAGCTCCTACGTCCTCAGCCAGGCGCGCCTGCTGCTCGACCGGGGCCATCGCGTGCTGCGCCTCAACCTGCGTGGCGCGGGTCCGTCGCGGGCTTTGTGCGGCGGGCACTATTATGCCGGTCGCAGCCAGGATTTCCGCATGCTGCTGTCGCTGCTGCCGGCCGATCTCACGCAGGACGGGCTGGCGGCCGTGGGCTACTCGCTGGGCGGCGCGATGCTGCTGAAATACCTGGGTGAGGAGGGGGCGGCCTCGCCCCTGAAAGCGGCTGTCAGCGTCTGCGCCCCGATCGACCTTGCCGTCACCTGCCGCAACATCATGCGGGCGCGCAACCGGCTCTATCATCACCATCTCCTGAGCCAGATGAAGATCGAGGCGATGGGCGAGGGCGCGATGCTTTCTGGCACTGAACGGGCGGCGATCGGGAATTCACGCACGGTGTGGGAGTACGACGACGTCTTCATCGCGCCGCATTACGGATTCGGCAACGCCGAGAATTACTATGAAAGCTGCAAGCCGCTGCGCTTCATGGCGGACATCCGCGTGCCGACCCTGATGCTGGCGGCGGGCGACGATCCCTGGATTCCAGCCGCGCTCTATCGCAGCTATGATTGGGCAGCCAACAAGGTGCTCGTGCCGCTGCTGCCGGAGTCCGGCGGCCACGTCGGCTTCCACGGTGCCGGCAGCGACCAGCCGTGGAGTGATCTGGTGGTAGCTAGGTTCTTTGCTGACAAGTGACTTGGGACGACAGGTGACGGCGGTATTACCTGTCATAGTGACTCCAAAAGTCAACTTAAGGTTGTTGTATTCGGCGTTTTATCTCTAAACTCTTACCCGAGTACGCGTGATGCTGGCCGTCCATCTGTGCCTAGGCTTCTGGGGTAAAATTAGATGCAGCGACAATACGTCCTCGGTCGCGAGGTGCTGCGACCAGCCGTGCGAAAGAATGGCTCAGAGAACGACTTGACGGTTAACGTGCTCCTGGAAGAGTACAAATTGCATCGTCAGGAGATACTCCAACAGCTCGCCATCTACAATCAGCAGACAAACTATATGCAACTCCTTGGCTTAGTGTTGGTGAGCGTTGCTGGAGTGGTGTTCAAGGAGAAGGCTGTACTGAACGCATTGCCCGAGGTGGCTCGGCTCTTTGTTCTGTGCCTTGCTGCGTGCTTTGCCTTCTACCTAGTCTCGACGGTCATGAGCGCTGCATACATGTTTCTGATCCTGCGCCGGCGCATGAAAGAGATCGAGATCGCGATTAACGGGCGGTTAAAACTAGAAGTGATGGGCTATGAGACGAATGTCGCGCCACGGTTTCTGACGAAGATCTTTTACGCAGATGGCTTCATAACGCCCCACGCGTTGTCTGGCGTGTGGCGAATTTTGCTGTTCTGGGGAAGTTTGATAACACTCACGTTTTTGGCTCACGTTTCTCTAGACTCGAA
The DNA here is from genome assembly GCA_945903635.1 of Rhizobium sp. Q54. Taxonomy (GTDB): domain Bacteria; phylum Pseudomonadota; class Alphaproteobacteria; order Reyranellales; family Reyranellaceae; genus Reyranella. The sequence goes on along the minus strand of CAMDOT010000044.1, from coordinate 2,864 downwards.
AATATACCACTACTTCTATTCCGTAACCGTTTGTTACATAGGTGTCATGCTCGCATACAAATACTTCAGTCTTTCATCTCCCGGGCATGAGCGGGCATTCGAACAATCCTACAATGGGCGCGAACTGGGAAATACGGCCAATCTTTTACGAGCAGCTCAATGGCTGCAATACTACGTCGCGCTGATGATTCTACTCGGCGTTTACTTCTTTTCGAGCGCAGCCGACCAATTTGGCGTGAGAGCGCTGGATTGGCTGATCATGCTAAGGGAAGTAAGCGAGCGCCTAATGTTAACGGGCACGGTCGTCTATACGGCCCTGTGTGCCATCATCCTGCCGACTCCTTCGGAAGCGCCTCTGGTCTTTTTTGGGAAGGTCGCCACGTGGAAACTCTTTGTCGCTGCTTGCATTGGAAAGGCGATCGGCTCCTTGATCTTGGCATGCATAGTAGGGCTGTTAGCACGGAAGACGGCGCAACCGCCTGAATGGTTGACGCGAAATTTTGGCGATCATCCGTTCGAAGGAACTTGGATTGGTCGTTCTTCAGCAGTTTTGTATTTTGCCTGTCAGGCTATTCCCTTTGCGCCGATGCGTACCTCGACTGTCATCTACGCGTGGAGCGCCGGCCTGTCGTGGACCAAGGCAGGCTGGATCGTGGTTGCGAGTGGTTTGGGAACGATCATCAGGACCGGTCTGATCTTGTGGCTTCTTGCTGTGTTTGATGTTGCAATACTGCACGCTACCATTTGACTCCATCAGCAGAAGAAGATGAAACGTCCCATACTTCTCCTTTTGTCGGCGACCAGCGGCTATGGACATGTACAAGCTGGCATGAGCTTGGCGCGGAGCTTGCGGAAGCTAGTACCGGAATGGGATGTTCGGCACGAGAATTTGTGTGACTACGCATCGCCTTTGCAAAGGTGGAGCATCGAGCGACTTTGGCAAGCCGCTTCGACTTGGCCGGGCTTCCGATCCGTTTATGGATGGTTGCATCGGTGGGTCGTCACCGATGATTTGCTCGGCAGTTACTTCAGTCGACTGTATCGACCGATCGGGGATCGATTAGCGGAGCGATATGCGCAAGTTGACGTTGCGGGGGTTGTCGCTTTGCATCCAGGGGCTGCCTGCGCCGCTGTTTGGTGGAAGAGGCGGCAGGAGTTTTATCTTGGTGTCGTAGCGACGGACTTAGTCGTCCACAGTTTGCAAGTGCTTCCAGGCGTTGACGCAATCTTTGCTGATTGCAGGTCGGTTTTTGCTTGTCCCGCGGCAGTCGCAAGGAAGAGAGAAGGTCGTATCAATCTGACGGGACTTCCTGTCGGGCATGCCTTCTTCGATCTCAAGAGCCAAGCCGCCAAGACAGCCGCTTTTCATGTAGTCGTGTCATTCGGTGCCAAGGCGTTGCGCGCAGCTTGGCATTTGCCGACTTTGATGAAGCTTGTTTCCGAACAGACCTCGTTGACCTTTACGTTTGTGTGTGGGCACGACCGTCGTTTGCGTGCTCGAGTTGAATATTTGGTTCGCCAGAGAAACTGGTCGAAGCGAGTTGAAGTCGTTGGTTTTGCCAGGAACATGCCGGAGTTGTTGCGAAAAGCAGACGTAGTAATCGGAAAGGCGGGAGGCATTTCCGTTGGCGAGGTCCTTGCTGCGTGCAAGCCGCTTTTGATAATTGAGGTTCTTCCGGGTCAAGAAGAATACAATGCGCAGGTGCTCGAAGCTGTCGGAGCTGGAAGAGTTCTCCGAGACTACGTGCAACTGTTGGAGGCCCTCGACGACGTCAGGAACGGCACGTGGCGAATTGATGTAGTTGGCTCAAGATCAGCTTCGGGAATCGCGGCCGTCAGCATGGAGATTGCCGAGGATATCCAGGGACGACGTCTGTTTACTGCGGCGCGCCCTAACGAGCGCATTGCTTCAACCCGGTTGGGCTTGCCGGCAGGCTTTAAATGTCAAATCGTCCCGATGAGCAAAACAAGCCAATGACAATGATCGTGGGCGTTGCCTGCTCCCTGGTTGCCCTCGTCCTGGCGTGGCGCGCCTATCGCAGCGCGTCGGCCGAGCACGAAAGGCGCAAGCGGGAAGACGAGGAACGCCGCAGGCGCTAAGGACACCCTCAACTATAACTACAACGATTTAGCAGTCCTTGGCATGACGGTGTAGTTCCATTCAGGATGGAAGGTGTCGCCTCGGATGTCGAGGCTTTCCATCTCGGCCTTGCCGACCTTGATGCCTTTCTCGTAGGTCCGTGTATCGAGCGCACTTTTGATCTTGAGACCGGTCTTCGTTGTGGTTGCGGCAATCAGCTCGACCACGGTAGCACGATCGGCAAGCGGTCGGCCTCGCCAGTTCTGCGTGATGTGACAAAACATCCGGTGCTCGATCCTGTTCCACTTCGAGGTACCCGGCGGATAGTGGAGAACCTTGATCGCCAGCCCCGTCCGGTCGGCGAACTTCTGCAGTTCGACTTTCCACAGCCTCACACGCGCACCGTTGGAGCCGCCGCAATCGGCGGTTATCGTCAGCTGCCGTGCCTTGGGGTAGCGTCGCCGCCCCATTTTCTTCAGCCAGGTGGCAATGGCCGACACGGCGAACCCGGCGGTGTCGTGCGTGATACCGACGCTGACCCAACCGCTGTTTGCCGCGATGTCGTACACGCCATAAGGCGTGACCTTCCCGAGGTTCTTGTCTTCGAAGTCGTGCACCTTGACGCGTTGCGGCTTGCCCTTCGGCCGATAGTCCGTGCCGCCGTTGCGATAATTGCCGATCAGCTCCTTTTTCTTCGTGTCGACCGAGATGACGGGTTGCCCGGCGGCCTGAGCCGCCAAAACCTCGACATTGATATGGTCGAACTGGGCATTGCGGTCCGGAT
>CAMDOT010000043.1 GCA_945903635.1 Rhizobium sp. Q54 | reverse complement strand
CAGGCCGCGCCCTGCTCCGTCACTTCACGCGGCGGCGTCTCGGCGGTGCGAGTCGGCCCATAGCGCGAGTTGCTGCGGAACTCGCCGGGCGGCGGGCGCTTGCGGATGGCGTGGCTGAAAACGCCATCGAAATAGACCAGCGACAGCTCCGAGGCGCGGGCCTCGTCGGAAAGCCCGGCGACTTGTTCCAAAAGCGTCGCGCGCTTTACCAGCTCGACGGAATGGCCCGATGCACCCGAGGCGGGCTTCACCACGGCCTGATTCCAGCCCGCGTCGTCCAGCACCTTGGCGATGGCATCAGCCTCGCAGGCCACGAGGTGCGATTGCGGCACGCGGACGCCCGCCGCCGCAAGCTTCCCGACGTAGTCCTTGCGCAGGTTCCAGCGCACCAGACCGATCGGATTGAACAGCCGCGTCGCCGTGGCCATCGCCTCAGTCCAATCTCGGAATGCTTCCAGCGTCCGGTAGTAACCCCAGGTCGCGCGCAGCACGACCGCATCGGCGCCGGCAAAGGCCTCGCGCGGCCCGTCCCACGGTGCACCGACGACGCGACAACCGCGGCGCTCCAGCGCATCGGCATAGAGCCGATCAGACGGGGTGATGCCGGGCGATTCAAGGGATGTCGCGAGCACTATGAAAGGCATGCGCGCGCTCACTTGCAGACGTCGCGCAGCGCCTTCCAGTCGGCATCGCTGAAGGCGGGCTTGCCCGTGGTTGGCCGCTTGGTGGCGTCGATACGTTCCTGGGTCGGCGGATGGCTCGACCAGATGCCGGCGGCCGCGGCCGCGTCCTTGGGTTCCTTCTCCATCATCTGTTCGAAGAAGCCGGCGATGCCGTCGGCGCGGAGCCCGAGCTTCTCGAGCATCCCGACGCCGGTCGCGTCGGCCTCGCGCTCGAAGGCGCGGCCGTTGCGCAGCGCGAGCAGGATGTTGCCGCCCGAGCTCAGCGTGTTCAGGAGATCGGAATAGCCACCGCTCACCAGCTTCATCAGCAGGTCGATGCCGTACTGCCGCGCGATGCCCTTGATCGGATGATGATGCACGACATGGCCGATCTCGTGCGCCAGCACGCCCGCGACCTGGGAGCGGTCCTTGGCCTGGTCGATCAGGTCGGAATAGAACACCAGGATGCCGCCCGGCAGGGTGAAGGCGTTGACCGGCCCGCCTTCGACGATATGCACGGTGACCTCGTGCTCGTAGCCTGCGGCCTGGGCGAGTTCGTTGGCGAGTCTGTTGATCGCCTCCAGCCCCTGCGCGCCGTGGCATTGGTCCTTGTCGGCAACCAGCTCCTCGAACACGGTCTCGCCGAGCTTGGCCTGCAGGCTGTAGGGCAGCCAGGGTGCCGCATATTCGGTGCCGTAATCGACGGTGAGCCAGAACAGCCCGACCAGCGCCATCAAGGTGACGCCGAGCGTCGCCAGCCTGGGGACCAACGGGGCCGGCCGGTGGTCGAGCGCCGCGAGTTCAGGCACGAGGGCGGCGAGCCGCTGCCTGAGCTCGATGTCCTCGATGACCAAGCGGGCCTCGCCGTCACGGCGCATGACCGGCGGCGCCGCTTCGTGGTTGCCATCGCCCAGCACGACCAGTTCGTCGATCGGCCAGCGCGCCACGATGCCCGAATCGGCGGGCCGGAAGATGATCAGCTCGCCAGTAGTGGCGCGCACGCCGACCTCGTGCACCTGCGCGGTGATGCCGTCGTAGAAGCGCGAGGCAGCGGCCATCGTCAGATCCCGCTCACGTCGAACATGTCGAGCAGGCCCTCGCCGTAGCGCGGGCCGCGATCGGGCGGCTGGGCGATCGAGGCGCCATCGGGCGCGCCATAGACCCAGAGCTGGTCGGCGATCAGCTTCATCGTGCGATGCATCACCCACGGCCAGCCGATGCCGAGGGTCAGCAGCACGATCAGGTAATTCAACACCAGGAAGCCCCACATCTGGCGCGTCGAGATCGCGGTGGCGAACAACACGTTGCCGGCGCGGCTGTGGGTCACGAGGTAGCGCATCAGGTAGGCCTGCCACCAGCAACGCAGCGGCAGGATGAGCAGGCCGAACACGATGTAGGCGGCGAAAGCGATCGCCACCACGAACAGCAGCGTGCGCAAGCTGGGCTTCGAGAAGAGTTTCAGGAAATCGTCCGTTGATACACCAAGACTCTCGAGCGTGCCGCCAACAGTGAAGAAGACGGCAACGGCCGCCGCGATCCACGCCACGATGTTCAGGAAATAGTAGCCGAGGTAGCGGCGGTAGATGTCGCCTGCGTTGCCGGCGAAGGCGAAGGGCAGCGTGCCCAGTCGCGTGTTGGCGATGCGCGGCCGCGAGAGATTCACAGAGACCACCGGCGTCAGCAGGTAGGCCGTCAGGGCATTGGCGAAGTGCAGGAAGGTCGCGATCACGCCGTAGCGCCAGGCCGAACCCGCCATGCCGCAACGGATGCCGCGCCAGCGCGTGCGCGAGAGCTTGTAGCGCAGGCCGGCATAGTGACCGACATAGGCGAGCGGAAAGCCGATCAGCAGCACCGACAACGAGAAGATGTCGAACATCCCGAAGGTGGCGAACGGCTTCTCGTGGAAGACATAGATCCAGGCCAGGTACATCAGGCCGGCCCAGGCCGCGAGCAGCACCATCGCGAAGAGGAAGCCGATCAGCAACTCGCGACCGCGACCGCGATACTCGAAGCGGTCGCCCAGGATCGCGAGATGGTTCCAGACGTAGCGGCGGATGCGGGTGCGGCCCCAGAACCGCGACCAGCCCAGGGTCACGATCATCAAGACGAGATGGCGCAGATAGATGGCGTAAAGCTCGCCCAAGGTGCCGTCGTAGACCGGCCGGCTGGGCGTCAGATCCGGCCGGGTCGGCTCGGGCACAAAGACGCCGCCCGGCGCACTCCCCGCGGTTTGGCCCCAGGGGGTGGTGGCGTGGCTCAAGGCTGGCCCAATTCTCTCGGCTGCACTGCGAAATATTCCATGCTGCGGTGCAGCATCTATTGGTGTACGGGAGTGTACGTCAACCCTGCCATTGGCCGCCACCATGACCAAGACGACGCCCCCTGCGCCCAAACATCAGGCGCCCAAAAAGGATCGGCCCTGGCTGATCCGGACTTACGCCGGCCATTCCACGGCCGAGAAGTCCAACGAGCTCTACCGCACCAATCTGGCGCGCGGTCAGACCGGCCTCAGCGTCGCCTTCGATTTGCCGACCCAGACCGGCTACGACAGCGACCATCCGCTGGCCCGCGGCGAGGTCGGCAAGGTGGGCGTCCCGATCAGTCACCTTGGCGACATGCGCGCGCTGTTCGATGGCATCCCGCTCGACAAGATGAACACGTCGATGACCATCAACGCGCCGGCGGCGTGGCTGCTGTCTCTCTATATAGCGGCGGGCGAGGCACAGGGCGTGGCGCGCAACAAGCTTCAGGGCACGACGCAGAACGACATCATCAAGGAATATCTTTCCCGCGGCACTTATATCTTTCCGCCCGAGCCGTCGCTGCGGCTGACGGCCGACACGATCGGCTTCACCTACCGCGAGGTTCCCAAGTGGAACCCGATGAACGTCTGCAGCTATCACCTGCAGGAAGCAGGTGCCACGCCGGTGCAGGAGCTGGCCTTCTCGCTGGCCAACGCCATCGCCGTGCTCGATGCCGTGAAGGCACGCGGCCAGGTGCCTGATGCCGACTTCCCGCAGGTCGTGGGCCGCATCTCCTTCTTCGTGAATGCCGGCATCCGCTTCGTCACCGAGATGTGCAAGATGCGGGCGTTCGCCGAGATGTGGGAAGACATCACGCTCAACCGCTACGGCGTCACCGATCCCAAGCAGCGGCTGTTCCGCTACGGCGTGCAGGTGAATTCGCTCGGCCTCACCGAGCAGCAGCCCGAGAACAACGTCTATCGCATCCTGCTCGAGATGCTGGCCGTGGTGATGAGCAAGAACGCGCGCGCGCGCTCGGTGCAGCTCCCCGCCTGGAACGAGGCGCTGGGCCTGCCGCGGCCGTGGGACCAGCAATGGTCGCTGCGCCTGCAGCAGATCGTAGCCTTCGAGACCGACCTGCTGGAATACGGCGACATCTTCGACGGCAGCACCGAGATTGCCGCCAAGGTGGAGGCGCTGAAGCAGGAGGCGCTGGCCGAGATGGCGCGCATCGACGATATCGGCGGCGCGGTGGCGGCCATCGAATCTGCCTACATGAAGCAGCGTCTGGTCGAATCGAACCTCAAGCGCCTCGCTGCCATCGAATCGGGCGACCAGACCGTGGTCGGCGTCAACGCCTATACCGAAGGCGCACTCTCGCCGCTCTCCGGCGGCGGCCAGGAGTCGATCATGACCGTCGATGCCTCGGTCGAGAGCGGCCAGGTCGAGCGGCTCAACGCCTGGCGCGCGGCGCGCGATGGCGCGGCGGTGAAGAAGGCGCTGGCCGAGCTCGCATCTGCCGCCAAAGAAGATCGCAACATCATGCCGGTGTCGATCGCCTGTGCCCAAGCCGGCGTCACGACGGGCGAGTGGACCGACACGCTGCGCCAGGTGTTCGGCGAATATCGCGCGCCGACCGGTGTCGCCCGCGCCGCCGGCGTGACCGACGGCAGGCTCGAAGCCGTGCGCCGCGAGGTCGACACCGTTTCACGGCGCCTCGGCCGCCGCATAAAGATCCTGGTCGGCAAGCCCGGCCTCGATGGCCATTCCAACGGCGCCGAGCAGATCGCCGTGCGTGCCCGCGACTGCGGCATGGAAGTGGTCTACGAGGGCATCCGCCTCACGCCCGAGCGCATCGTGAACGCCGCCCTCGAGGAGAGCGTGCACGTGGTCGGGCTCTCGATCCTGTCGGGCGGCCATGTCTCGCTGGTCGGCGACGTGCTGGCGGGCCTGCGTGCCGCCGGCATCGGCGACGTGCCGGTCGTGGTGGGCGGCATCATCCCACCGGCCGACGCCGAGGCGCTGATCGCCGCGGGCGTGGCGCGCGTCTACACGCCCAAGGATTTCGACCTCACGCAAATCATGCGCGACGTCGTGGCGGTCGTGGACTCAGCCTGGAAAGAGGCGGCCTAGCGCGGCCGAGTCGAGAGACTAGCCGTCGCGTGCACCATCGGATCGACGGCGGCGTGGCTGAACAGCCAGGCCTCGGCATGGACCTGATCGCCGTCACGACGGATGACGCGCGACAGTGAGATGACGTCGGCCGCCTGGGCCGGCTTCAACACGGTGACGTTGAGATGGGAGAGCACGGCCGTCACGCCCGATGCAGCCCTGAGCGCAGTGTCGACCAGCGACAGCAGAGCCGATGTCGTCCACGCACTATCCGGCCCGGGTGAAAACCTGAGGCGCACGTCCTGGTCCTGGCATTCCTCGACGAACAGGCCGTGCAGGTCGGCGGCCGGCAGGGTCGTCTCAAGCAGCTTCTGCAGTTCGTCTTCTGTCATCGGCTGCACTCTATGCTATCTCCCGGGCGCATGTCCTTCCTCGACCATATCAGGCGTTGCAACAACGCCGACCTCTCCCAGTTCGAACCCTGGTTCGTCGGGCCTGAGCGCGCGGGCTTCATTCATCGCGACTTCGCGCCCGAACTCGCGCGCCGTCCCGACCTGTTCGCGCACCGCGACAAGGCCTGGCATCTCGATCCCGCACTCGACACGCCCTTCAAGCGAACGGCGGCAATGCGGAGCTTCCTGCTCCAGTTGCGCGAAGAAGGTCACTTCAAGGGCCTGTGGCGCGAGGAGGCTTATTCGGTCACCTGGGAATTCGCCCGGCCGGCTCTGCTCGAGATGGAGCGCTCGGCGGTGCCGTGGTTCGGCGTGCGCGCCTTCGGGCCGCACATGACGGGCTATGTGCGGCAGGGTGATGGATTGCACATCTGGGTGCCGCGCCGGTCCTACACCAAGCCGACCTTTCCCGGGCAGCTCGACAATACGGTGGCCGGCGGCCAGCCTGCCGGCATCGGCCTGCACGACAACCTGGTGAAGGAATGCGGCGAGGAAGCTTCGATCCCACCCGAGCTTGCGCGGCAGGCCAAGGCGGTGGGCTTCGTGTCCTACTGGAACCAGTCGGGCGCGCAGCTAAAGCCCGATGTCATGAGTTGCTTCGATCTCGAACTGCCGGCCGACTTCACGCCTGCAGCCAACGATGGTGAGGTCCACTCGTTCGAACTGTGGCCGGCGCGGCGTGTCTTCGAGACCGTGCGCGACACGTCGGAGTTCAAGTACAACTGCAACCTGGTGCTGATCGATTTCTTCGTCCGCCACGGCATGCTCTCGGCCGACGATCCGGATTTCGTGCCGGTCGTCGAGGAGCTACGGGCGCGCGACCCATTTCATACGATATGAAGCATATTCGGGTCGCGTGAACACTATATATGGTATAGATTGCAAAGACGGGAATGAAGTCGATAAGGTCTCAGGGAGGCTCGGTTCAGGCTGGTTTACGCGTTTGGGTGGGGCCCTCATGTGTATGCGTGTCGCAATCGTTGCAATCTTCTTTCTGCTCACCAGCGCCACCGTCGGCGCGCGAGCCATTGCCCAGGATGGCCAGCACGGCCAGGGCCACAGCGAAAATCACGACTGGTACGAAAAGCTGAAACAGCCGGGCTCGAACGCCTCGTGCTGTAACGCTCAGAAGAAACGGGCCGACGGCACACTCGAGGGCGATTGCCGCCCGACCCGCGCCTACCAGAAGGACGACGGCATGTGGTACGCGCTGCTGAACGGCCGCTGGATACAGGTGCCGCCGCGCGTCGTGCTCAAGACCTTGGCGCCAGACGGCAACTCACACATCTGCGCCAGTCAGGCCGGCAACATCTTCTGCTTCCTCGGCGGGTCGCCGAAGAGTTAGCGTTGGCTAGCTCTGGCTTCCAATTGCGCACCTTCGGGCACCTCGATTCATTCTGCTCGGAGTGGCGCACGCGCTTCGGTCGCTCCGCTCCCTGCAGCGCTACACGCCACCAAGCGCTCCGCATGCGGAGCGCTTAAGCCGGCGCCGTGATGTTTGAATCCTTGATGACCTTGCGCCACTTTTCCGTCTCGGCGGCGAGGCGCTTGCTGTAATCGGCCGCACTGCCACCGACCAGGACGAAGCCGAGGTCGACAAGTTTCTTGGCTGTCGCGGGATCGGCGATCATCTCGTTGAAGGCCGCGTTCAGCCGGGCAATGATCGGTTCGGGCGTACCGCCCGGCGCCATCACGCCGAAGAACACCGCACCCTGCAGGTTGGCGGGCAGACCCGCCTCCATCACCGTGGGCACGTCCGGCAGCATGGGCACGCGCTTGGCGGCCGCCACGACCAGGCCGCGCAGCCGGCCGTCCTTCACCGCGAGACCAGTCGGCAGCAGCGTGTCGGAGAACAGCATGACGTGTCCGCCCAGCACGTCCTTCAGCGCATCCGCACTGCCCTTGTAACCGATGTGCTCGAGCCTGATGCCAACCTCCGTCTTGAACTGCTCGCCCCACAGATGCGGCATGCTGGCGTTGCCGGCAGAGGCATAAGGCACGGGGGCGGACTGGGTCTTGGCCCAGGCGATCAGCTCGGCCACGGTCTTGAACGGTGCGTTGGGATTGCAGGCGAGCAGCAACGGCATGTCGACGTAGCTGCAGACCGGCGCCAGATCCTTGACCGGATCGTAGGGCAGCTTGAGACCGAAGGACGTGTTGGTGGCGACCGGCGCCGGCGCCAGCAGGATCGTGTAGCCGTCGGGCTTGGCCTTGGCGACGATCTCGGTGCCGATGATGGTGCCGCCACCCGGCTTGTTGTCGACCAGCACCTGCTGGCCGAGCTTGGCCGTGAGGTACTCCGCGGCGATGCGGGCCGAAGTGTCGGTGGCGCCGCCTGGCGCATAAGGCACGACGAAGCGGATCGGGTGGTCGGGGAATGACTGGGCGCGCACCACCGAGGGTGCGAGAGCCAGCGCTGCAGCGCCCTTCATCAAGCCACGGCGTTTCATTCTTCCTCCTGATATTTTATCCAGGGTCGCACGGCGTATGGATACGCATCCCATAGTGCACGATTTCAGCTCACTGGGGCGGCGGGATCTTCGAGTCCTTGATCACCTTGCGCCATTTCGCGATCTCGGTGGTGAGTATCGTGGCGTAGTTCTGCGGTGGTCCGCCGACTGGCACGAAGCCGAGGTCGAGCAGCTTGCGACGTGTCGCGGGATCGGCCAGCGCCTCGTTGAACACCGCGTTCAGCCGCGCCACCACCGGCGCCGGCGTGCCGCCGGGCACGGAGATGCCGAACGGCACCGAGCCTTCCATGCCGGGCAGGCCCGCCTCGGCCACCGTGGGCACATCGGGCAGCAGTTCCGAGCGCTGGGCCATCGCCACCGCAAGGCCGCGCAGCTGGCCCGCGCGGATCGCCGTCGCGGTCGGCACCAGCACGTCGGAGAACAGCGGCACGTGGCCCGCGATGACATCGCGCAACGCTTCGGCGCTGCCCTTGTAGCCGACATGCTCGAGCGGCATGCCGGTGCGCGCTTTAACATACTCGCCCCACAGATGCGTGAGCGCGCCGACGCCGGCCGAGGCGTAGGCAACAGTGCGACCGGGCTCGGCTTTCGACCAGGCGATCAGTTCGGCGACCGACTTGAACGGCGCGTTGTTGCTGGCGGCGAGCAGCATCGGCAGGTCGACGAAGCTCATGACCGGGATGAGATCCTTGTCGATGTCGTAGGGTACGGCGACGCCGAACGCGGCGTTGGCGATCATGGCGGCGGGGGTCAGGAGGATGGTGTGGCCGTCGGGCTTGGCCTTGGCCACGATCTCGGTGCCGATGATGGTGCCGCCGCCCGGCTTGTTCTCGACGATCACCGACTGACCCAGCAGCGCGGACAGCCGCTCGGAGACGATGCGCGCCGAGGTGTCGGTCGAGCCGCCCGGCGCATAGGGCACGACGAAGCGGATCGGGCGATCGGGGAATGTCTGCGCCCGCACCGCGGCGGGGGTGAGGACCAGTGCCGAGGCGAAACCCAGCAGGCGACGGCGGTTCATTTTTTCCTCCCGGTATTTTGCCCAAGGTCGCACGGCATGCGAAGCTCCGCCAAGAAAAATGGGGGTATTTGGTGGCGCGCGACGGGCAAGGGTTGGACTTGAGCGATGCCAGCGACGGCGTGATCGCGGCGCTGGATTTCGTCACGCAGGAATGGCTGAGCTTCGGCAAGCGCTTCGCCGACTTCATCGCCGCCGCCGACAAGGAAGAGAAGTGCCTGATGCTGCCGCTGGTCGCGGCCAGCCTCGTCCTTTCCATGTACTCGCCCGAAGGTCATGCCGCCGCGGCGCGCTACGCTGCACGGGCCAAAGCAATGTCGGCCGGCGCCAACGTACGCGAGCAAATCTGGCTCGCTGCCATCGAGGCGTGGGTCGCGGGCGACGACGACCGCAGCCTGGAGCATTTCCGCAAAATCGTCGCCGAGTGGCCGCGCGATCTGCTGGCCGGCAAACTCGCCCAGCTCCTGGCCTTCAACCGTGGCGATGCCGAGACGCTGCTCGACGTGGGCGAGCGGCTCGCCAAGGCCAATGCCGACAACCGTTTCGTCTGGGCGATGTATGCGTTTGGCCTGGAAGAGTGCAACCGCATCGACGAGGCTGAGGCGGCGGCGCGCGAGGGGTTGGCGATGGATCGCCGCGATCCGTGGGCGCACCACGCCGTCGCCCATTGTCTCGAAGCGCGCGGCAGGATGCCGGAGGGTGTCGCCTTCCTGGAGGAGATGTCCGACACCTGGAAGGACTGCAACTCCTTCATGTACACCCACAACTGGTGGCATCTGGCGCTGTTCCTGATCGACCTAGACCGCACCGACGAGGCGCTGGTGCTCTACGACAAGCGTGTGTGGGGCGTGTGGAAGGAATTCTGCGAGGACCAGATCAATGCCGTCTCATTGCTGGCGCGGCTGGAGTTGCGCGGCGTCGACGTGGGTGATCGCTGGGCCGACGTGGCGACCTATCTGAAGCCGCGCCTGCACGAGCACTTCTCGCCCTTCCTCGACCTGCAGTATCTCTATGGCCTCGCCCGAGCCGGTGAACAGAGCGCCGTCACCGAGATGCTGGCGAGCCTGGAAGACCGCGCCGAGCGCGCCAAGCCGTTCGAGCGCGAGGCCTGGGCCGATTGCGCCGTGCCGGCGGCCCACGGGCTCGCCGCCCACGCCAAGGGCCAGCATGCCGAGGCCGCGCGCCTGCTCGGCCAGGCGGTGCCGCACCTGCAATCGATCGGCGGCAGCATCGCGCAGCGCTCCCTGTTCGGCGCGATCCATCTCGACGCCCTGATCCGCGCCGAGTGGAACGACGCGGCGATGGCCTTGCTGCAGGCCGACGAAAAGGAACGGCCGACCGTGCCCTGGACCAAGCGAGCGCTGGCCGGCCTTTATCGCCGGGTCGGCCGCACCGAGCAGGCATTGGGCGCCGAATACCAGGCCGAACAGCTCGCCCGCCAATACCGCGCGCCTCTCCCCCGAACGACCGGAGCCACGCCATGACCGCCGATCTCACGCAAGCGACGGCGGCCCGGCTCGCCCGGCTCTACGCCAAGGGCAAGGCCTCGCCGGTCGAGACCATGAAGGCCGTTCTGGCGCGGGCCGGGAAGCTCGGTCCACAAATCAATGCGCTTTGCCGCGTTGATGCCGAGGCCTCGCTCTCCGCCGCCCGCGCCTCGGAGCGGCGCTGGAAGAAGGGCAAGCCGCTGTCGCCGCTCGACGGCGTGCCCGTATCGATCAAGGAGCTGGTGCGCGTAAAAGGCTGGGCGCACAGCATGGGCAGCAAGCTCAGCGACAAGACACCGACGGATGCGGACGCGCCCGCTGTCGCACGCCTGCGCGAGGCCGGCGCCATCGTCTTCGCCCAGAGCACCAGTTCGGAATACGGCCACAAGGGCGTGACCGATTCGCCGCTGCACGGCATCTCGCGCAATCCATGGAACACCGAGCGCACGCCGGGCGGCTCGTCGGGCGGCGCCGGCGCCGCGGTGGCCGCCGGCCTCGGTCCGATCGCCATCGGCACCGACGGCGGCGGCTCGGTGCGCATCCCGGGAAGCTTCAACGGCCTCGTTGGCCTAAAGGCCACATTCGGCCGCATCCCCGCCTGGCCGCCGTCGATGACCGGCGATCTCGCCAATACAGGGCCGATGGCCCGCACCGCACTCGACTGTGCGCTGATGATGAATGCCATCGCCCGGCCTGACGCGCGCGACCCTTTCAGCCTGCCGGCCGACGGCGTCGACTATGCGAAGAAGCTCGACGGCAAGCTGAAGAAGCTGAAAGTGGGCTTCGTGCTGCGCTTCGGCCATCATCCGCTCGATATCGAAGTGGCCGCGATGGTCACCAAGGCGGCAAAGCAGTTCGAAGCGCTGGGCTGCAAGGTCGAGGAAGTCGAGGCGCCCTTCTCCTATCCCGAAGCCGGCCGCGCCTTCGTGATCCATTGGCTGGCCGCACTCCAGCGGCTGCTGCAACTCTATCCGGAAAACCGCCACGGAGAGTTCGATCCCAATCTCCTGGCTGGCGCCAAGGCGGGCCTGCGCTATTCATTGCAGGACGTGGTCAACGCGCAGGTGACGCGGCGCGAACTGGCCATCGCCTGGAACCTGTTCTTCGCCAAATACGACCTGCTGCTCACGCCCACGGTCGCCGTACAGCCCTTCGCCGCCGGCAAGAACCTGCCCGACGGACCGGACGGCAAACCCAACATGCAGTGGTCGCCCTACACGTCGCAGTTCAACCTCACGCGCCATCCCGCGGCGACCGTGCCCTGCGGGCTCAGCAGCGAAGGCCTGCCAGTCGGACTGCAGATCGTGTCGGGCCACTACAGGGACGCGCTCGTTCTGCGCGCCGCCGCCCGGTACGCTGAAGCCTATCCGCTGAAATTCCCCGTTCTTCCGGAGACCAAGTGATGACCGCCGATCTCGCAATGATGCCGGCCCACGAGCTGGTGAAGCTCTACAAGGCGCGCAAGGCCTCGCCGGTCGAGGCGGCCAAGGCAGCACTCGCCCGCGTCGATACCTTCAACGGCCAGCTCAACGCCTTCCAGCATCTCGACCCCGACATGGCGCTGCGTGCCGCGCGCGCCTCGGAGAAGCGCTGGAAGAAGGGCGGCAAGCGGCTGAGCGACATCGACGGCGTGCCCATCACCATCAAGGACATGGTGCTGACCAAGGGCATGCCGACGCGCATGGGCAGCCTCGCCACCGATCCCGATGGCCCCTGGACCGTCGACTCGCCGGTGGGCCAGCGCCTGCGCGAGGCGGGCACGGTGCTGCTCGGCAAGACGACCTCGCCGGAATACGGCTGGAAGGGTGTGACCGATTCGGGCCTCTACGGCGCCACGCACAATCCGTGGAAGATCGGCCGCACGCCTGGCGGCTCGTCGGGCGGCGGATGTGCCGCCGAAGCGGTCGGCATGGGCAATCTCGCGGTCGGCACCGACGGCGCGGGCTCGGTCCGCATCCCCTGCTCGTTCAGCGGGCTCTTTGGCCTGAAACCCACGCAGGCGCGCGTGCCACTGTGGCCGCCCTCGGCACAGGGCACGCTCTCGCACATCGGGCCGATGACCCGCACCGTGCGCGACGCCGCGATGATGATGAACGTGATGGCGCGGCCCGACAGCCGCGATCTCTACGGCCGCCCCGACGATGCCGAGGACTACCTGAAGGGCTTCGACAAGGGTGTGAAGAACCTGCGCATCGCCTATTCGCCCACCTTGGGTTTCGTCGAACGTGACAAGATCGACCGCGACGTGGCTGTCGCCGTCGAGCACGCCGCCAAGGTGTTCAAGACGCTGGGCGCCAAGGTGATCGAAGACTCTCCCGACTTGCAGGGTCTCGACCCGCGCCGCATCCTGAACGCGCACTGGCAGTCGAACGTGGCTATCCTGGTGAAGACCTTCAGTCCCGAGAAGCGGGCCATGATGGACCCGGGCCTGCTCAAGGCCGCCGAGCATGGCGCCAATCTAGGCCAGGAGGCGGTTGTGACCGCCATCCATCAGCGCCAACAGGTCGGCGTCATCATGAACCAGTTCATGGCCAAGTACGATCTGCTGCTCACGCCCACGATGCCGATGACGGCCTTCGCGGTGAATGAGAACGGCGCCTGGGGTGGCGACGGCGTCGACATCGGCTGGACGCCCTTCACCCTCACCTTCAACCTGACGCGCCAGCCCGCCGCCACCATTCCCTGCGGCCTCGACCGCGAGGGCCTCCCGATCGGCCTGCAGATCGTGGGCGGCCACGCGCGCGATGCGCTGGTGCTGCGCGCGGCGGCAGCCTACGAGCGCGTGCGTCCGATCCCGGCGCCACCGATGGCGCACCAGATCTGAGCGCACGCCCAAAAAAAGATCGCCGGCCCGAGCCGGCCGGCGATCCCGTCTTCCTGATTGCAGCGGTTACTGCGTCTTCTTCTCTTCCGCCTTCTGCGGCACGGCGATGGCCGCGACCGAGTCGTAGCGGACGCCGTCTTCGGCCTTCTTCATGACGGCATTGGCTTCGTAGTACTTGCCCTCGTCCATGAGCTTGGCCGCCATGTCGACGTCAGCCATCGTGCGGTCGAGCGGCGCCAGGGCCATCGTGAACACCACGTTGACGTCGGCCAGCTTCAGCTTCTCGATGGCTTCCTTGCGCTGGCCCTTCTCGAGATGCTTGTTCGCCTCGGCAACCGCCGCGGCTTTCACAGGCGTTGCCACGAAGTCCTCGCCCAGCGTGAGCTGACCGTCGATCGGCAGCCAGGCGGCGGCCGGGCCAGATGCAGCGGCGGGGGCGGCGGCCGGGACGTTCATGCCCTTCGGCGCCTTGAGCTCGGCTTCCGCCTTCACGAAGGCGGTCGAGTCGACCTTGGCCTTGGCGAGGGCGGCACGCGTGTCGGCGAGCAGCTTCTTCGCCGCGACCGGATCGGCCTCGAAAATGGCAAGGCGCGCCATATGCAGGGTGCGGAAGGCGACGGCGCCGTCGGCCGACAGCTTCATGAAGTCGCGCGCTGCCTCGGCCTTCTGCTGTGTCGTCGGAGCGGGAGCCGCCGGCGTCTGCTGGGCGGAGACGGCGCCCGCAAGCATGGTGGTTCCCAGCAATGCCGCGACGATACCTGTTGAAATCCTCATGGTTGCTCTCCTCTTCGAGCGGCCGGTCGGCCCCGCACGGTCCGCAGGGTTGCGTCGGGCTCGTCCTCGAGGGGTAGCAGGGACGGCTTTCCGCCGGCCTTTCTCCAGGATTGACGATTTTCAATCCTGCGTCAGGCTGCAGGAGCTATTGAGGGGATGCGATGCCACGGGGCCAGCCCATATCCGGCGACGAGACGGCATGAAGCTCAGCCGCCAAACGCTCACCTATCTGGCATGGGCCGGAGCGCAGGTCGCCGTGCTGGGCGGCATCGGCTGGCTGGCCGAACGGCAGATGTCCCTGGGCTTCACCGACCGCGAGGGCTGGCGGCCGTTCACCTGGCCGTTCCCGGCCGACCGCGCGCCACCCGGACGGGCCTATAGCGGCGATGAACACGACGTCTATGTGTGGATGACGCTGGGTCCCAAGGGGGACTGCCCCGACGGCATCGCGACCGACGAGGCGCTGGAGCGCGCGATCGACGTCCGCATCCTCGATCCCCGGTTCGTTCCGGTCGGCCCCGGTGAGCGCGTCCGCGTCACCGACACCTTCGGCCGCGCGCGCGTCTACGTGCACAAGCGGCACAACGGGGCGCTTCGCTACGGCGAAGCCATCGCCATTCCCTATAACTGCGATCTCCTCACCGCGATCGTCGACGGCGATGCCCGCGACCCGGCCAAGCGCAGGCTGGCGCGCGAGTTCCTTGAATCGAACACTGTGCAGGTCGAAGTACTCAAAGCGCTCGAAAGGCAGTGAGGCTCAGCCCCACACCTCTTTCGCCACCTCGACGCAGCGCGCGAGCTTGGCCCACTGCTCTTCCTCCGCCAGGAGGTTGCCCTCTTCCGTGCTGGCGAAGCCGCATTGCGGCGAGAGGCAGAGCTGATCGAGGGATGTGAACTTCGATGCCTCGTCGAGGCGGCGTTTCAGCTGATCCTTGCTCTCCAGCGCACCGGTCTTGGAAGTCATGATGCCGAGCACGGCATGCTTGTTCTTGGGCAGAAGCCGCAGCGGTTCGAAGCCGCCGGCGCGCTCGCTGTCGTATTCCATGAAATAGGCATCGACGCCCATCTTGTTGAACAGCACGTCAGCCACTGGCTCATAGCCACCTTGCGCCATCCAGGTTGAGCGGAAATTGCCGCGGCAGAGATGCATGGAGATGGTCATCCCGGGCGTACGGCCCGAGACCGCCGCATTCACCAAGTCGGCATAGACGTGCAGGAGCTTGTCGGGATCGTCGCCACGGCCGCGCAGATAGTCACGCTGCGCCGGGTCGCAGAGATAGGCCACGAACACCTCGTCGAGCTGCAGGTAGGTGCAGCCCGCTTCGCCGAAGGCCCGCACCGCCTTGGCATAGGCCTTTCCGAGATCCTCGAAGAACGGCTCCATCTCGGGATAAGCAGACGTCTCGATCGCCGCCCGGCCGCCGCGATAGTGCAGTGCCGTGGGCGACGGGATCGTCATCTTGGGCGTGGCTTTCGCCACCGACTTCAGGAACTTGAAATGCTCGATCATCGGATGATGGGCGAAGTCGATCTTGCCGTGGACGTGCAAACCCTCGGCCTTGGTTTGCGTGCCCTTGAACTGCAGCCCTTGAGTCACGCTCACCAGCTCGACGCCCTCGAGGCCGGCCAGGAAATCGTAGTGCCACCACGAACGGCGGAACTCGCCGTCGGTCACACCCTGCAGCCCGACGGCCTCTTGTTTGGCCACCAGCTTGGCGATCTCGGCATCCTCGACCGCCTTCAGTTGCGCCGGCGTGAACTCAGCCGTCGCGCGCCTTGTTCGCGCCTCTTTGACCGGCGCACTGCGCAGCAGGCTGCCCACTTGATCCGCGCGAAACGGCGGCTTGGTGCGATTCATAAGGCGTATCCTCCGTCGATCATCAACGTTTGTCCGGTGATCCAGCGGGCGCGCGAAGACGCGAGAAAGACCACGCCCTCCGCGACCTCGTCCGCCGTGCCGAGGCGCTTCAACGCCATGACCTGGCGCGAGGCGTCGAGGAAACGCTGGTCGAAGTCGCCGCGCTCCACCAACGCATGATAGAGCCCGTCGGTGATGACGCCGACACCGACCGCATTGGCGCGCACGCCAAAGCGGCCCTCCTCGGCAGCCAGGCCCTTCACCAGCGCCTCGATCGCGGCCTTGGGTGCCGCACTCAGGATGTCGCGGGCGGCGTAGCGGCGGATGGCCGGCGTCACGAGGGCGGTAAAACTGCCCTTGGCCGTGCGCAGATGCGGCAACACCGCCTGGATCAGGTTGAAGCAGCCGAAGGTGTCGTGCTCCATGACCTCGCGGAAGGCCGCGGCCGGCTGCTGGCTAATGAAGCGCATCGGGATGTAGGGACCGGCGGCATAGACCGCGGTATGCACGCCGCCGAAGTGCTGGGCCGCCTCGTCGACGAAGCGGCGCACCTCGGCCTCCTCACGCAGATCGACCTTGCCGACATGCACCTCCTGGCCAGCGCTGCGCACCAGTGAGGCCGTCTCGTTGGCCCGCGCGGTGCCCTTGAAGTAGCTGAATGCCACGTCACAGCCGCGTCCGGCGAGCTGGACGGCGATAGCACGGCCGATGCCGCCCGAACCGCCGATCACTACGGCGCAGCCGCCCACCGGAAAGTCGGGCAGCCGCTCGGCCGTGGTCATGACCCTGCCCTTACGCCTGGGCGCCGAGGGCGGCGCGGATCGAGCTGTGAAAATGGACCAGCGACGGTTCGTTGCGGCCGTAGATCACCTCTTCGGTGACGCCCGATTCGAAACCGATCTGCATGCGCTCACCCAGTGGGAAATCCTCCTCCATCACCGTGCGGATGGCGATGTCGCGGTTCTTCTCCCAGTAGGCATCAGACTTATCCGTGACTGCGGGCCGGTAGATCGTCATCTCGACCTCGCAGTGGCTGGGGTCGTCGCGGCCGGGGAAGGCGCGCCAGATCTCGATGTGGTCGACCTGAAAGATCACGATGGTATTGGGGAAGAGCTGGTAGATCGAGATGACGTGCGGACGGTAGTTGCGCTCGGCTTCGGGCAGTCCGCGCACCAAATCGATCGAGGTGCGCGCAACGCACATGCGGCCGTGCAGGCCGGCGCCGTCGAAGGTGCCGACATTGCCGATGAAGTACGGGCCGATGGTTTTCCGATGCAGATGCGGGACGTGATAGACCTCGAGGAAGGTATCGATAGCGAACTTCCAGTTGATGCGCGGCTTCACGACATCAACCGAGAACAACGGATAAGTCTCGAGCTTGAGCGCGGCGAGGTCGGGGGCGATCGCGCCGAGATTGGCGTCGACGTCGATCTCCGGACTCTCGCCCGGCTGCACGGGCTTCGGCCGCACGAACAGCATGCCGTGCTTCTCCGCTGCCGGCAGCCGCACCAGGCCGTGAGCGCCGAGATCGAGACCGGCAAAGCCGACCTTGTCGGTGGTGCCCAGCAGCTTGCCGGCGAGATCGTACGTCCAGGCGTGATAAGGGCAGGTGAAGACCCGTGCGTTGCCGCAGCCCGCGGCCACCGGTGCGCCGCGATGGCGGCAGATGTTGGCGAAGGCCCTGACGCCGCCGTCGGCGCCGCGGGTCATCAACACCGGCATGCCAGCCACATCCTCGGTGACATAGTCCCCGGCCTTGGCGAGGCGCGTCGAAAGCCCCATGAACATCGGCTGGTCGCGGAACAACCGGTCGCGCTCGAGGCGGGCGCGCTCGCGGCAGGAGTAGGCGATCACGCGGTTGCGGAACAGGGAGTCCGCGAGATCGGTGGTTCGGCCGTCGATATGGCCGAGCAGCCGCCTCCCGACGGCCAGTTCTTCGGTTCGGTCCATGACCGAATGTTAGGCCTGCCGGCCCGCCGCCGCCAGTGCGCGCCGGCGCACATCTGCCGGACTGACGCCACTTTCGCGCAGCGACTGCACGGTGAGATCCCGGTCGCGCTTGGCCAGGCGGCGGCCGGTGGCGTCCGTGATCAGCGGGTGATGGGCATAGAGCGGCGTGGCGTAGCCCAGCAGGCGCTGCAGCAACACGTGGATATGGGTCGAGGGCAGGATGTCCTCGCCTCGCGTCACCAGGGTCACGCCCTGCAGCTGGTCGTCGACCGTGACGGCGAGGTGGTAGCTGGTCGGCGTGTCCTTGCGGGCCAGGACGAAGTCGCCCATCAACAACGGTCGGCCTTCGATCCGCCCACGGCCCTCGTCGACGAAGTCGCAGGGCCCTGCTGTAGCGGCGGCACGCGCCGAATCGAGACGCATGCAGAACTCGCGGCCGGCGGCGATGCGCCGCTTCCGTTCGACAGGTGCCACATGCCGGCAGGTGCCCGGATAGAGGGGACCATCAGGTCCGTGTGGCGGGCCATGGGGAGCGCTGGCAGACGCGGCGATCTCGCGCTCGATCTTCGCACGGCTGCAGAAGCAGGGATAGACCAGGCCGCGGTCGCCCAGCCGGTTGAGTTCGCGGCCATAGTCGGAGAAATGATCCGACTGGCGCCGCACCTCGCCATCCCAGTTGAGGCCGAGCCATTTCAGGTCTTGCAGGATCGCGGTCTCGTATTCGCGCCGGCAGCGGCGGATGTCGGTGTCCTCGATACGCACCAGGAACCGGCCGCCGGCCTCGCGCGCCCGGGTCCAGGCGACCAGCGCCGAATAGGCGCTGCCGAGATGTAGCAGGCCAGTCGGGCTGGGGGCGAAACGCGTGACGACCGTCATTGCCGTTCGTCTATGTAGTCGAGCAGCGCCTCGGCGATCGCGGCGCGGTCGTAAACCGCCAAGGTCGGCAGCAGGCGGTCGCGCGCGCCAGGGCTGCCCTCAATGCGACGCAGACCGCGCGGCCGCTCGCCGGCGTTGCGCCGCAGCATCGGCCCCAGCACGACGTCGCGGAAAAAATCGAGCCCGCTCAGCGCCTCGAAATATTCGCCGCGCTGCATCTTGGTGGCGCTGTAGTGCAGCCAGAGCCACGTGCGATCTTCGAACCACTGGGCGGCGCGGCCAGCGGGCGCGATCTCCGTGGAGTCGAGACGGCTCCGCAGATCGGCGTCGTCGCGCGCCCACAAGACGAGAGGACGTTCCGGGAAGCGGCCGAGGTCATTCGCGGCAACGAACTTCAGATCGACATGCAGCAGCGGCGGGCCATACAGGCAGATCATCAACCGTGGTTCGCCGACGTGCTCGCCAGTGAAAGCCGCCAGCAACTCTCCCAATCCCGCGGCAAAAGCACGGCGCTCGGACATCACTGCGGCCTGCATCTCGGCGCGGACGACCAGGATCAAGTCGAGGTCCGACTGCTCGTCGAAGCCGCCGGTGACGAGTGAGCCACTCGCCAAAAGAGCATCGAACCGCGGATCGTCCCGCACCGCTGCGACGACCCGGTCGAGCATTCCGGCGTGCAGGTTGGGAAGTTTGCCGGTCACGTCATGTCTCCACACGATCCGAACTTACAGTCCCGCGCCGCCGCATGCTATGCCGGACGCATGAGCAGGATTGTCCTCGATGATGCCAACCTCAAGAAAGCGATGCGTCATCTGGCACGCGTCGACCCCGATTTCGCACGCGTGCTGAAGGACGTGGGCCATCCGGTGCGTCGCGAGATGCCGACGGGGTTCGGCGGGCTGATGCGTTCGATCGTGGGGCAGCAGGTTTCAGTCCATGCTGCGCGCAGCATCTGGCTCCGGCTCGAAGCCGCGGTGCCGTCGATGGAGCCGGCGGATTTCCTGGCGCAGAGCGACGAGCAATTGCGCGCCGTCGGCCTCAGCGGCGCAAAGGTGCGCTACGGCCGCAGCCTCGCATCGGACGTCGCCGAGGGCCGCATCGATTTCACCGCGTTGGACGATCTCGACGACACGGCGGCCATCGCCATGCTGACCCAGGCAAAAGGCATCGGCCCGTGGACGGCCGAGATCTACCTGATGTTCGCGCACGGCCGGCCCGACATCATGCCGGGCCTCGACCTCGGGCTGATCGTGGCGGCGCAGCATCTGAAGCGTATGCGCAAGCGGCCCGACGCAAAGCGGCTTCTCAAAATCGCCGAAGCGTGGCGGCCATGGCGCAGTGCCGCCGCGCTGCTGCTCTGGCACTATCGCCGCAGCATGCCGGACTGGGGGCCCAAGCCCCTCAAGGAAGACATCAAGGTGGGGAAGGCAGCCAAATGACTAAACTTGCGACGACTAAGCTCGAAGGTGCCAGCTACGGACCGCAGGGCGAAGGCAAGCCTGGCCATCTCGTGATCCTGCTGCACGGCTACGGCGCCGACGGCAATGACCTGATCGGTCTCGCCCCGGTACTGGCGCCGTTGATGCCCGACGTGGTGTTCCATGCGCCCAACGCGCCCTACCCTTGCGAGGGCAATCCCTTCGGCTACCAGTGGTTCGGCATCTCCCGCCTCGACCCGGCGCTGACGCTCGCTGGCGTGCGCAGTGCGGCGCCGCTGGTCGATGCCTTCCTCGACGAGACCATGGCGCAGTACGGACTCGACGAATCCAAGACCGCTCTGGTTGGTTTCAGCCAGGGCACCATGATGGCGTTGCAGGTCGGCCTGCGCCGCAACAGGCCGCTCGCCGGAATCGTCGGCTTCTCCGGCATGCTGGCGGGCCCCGAGGTGCTGAAGGACGAGATCAAATCGCGACCGCCCGTGCTGCTGGCGCACGGCGACAGCGACGAGATGCTGCCGCACGTGCTGACCGAGCGGGCGGCCGAAACGCTGCAGCAGAACGACGTCGCCGTGGCCGTCCACATCGCCGAGGGTGTCGGCCACGGCATCGACCAAACGGCGCTCAGCCATGCCGCGCGCTTCCTGCTCGAGGTTTTCAAGCTGCCGGTTCCAAAGAATGGTTGAGGGCACGTGCAAGCCGGGCTTCGAGCGTGTTGCCGAGGCCTTCAAGAAGAACTTCGACGCCAACGGCGAGGTCGGCGCCTCGGTCTGCCTGACGGTGGGCGGCGAAACCGTGGTCGATCTCTGGGGCGGCATCGCCGATCCCAAGACCGGCACACCGTGGAACCGGGACACGGTCAGCATCGTGTTCTCCTGCACCAAGGGTGCCACGGCACTCTGCGCCCATATCCTCGCGAGCCGCGGCAAGCTCGATCTCGACGCGCCGGTCACCGAGCTGTGGCCGGAGTTCGGCCAGCACGGCAAGGCGCATGTCACCACGCGCATGATGCTCGACCATTCCGCCGGCGTGCCGGCGCTGCGCGCCAAGGTGAAGGACAACGGGCCCTACGACTGGGCCTACATGACCGGGCGGCTGGCCGACGAGGAGCCGTTCTGGGTCCCCGGTACGCGTAACGGCTATCACGGCTTCACCTTCGGCTGGACGGTTGGCGAGATGGTGCGGCGCGCCAGCGGCAAATCGCTCGGCGCGCTCTTTCAGGAGGAAGTTGCGAAGCCGCTGGGATTCGATTTCTGGATCGGCCTGCCGGAGGAGATCGAGCCGCGCGTCGCGCCGATCCTGCCGCATGTCTACAAGGCCGAAGACATGAAGACGCCGTTCCTGCTCGACCTCGGCACCAACAAGCAATCGCCCGCGGCGCTGTTCTTCTTCAACGTCGGCGCTTGGCGGACCGGCGGCGCCAACACCCGCGCGGGCCACGCCGCCGAGATTGGCGCCGCCAACGGCATCACCAACGCGCGTGGGCTGGCTGGCATGTACGCGCCGCTGGCGAATGGCGGTGGCAAGCTTGTGGACGGCAAGACGCTGGCGCGCATGGGCGAGGTCTCGATGGCCACGCACGACGACGCCACCTTGCGCATCCCGACACGCTTTGCGCTGGGCTTCATGAAGTCGATGGACAACCGCAAGCGCAGCCTCGCGGCGAAGCTGTGGGGCGAGGATTGCGACAGCGTGATCCTGGGCAGTCCCGCCTTTGGCCATGTCGGCGCGGGCGGCTCGCTCGGTTTCGCCGACCCGGTGGCCGGTCTCTCCTTCGGCTACACCATGAACCGCATGGGCCCCGGCCTGCTGATGAACGGCCGCGGCCAGCCGCTGGTCGACGCGGCCTATCTTTCACTCGGCTACAAGAACAAGGACGGCGGAGTCTGGGTCCGCTGAACTGAGCATCAGATGCTGCCGATCTTCCGTCCGCTAAAAGATCCCGCCGTCGCGACCGTGTGGTCGGGGCTGGCCGCCTCGACGATCGGCGAGGATCTGTTCCGCGTCGCCGTGGTGTGGATCGCGGCCGAGCAGATCGGCAATGCCGCGGGCTACGTCAACGCCACGCAATACGGCGCCATGCTCGTGGTCGGCCTTCTGGGCGCCTCGGTGTTCGACCGCTGGCAGGCCGATCGCGCCATGATCGGCGCCAAGCTCGCGAGTGCGGTGCTGGCGCTGCTGCCCGTCGCCGGCGCCTACATCTGGGGTGTCTCCATTCCGCTGCTGGTGCTGTCGGTGATGGGCATCGCCGCCATGCGCATGGTTTTCACGCCGGCGCTGCAGTCAGCGGTGCCGGTGCTGGTGCCCAACCGCGACGCCATGCAGGCGATCAACGGCCTGTTCGACGCCACCTGGCGCCTTGCGCGCCTGATCGGGCCGATGCTGGCGGCCGTGCTCAACTCGATCCTGCCGGTCATCCATTTTCTCTCGGTCACCGCCGTCGGCTTCATCCTTTCAGGCGTCGCGATCTGGGCGGTGCGCGACCGGCTGGTCGACCCCAGCCATCAGCCGCAGCGCGGCCGCGCCGGCCTGCACGGCGTCTGGGACGCGCTGTTGGACGGCGCGCGCCTGATGCGGCGCGAGCGCACGATCGGCACGCTGCTGCTGGTGAACGCGCTGGCCAACGGGCCGTGGAGCGTGGCGCTGCAGCTCTGCATCGCGCTGATGGTGAAGCAGCACGACCCGCGCCTGTTCGACTTCGAGGGGCTGGCGGCGCTGGGCCTGATCATCGGCATCGGCGGCGCGGGCGACGTCGCCGGCAACCTGATCGCGGGCAGCGTCCGCTTCCGCCGGCCGCTGGCCACGATGTTCCTGGGCTACGTCGCCATGGGCGCGGGCTTCGCGCTGCTGGCCGTCGCCGTCTGGACCCTGTCCAACCCGTGGATGCTGCCCGCCATGATGGTGGCGAGCCTGATCGCAGGCTTCGGCGGGCCGTTCTTCTTCATCCCGATGATCACCCGCCTGCAAACCTCCTATCGCGGGGCCGAGATCGCCCGTGTCTTCCGGCTGCGCCTGGCCGTCATGGCGGCTTCGATGCTGGGCTTCAACCTGGCGGCGACGCCGCTGTTCGACTTGCTGGGCCCCACCCTCACCGAATTCCTGCTGGGCCTCCTGATCCTGGCGCTGGGTATCGGTGGACACCTCTATTTCCGCCGGATCGAAAGCCGGCCGGCGAAGCTGCCGTCCTGAGTTCGCGGTTTTCGGCGTTTTTGAACACCGAATCGCACTGAATCACACCAAATCGCATTTTTTCAAAAGCAGCCCCTGAAAAAACACCGATAAACAGGGCCTTCTAGGCACGACAAAAAGGACACCTAAACGTCTTCAATTCTGTTCGTGTTCGGATTGTTCGCTACCGCCGATGCGCTCGTCGGCGAACTGCACACCCACTGAGTAAAATTGTGCCGTGCCGGCTGGAAATTGCCTCAAATTTGCGAGGAATCCGACGCATTCGGGTTCCAATTGAAGGCAGGCTGCAGAATGTCGACGAAGCCTTCGTTGCCAGCGGACGAACTTATCAATAGGATTCCTCGAGTATTGGGGAAAATCTGATTCTGGGAAGGCGTGCGAACCTCCGGCTGCATTGAGCCGGAGCCAAGGGTGGCCGTGTGGGAGGCCGTCATGACGTCGCTGGTCAACAATCTGGGAGGGACCGCCGGCTTCGGCGAGTCTTCGCTCGCGCGAAACGACGATGGATCGACTGCGTTCATCGACATGCGCCC
Organism: Rhizobium sp. Q54; assembly: GCA_945903635.1. Lineage (GTDB taxonomy): Bacteria > Pseudomonadota > Alphaproteobacteria > Reyranellales > Reyranellaceae > Reyranella. The sequence continues at coordinate 9,062 of CAMDOT010000043.1, read as the reverse complement.
GATTTTCGGCGCCCAGGGCATCAACTTCTTCGGCCACTATTACACCGGCTTCTATCTCAACAACAACGGCAGCGTGACCTTCAACACGGCCACGAGCAGCTTCACGCCGACTGCCATCACGGGATCGACCAGCAATCCCGTCATCGCCGCCTACTGGGCCGACATCGACACACGGGGCGGAACGGTCACGCCGAGCGCCGGCGGCACGTCGACCGGTTCGAACCTGCTCTGGTACGACCTCGACCCGATCACCCACACCTTCACCGCCACCTGGGACGATGTCGGCTACTACAGCAGCCAGACCAACAAGCTGAACGCCTTCCAGATCAGCATCCATGAGATCAACGAGCAGGGCGATTTCGACATCATCTACCGTTACGAGAACATCGACTGGACCACCGGCGGCGCGTCGGGTGGCAGCAACGGCCTGGGGGGCACACCGGCCAGAGCCGGCTACAGCGCGGGAAACGGGACCGAATACTTCGAGCTTCCGCAATCCGGCAACCAGGCGGCCCTGCTCGCGCTCGAGGAGGCCAGCAACGTCGGTACGCCGGGCACTTTCGTGTTCTCGGTGCGCAACGGCGTTCCGACAGTGGGCGTCACCGTCGGCGACGCGTCGCAGGCCGAGGGCGACGGCCCCGAGCCCGGATATGTCGTGATTCCGGTCTTCCTGACCGAGCCTTCCACCTTGCCCGTCACCGTCCATTATTCGACCGCGAACGGCACCGCGCTGGCCGGGCAGGACTACGTCGCGCAAAGCGGCACCCTCACCTTTGCGCCCGGGGTGACGCAGCAGAACATCCTCGTCGCCATCACCGGCGATGCGGTCGTCGAGGGCAACGAGACCTTCACCGTCACCCTGTCCGATCCGTCGGAGGGTGCATCGATCCTCGACGACACCGCGACGGGCACGATCGTCAACGACGATGCCTCGCTGTCGATCGCGGCGATCAGCGCCGACAGGGACGAAGGCCAGTCGGAAACCACGGCCTTCACCTTCACCGTCACGCGCACCGGCGACCTGAGCGGCGCCGACAGCGTCCATTGGGCGGTCAGCGGCCCGGCGGTCAATGGCGCCGATTTCAACGGCGGCGAGCTGCCGTCCGGCGTGGTGAACTTCGCCGCCGGCGAGAGTTCCAAGATCATCACCGTCGATGTCGCCGGCGACACCCAGGTCGAAGGCAACGAGAGCTTCACCGTCACCCTGTCCGACCCCAGTCCGGGCGGCACCGTCGGCACGGCATCGGCCACCGGCATCATCCACAACGACGATTTCGCACCAGCTTCGCTGTCGATTGCCGCAACCAGCGCCGACAAGGCCGAAGGTCAGTCGGAAACCACGAGCTTCATCTTCACCGTCAGCCGCACCGGCGACCTGAGCAGCGCCGCAAGCGCCCAGTGGACGGTCGGGGGCGAGCAGGTCAATGGCGCGGACTTTGCCGGCGGCGAGCTGCCGTCCGGCGTTGTGAGCTTCGCCGCGGGCGAAAGTTCCAAGGTCATCACCATCGACGTCGCGGGCGACACCGCTGTCGAAGCAGACGAAGCCTTCACCGTCACCCTGTCCGATCCCAGCGACGGCGCCGTCATCGGCACCGCCTCGGCGGAAGGCGTAATCCGCTGCGACGACGCCTCGCTCTCGATCGCGGCGACCAGCGCCGACAAGCCCGAAGGCCAGTCGGAGTCCACGGCCTTCACTTTCACCGTCACCCGTACCGGCGACCTGGATAGCGCCGTCAGTGCGCACTGGGCGGTCGGCGGCGCGGCAGTCACCGGCGCGGACTTCGCCGGCGGCGAGCTGCCGTCCGGCCTTGTGAGCTTCGCCGCCGGCGAGAGTTCCAAGGTCATCACGGTCGAAGTCGCCGGCGACACCGCCGTCGAGTCGAACGAAGCCTTCTCGGTGACGCTGTCAAATCCGAGCGAAGGCGCCATCCTCGACACTGCCTCCGCGAATGGTGTGATCCGCAACGACGACGCCTCGCTCTCGATCGCCGCGACCAGCGCCGACAAGGCCGAGGGCCAGTCGGGCACCACGGCTTTCACCTTCACTGTCACCCGCACCGGTGACCTGAGCGGCGCCGCCGGCGCAAGCTGGGCGGTGACCGGACCGGCGGCAAACGGCGCCGACTTCATCGGCGGCGTGCTGCCGACCGGCGTGGTCAGCTTCGCCGCCGGCGAGAGCTCGAAGATCATCACCATCGATGTCGCGGGCGATACCGTGGTCGAAAGCGGCGAAGCCTTCTCGGTGACGCTATCCAACCCTGGCGCCGGCACGGTCATCGGCACGGCGTCGGCCGCCGGTGTCATTCGCAACGACGATGCCTCGCTGTCGATTGCCGCGACCAGCGCCGACAAGGCGGAAGGCCAGTCGGAATCCACGGAATTCACCTTCACCGTCACCCGCACCGGCGACCTGAGCGGCGCCGCCAGCGTTCACTGGGCGGTAACCGGACCGGCGGTGACTGGCGTCGACTTCATCGGCGGCGTGCTGCCGTCTGGCCAGGTGAGCTTCGCCGCTGGCGAAAGCTCGAAGGTCATCACCGTCAATGTCGCGGGCGACACCGACGTCGGATCCGACGAAGCCTTCTCGGTGACGCTGTCCAATCCCAGCGTCGGCGCGGTCATCGGCACAGCCTCCGCCGCCGGCGTCATCCGCAACGACGATGCCTCGCTGTCGATCGCGGCGACCAGCGCCGACAAGGCGGAAGGCCAGTCGGAAACCACGGAATTCACCTTCACCGTCACCCGCACCGGCGACCTGAGCGGCGGCGCCAGCGTTCACTGGGCGGTCGGCGGCGCGGAAGTCGATGCCGCAGATTTCGCCGGCGGCGTGCTGCCGTCCGGCGTTGTGACCTTCGCCGCCGGCGAGAGCTCCAAGATCATCACCATCGACGTCGCGGGCGACACCGTCGGCGAGGCGGACGAAGCCTTCTCGGTGACGTTGTCCAGTCCCAGCGCCGGCGCCATCCTCGGCACGGCATCGGCAACCGGCACGATCCGCAACGACGACACCTCGCTGTCGATCGCCGCGACCTGCGCCGACCAGGTGGAAGGCGACCTCGGCGTCACGGCCTTCACCTTCACCGTCACGCGCACCGGCGACCTGAGCGGCACCGCCAGCGCCGACTGGGCCGTCAGTGGCACGGATGTCAATGGCATCGACTTCATCCCCTCGGAGGACTTGCTGGAGTTCGCGGACTTCGGTTCCTACCTCGCGTCGTTGATCGGTATCTACTTACCCGACCTCACTTTCCTCGACGACCTGCTACCGTTGCCGTCCGGTACCGTCAGCTTCGCCGCCGGCGAGAGCTCGAAGACCGTCACCGTCTGGGCCCTCGGCGAGACGGTGTTGGAGGGAGACGAAAGCTTCACGGTCACCCTGTCCAATGCCAGTGCAGGTGCGGCCATCGGCACGTCGTCGGCCGTCGGCACCCTCCGCAACGACGATGGGACGCCGGTCGGATCGGTGTCGATCTCCGATGCGACGGTCACCGAGGGCGACGACGGGACCCAGATGGCGACGTTTACGGTGACGCGGACCGGCGGCACGGCGGCGTTCAGCGTCGACTATGCCACAGACGATGGCACCGCCATGGTCGCCGACGGCGACTACACTGCAACCTCGGGCACGCTGCACTTCGGCGACGGTGTCGACGTCCAGACATTCTCCGTGCTGGTCGACGGCGACAGCGTGTTCGAGTCCGACGAGATATTCTTCGTCGATCTGTCGGGGGCGACCCATGGCGCGATCCTCGGCATCGGCACGGGCGAGGGCACGATCCTCAACGATGACGCCGCGCCCGGGCCGATCACGCTCGTCGGCACGCCGGGAGACGACAATCTGATTGGCGGGCCGAGCGACGACATCATCATCGGCCTGGCAGGGGCGGACATACTCAGCGGCGGTGCGGGAAACGACAGTCTCAATGGCGGCCTTGGGACCGATCTGCTGATCGGCGGCGCTGGCGCCGACACGTTTTTAGGCGGCGACGGCGACGACTACCTGTTGATCGACAGCGCGGATACCGCCATCGACGGCGGCGCGGGCTTCGATTCCGCCTTTGTGCTGACCGACGCCCCCGTGACGCTGGACATGGGAGCGGCGTCGATCGAATGGGCGGAGGGACATGTCGGGGGCGATACCTTCAACGCCGCGAGCCAGGCCAGCGCCGTCTACATCTACGGCGACGGCGGCAACGACACGATCACCGGCTCGGCCCTCGGTGACTACCTCGACGGCGGCGACGGTAACGACACCCTGGCCGGCGGCGATGGCGACGACCTCCTCTTCGGCAATGGCGGCGCTGACATCCTGCTGGGCCAGGGCGGCGACGATTACATCATTGAATTCGGCGGCGACAGCCAGATCGACGGCGGCGCCGGCTTCGACTCGCTGTTCGTGTGGTCCGACACGGGCGTGACGCTCAACCTCACGACCGCCTCGATCGAATGGGTCCAGGGCTCGGTATTCGGCGACGACACTCTCAACGGCGCCGGCAATACCGTGAGCACCTTCCTCTACGGTTGGGGCGGCAACGATCCGCTGACGGGCGGTTCGGGCGACGACTACATCGCCGGCGGCGCCGGCAACGACATCCTGGCCGGCGGCGCGGGCAACGACACGCTGATCGGCGAGGCGGGCACGGACCGGTATGTCTACACCGCCGCCGCCTGGGGCTCCGATACGATCCACTCCTTCGATCCCAACGGCGAGAAGCTGGATTTCACGGCGGTCGCGTCGATCCACTCGTTCGCGGACTTCACCGCGTTCGAGTGGGATGCCGGCAACCTCGGCTACAACTCGACGACTCTGTTCCATACCGAGGGCGGCACGACCCGCGCCATCACCTTGATCGGCGTGCAAGTGGCGAGCCTCTCGGACTCGGACTTCCTGTTCGCCTAGGCGGGCAGGCGCGGGGATCCCCAATATCTGAGAGTCCTGGTGTCAGCCAACAACGCGCCAACCCATCAAATCAATTTTTCTTCAGGACCGGAAAAGGTACTGAACCTCGTTCAACTGGTCCATCACACCGCCACCGACCGCGATATCCAGCATCTTGGCCAGGTCGGCGATGTCGGCATACTGGACCCGGGTCTTCGCTTGGCGATGACGACGCTGCATCTCCTCGCTGCCGTGATAGTCGATCGCCCACTTCTCCGAAATCGCGCCGCTGCTCCGGTTGGCCGCCGGCGATATGGCTACGAGGCGCAGATAGGGGAATCCCTTGAGGCGAGCGACATGACGGTTCGTGACATGGTCGATGTCCTTCCCCGCGATATCGATATCCGGCAGCGCCTCGGCGAACAGCTTGCGGTATCGCCGGCTATCGACATGCACCCATAGCTGCATTTCGGAATGGAATATCGACGCCCCCTGGACATCCCAGACCGGCAATCTCCGGTCGATATCAGCCATCATAGTCGCCGACACCAAATAGCCGGGAGCGTCGGGACGATCCGGGATTTGTCGCACGACTGCGCCGACATGCTCTTCGATCGCCGCCAAATCTCGCGCAGCAACGGGAACCCGCAAGCAAGATGACAGCCCGGCCACCCAGGGCATCATCGCGGCCTCGGTATCAAAACTGCTCATCAGGCCCGCCTGCTTCTCGTGTCGTACATGTGGAAGCACATTTCCCAATTGAAATCCGCTGCCTGCCCTTATGGCGCTTGCACCATGATACCATGTCCCCCTCAGATTCCCCTTGCGGGGAACGGTGTGTATTGATAGCGTGCGTTAGATACACGGCGTTACCGTTACGTCCACGAGAACGTCCTATGAGGAGGATCCCGCCATGGCCAAGCCCTTCCCGACCGACAATCCCTTCCTGCACGGTTACTACGGTCCGGTGAACACCGAGGCCGACGCGGGCCACCTGCAGATCACCGGCGAGATGCCGCGCGAGCTCTGCGGCACGCTCTACCGCAACGGTCCCAACCCGCAGTTCGCGCCGCGCGGGCCCTACCACTGGTTCGGCGGCGACGGCATGATCCACGCCTTCCACATCGAGAACGGCAACGTCTCCTACAAGAACCGCTGGGTGCGCACGCCCAAGTGGGAGATCGAGAACAAGGAAGGCGAGGGCCTTTCCGGCACCTTCAGCAACCCGCGCTATACCGACCCGCGGGTCTTTGCGCTCAACTCGACCATCGCCAACACCAACATCGTCTGGCACGCCGGGCGCCTGCTGGCGCTGGAAGAAGCGCACGCGCCCTACTCGCTCGACCCGGCGAGCCTGATGCCGGTCGGTCCCGACGGCGGCTACGAGACCTACGGCAACAAGCTGAACGGCCCGTTCACGGCACATCCCAAGTTCGATCCCGAGACCGGCGAGATGATCTTCTTTGGCTACTCGGCCAGCGGCCGCTTCACCAAGGAAGTGAGCCTGCAGACCGTCGACCGGCACGGCAAGGTGACGCGCGCCGAGATCCTGGAAGGCCCCTTCCCCTCGATGATCCACGACTTCGCCGTGACCAGGAACTGGATCGTGCTGCCGATCTTCCCGCTCACCAGTTCGATGGAACGCGCCATGTCGGGCAAGCCGCCGTTCGCCTGGGAGCCCGACAAGGGCACGCATATCGCCTTCATCCCGCGCAAGGGCACGGTGGCCGACGTGAAGTGGGTATCCGCACCCCCCTCCTACGTCTTCCATCCGATGAACCATTTCGAAACGGCCGACGGCAAGATCGTCGTCGACGTCATGAAGTACGACGTAGCGCCGCTGTTCCCGCTACCCGACGGCACGCCGTCGACCAAGGAACTGCCGATGGCCAAGCTGTTCCGCTGGACATTCGACTTCGACGGCCACGGCAACACCATGAAGGAAGAGCAGCTCGACGACCGCTCGGGCGAGTTCCCGCGCTTCGACGAGCGCTTCTGCATGAGCGACTATCGCCACGGCTGGATCGTCGCGGGCGACATCACCGATCCCAAGACCGGCGAGCCGCGCCAGGACGGGCTCGTGCATTATGACCTCAAGAGCGGCAAGAGCACGGGCTGGAGCGCCGGCCCCGACGACCGGTTCGGTGAGCCGATCTTCGTGCCACGCTCGGAAAATGCGGCCGAAGGCGACGGCTGGCTGTTGAGCGTGCTGTTCCGCGGCGAAGAGAAGCGCAGCGATCTCGCGGTGTTCGAGGCGACCGACCTCGCCAAGGGCCCGATCGCGCTGGCCCACCTCAGCAGCCGCGTTCCGGCCGGCTTCCATGGCAACTGGCGGCCGGGAACGCTGTAGTCTGTAGTCCGATCTCCTCTCCCCCGCGTAGAGGGGGAGAGGAACATGAAGGGATGAAAGCCATGATCGTCGTCCACCACCTGAACAACTCGCGCTCGCAGCGCATCCTGTGGATGCTGGAAGAGCTCGGTGTGCCGTACGAGATCAAGCGCTACGAGCGCGAGCCCTCGATGCAGGCGCCTCAATCGCTGCGCGCCGTGCATCCGCTCGGCAAGTCGCCGGTGATCACCGACGGCGACAAGACGCTGGCCGAGTCGGGCGCCATCCTAGAATACCTGGTCGCGACCTATGGCAGCGGCAAGTTCTCGCCGCCCGTCGGCACGCCGGAGTGGCTGCACTACACCTACTTCATGCACTACGCCGAAGGCTCGCTGATGCCGATCCTGTTCATGAAGCTGGTGTTCGGCAAGTTGCCCGGGCGCGTACCGTTCTTCATGCGGCCGGTCGCACGCGCGATCGCCAATGGCGCCGACAAGACCCTGCTCGGCCCGCAGATCACCAACCATTTCGCCTTTCTCGAAGGCGAGCTCAACAAGCGCGAATGGTTTGCAGGGACCGAATTCTCGGCCGCCGACATCCAGATGAGCTTTCCGCTCGAGGCGGCGGCCGCCCGTTCGCCGATCTTCGCCCGGTTGCCCAAGCTGAAGGCCTTCGTCGACCGAGTCCAGGCACGGCCGGCTTATAAGCGCGCCATCGAAAAGGGCGGCGCCTACACGATCCTGAAATAGACGACGCCGATTGGTTTGTGCCCCGACTGGTTTGTGCTAGGTCCGGTCCAAATCTGCGGATTATTATTTCAAGGAGCGAAACGATGGCCCTTCCGGCCCTGCTGCGCGACAACCTGTCGATCCCCGTGGTCGGCGCGCCTCTCTTCATCGTGTCCAACCCGGATCTGGTGATCGAGCAGTGCAAGGCCGGTATCGTCGGCTCCTTTCCGGCGCTGAACGCGCGGCCGAAGGAGATGCTCGAGGAGTGGCTGAAGCGCATCACCTCGGAGTTGGCCGAGTACAAAGCCAAGCATCCCGACCGGAAGGTGGCGCCGTTCGCGGTCAACCACATCGTGCACAGCTCGAACGATCGCCTGCAGCACGATGTCGAGATGTGCGAGAAGTACAGGGTGCCGATCCAGATCACGTCGCTGCGTGCGCCCGACGACGTCGTGCCATCGGCCCAGCGCTACGGCGGCCTGGTGTTCCACGACGTCACCAACGTGAAGCATGCCAAACGTGCCCTGCAGTCGGGCGTCGACGGCCTCATCCTGGTCTGCAACGGCGCGGGCGGGCATGCGGGCGCCCTGTCGCCCTTCGCCCTGGTGCCGGAAGTGCGCCAGTTCTACGACGGATGCATCCTGCTCTCGGGCTCGATCTCCAACGGCGCCTCGGTGCTGGCAGCACAAGCGATGGGCGCCGACCTCGCCTATCTCGGCACGCGCTTCACCGCCAGCAAGGAAGGCAATGCGACCGATGCCAACAAGCAGTGCATCATCGAGTCGTCGGGCGAGGAGATCGTCTACACCAACCTCTTCACCGGCGTGCACGGCAACTACCTGAAGCGCAGCGTCGCGGCCTCCGGCCTCGATCCCGACGCGCTGCCGGAAGCCGACAAGAGCAAGATGAACTTCGGCTCGGGCGGCAACTCCAAGGCCAAGGCGTGGCGCGACATCTGGGGCGCGGGCCAAGGCGTCGGCCAGATCTTCGACGCCCCGCCGGCGGCCGAGATCGTGGCCCGGCTGAAGGCGGAGTACGAAGCGGCGCGGGCGGCGCTGTTCGCCGGCGAGACCGTGCCGACCCGGTTCAAGCAGGCCGCCGAATAGTCATTGGAGCGCGCCACTCC
>CAMDOT010000042.1 GCA_945903635.1 Rhizobium sp. Q54 | reverse complement strand
TCCTCGGCGGCGGTGAAGATCGTGCCGGCGAGGCGCGGGTCGGGTTTCACCGTCTTGGCGGCGATGGTGATGTTGGCGCCGTCGCGGGCGGCGCGGAGCGCAATGGCAAGGCCGATGCCGCGGCTGGCCCCGGTGATGAATAGAGTCTTGTTACTCAGGCTCATGGCGTCCCCAAGAATTCCTCGGGCTCTATAGCCGGGTGTGAGAGAGGCGACTAGTCTCGGCAGCGTGCAAGGGAGGCATGCATGGACCCGTGTTTCGAGACCGCCATCGGCCTTGGACGCGCCATACGAAACGGCCGGCTGAGTTCGGCCGAAGCAGCCGAGGCGCACCTCCAGCGGATCGCCCGGATCAATGGCGGGCTGAACGCGCTGGTGGTCGTCGATCGCGCAGGTGCCATGAAGGCGGCCCGCGCGGCCGACCGCGCCCTCCGGAAGAAAAGCGCGACGATCGGGCCTCTCCATGGGGTGCCGATCACCATCAAGGAGGCCTTCGACGTGGCGGGGCTGGCCACGACCGCCAGCCATCCGCCGCTCAAGGACAATATCGCCCGCTCGGACGCGAGCCTGGTAGCGCGGTTGCGGGCAGCAGGTGCCGTCATTCTGGGCAAGACGAACGTGCCCGAACTCTGCAGGGATTTTCAGACCGACAGCCCGCTGTTCGGCACGGCCAGGAATGCCTGGGATGCGCGGCGAACGGCGGGCGGATCGACCGGGGGTGGCGCGGTGGCCGTGGCGGCCCGCCTGTCGCCGCTGGAGCTGGGCAGCGACATCGGCGGCTCGGTGCGCAATCCCGCCCACTACAACGGCATCTTCTCCCTGAAGCCCACGGAATGGCGCGTTCCGGGCCGCGGCCACGTGCCCGACCTTCCCGGCCAGACGCGGACGACCCGCTACATGGGCGTCTTCGGCCCGCTCGCGCGCTCGGTCGAGGATCTCGAGGCCGCGCTCCGGATCATCGCCGGCCCCGACGGCTACGAGGCCGAGGCGCCACCGATCCCGCTCGGCCCCACGCCGCGCCTGAAGCCCGGGGAGCTTCGGATCGCGGTGCTGGAAAACAATCCCCTGGTCCAGGTCTCGGCCGACACCGCTGCCGTCGTCCAGGCAACTGTCCGGTTGCTGACCAAAGCTGGTGCCAAGGTGAAGCGGGCGGCCCCGGCGGACCTCGACTGGCGCCAGAGCTGGGACGACTGGATCGACCTCTTCCAGTACCAGAACCGTGCGCTGCAGCCGCTCGCCGAGCGGCAGCCGTTCTTCGACGCCGATGGCGGCAACGATCCCTCGGCGCGCTCGATGGTGCGGACGGCGCGGCTCGACCTCGGCGAATTCTTCGCCGTCCTCGACCGCCGCGATCTTGCAATGCGCCAATGCGAGCGGTTCCTCGACGACTACGACGCCTGGCTGATGCCGGTGATGCCGGACGCGGCCTTCATCCGCCAGAAGCAGAGCGAGCCGCTTCGCATCGACGGCGTCGACCATCCGTATTTCTTCGCCGGCTGTTCGTACAACTACCTGGCCAACCTGACCGGCCAACCGTCGATCGTGCTGCCGTGCGGCTTCTCGCGCGACGGTCTGCCGATCGGCCTGCAGCTGACCGGCAAGCGCTGGAGCGAGGCGAAGTTGCTGGGTGTGGCCAAGGCGCTGGAGAAACTCCTGCCGCCTTGTCCGGTGCCGCCGACCTACAAGGACTGACGCCTCATTCGACCTTCACGCCGGCCTTCTCGATGATCGGCTTCCATTTGGCGAACTCCGCCTTCTGGTAGGCGGTGAAGGCAGCCGGCTGCATCTGCTCCGGTGTCGGGATGTCCTGGCCGAGGTCTTCCAGCCGGCGGCGGACCTCGGGGTCCTTGAGGGCGACGACGGCTGCGGCGTTCAGCTTGTTGATGATCTCCGGCGGCGTGCCCTTGGGCGCCCACAGTCCATGCCAGATGGCGACCTCGATGCCGGGGAAGCCGGCCTCGGCCGTTGTCGGGATATCGGGCGCCGCGGCGTTGCGCTGCTTGGCCGTCACTGCGTAGGCCCTGATCTTGCCCGCCCGGACATGCGGCAGCGAGTTCGACGACTGGTCGATCATGATCTGGATCTGGTTGGCCATCAGATCCTGCGCCGCCGGTCCGGTGCCGCGATAGGGCACGAGCTGGTAGTTGGTGCCGGTCGCGGCAAAGAAGGCGAGCACGCCGATATGCGAGCCCGAGCCCATGCCGGCCGTGCCGCCCGACACCTTGTCGGGATTCGCCTTGAGATAGGCGACCAGTTCCTTGAGGTCCTTGGCCGGCACCTGGTTCGACGTCACAACCAGGAGCGGATTGGACGGCAACAGCGCGATCGGTACGAGATCGCCCAGCAGGTCGTAGTTCAGGTTCTTGTAGATCGCGCCGTTGACCACGTTGGTGCCGAGATGGCCGATGCCGATCGTGTAGCCGTCGGGCGCCGAGCGGGCGACTTTGCCGACGCCGATCGTGCCCGCGGCACCGGTGACGTTGTCGATGATCATCTGCTGGCCGAGTTCCCGGCCCATGCGTTCGCCCACGATGCGGGCCATGACGTCAGTCGGGCCGCCGGCCGAGAACGGCACGACGATGGTGATCGGCTTGTTGGGGTAGGCCTGGGCGAAGGCGGGCCCGGCGAACGCCGTGGCGAACAGGGCAAGGGCAGTTCTACGCAGCATCGGAGTCCTCCCGGGACGTTCGTTTATTGCCCCGACACTAGCTTGGGCCGGGGTTCAACGCCATCGCAGGACGGAGCGCTCGATCGCCCCAAGGCCCCAGGAAATCAGCAGGCCCAGCACCGACAGCACGACGACGCCGGCCAGGAGCTGGTCGGTCTGCATCAGGTTGCCGGCGGTCAGCACGAAGGCGCCGATGCCGTGCTGGGCGCCGATCATCTCGGCCGCCACGACCAGCAGCAGCGCCACCGACGCCGAGATGCGGAAGCCCGCGAGAATGCCGGGCATGGCGCCCGGCAGCAGGATCTTGGTCACGATGTCGCGCGCCGGGAGGCCGAAGCTCTGGCCCATGCGGATGAGGTTGCGCGGCACCGAATCGCAGGCGGTGTAGGCGGAGATGACGGTGGGGAAGAACACGCCGAGCGCAATGGTGGCGACCTTGGAGGGCTCGCCGATGCCCAGCCACAAGATCAGCACCGGCAGCAGCGCGATCTTGGGGATGGGAAACAGTGCCGACACGATCGGCAGCCCGGCCGCGCGTGCCGAAGAGAAAATGCCCATGGCGAGCCCGACGGCGAGGCCGGCGGCCGTGCCAATGATCCAGCCCGGGACGATGCGCTTCAGCGACGCCGTCACATGTTCCATCAGCGTGCCGTCGATCCACAGATCGTAGAGCGCCCGCACGATCGCGGCTGGGCTCGGCATGAAAAGCGACGGCAGCAGGCCGCTGCTCGAGGCCGCCTGCCACAGGCCGATCAGCACCGCGAACACGATCCATGGCACGACGCGGCGCGGTGTCGGCGCGAAACCGCCGCCGCGGAACGGGACGGGGCGCCTCTCAGACATTCAGGATCTCGCGCTCGGCGGTGGCGGCCTCGTCGCGGATCAGCGCCCACAGCCTTCGATGCACATCGATCAGCAGGGCGGTGTGCTCGGGCCGGCCACGCTCGGCGACCGGCACGTCGATCCGGAGCACCTCGCGGATTCGGCCCGGCCGGCGCGACAGCACCACGACGCGGTCGGCGAGGCGGGCCGCTTCCTCGAGATTATGGGTGACGTAGACGCGCGTGCTCTTCTCGCGTGCCCAGATGGCCAAAAGATCTTCCATCAGCAGTTCGCGCGTCTGGGCATCGAGGGCGGACAATGGCTCGTCGAGCAGCATCACTGAAGGTCGCACGACCAGCGCGCGGGCGATGCCGACGCGCTGGCGCATGCCGCCGGAGAGTTGCTTGGGGTAGGCGGCGGCAAATTCGGTGAGGCCGGTGAGGGCGAGCGCCGCCGCCACCCGCTCGCGGCATTCCGGGGCGCCCAGTCCGCGATGTTCGAGCGCCAGGGCCACGTTGGCCGCCACGCTGCGCCACGGCAGCAGGGCGAAATCCTGGAAGATGTAGGTGAAGGGGTTTAGCGAATCGGCCGACGGCGGACCCGACAGGCTCACCCGTCCCGACGTGGGCTGCAGCAGCCCGCCGATGATGCCGAGCAGGGTGGACTTGCCGCACCCCGAAGGGCCGATCAGGGCGACGGTTTCGCCGTCGGCGATGTCGAGGTCGATCGTGTCGAGGGCGGCGACGGGGCCGTAGTTGTGGCAGACGCCCTCAATGTGCAGGGGCATCGGCGGCCATCGTGACGAGCACGGCACGGTTCGAAACCTGCTGGCCTTCCTGCACAGAAACCGATTCCACCGTGGCGTCGTGGACGGCTTTTAGCTGGTGCTGGATTTTCATGGCCTCGAGCACGACCAGCGTCTGGCCGCGCGCGACGGTGTCGCCGGCCGCCACTTTTATGGCCACGATCCGGCCATCCATCGGGGCGCGCAGCTTGCCGTCGCTGCCCGCCGCCGCCGTTGCCGGTGGAGCATAGGTCTTGTCGGTGAAGCGCACCGTGAGCGCGTCGATATCGACCACAATGTCGTTGCCGTCGATATGGAAGGACACGTCAGACGCTTCGCCCTGCTGGACTTTCAACAGGCGCTCTGTCTCGCCGACCGCCAGCCTGATCGGCGTGGGTTCGGGATTGGAATTGCGCCAACCGCGCAGCGCCGGCGGATACTTCTCGGCCGAGGCGCGCCACAGCAGGTTCGCCGCGGTCGTCCAATGCGCCTCGCTCACTTCGGGCGCAGCGAACTGGTGTTGGACGAGGAAGGCCGTCGTGGCCTTGCCCGCGGCGAACTCGGGATGTTCCAGCAGGCGGATCAGGAAATGCCGGTTGGTCGTCGGGCCCAGCACCACGGTGTCGCGCAAGGCGCGGATCAGTCGGATGCGCGCCTCTTCGCGGGTCGCGCCATGAGCGATCACCTTGGCGATCATCGGATCGTAGAAAGGCGAAATCGTGAGGCCGTCCTTCATGCCATGGTCGACCCGTACCCCGGGTCCCGATGCCGGCCGCCATACGTCGATGCGGCCGGTCTGGGGCAGGAAGCCTGCATAGGCATCCTCGGCGTAAAGCCGGACTTCGATCGCGTGGCCTTCGAAGCGCACTTGCTCCTGGGTGAAAGGAATTCTTTCGCCAGCCGCAACCTTCAGCTGCCAGGCCACGAGGTCCTGGCCGGTGATCGCCTCGGTCACGGGGTGCTCGACTTGCAGGCGCGTGTTCATCTCGAGAAAGTAGAACGCGCCGTCGCTGGCCAGCAGGAATTCGACCGTGCCGGCGCCGCGATAGCCGATGGCGCGGGTGGCGGCGACCGCGGCGGCGCCCATGCGCGTGCGCAAGTCGGCGTTCACGGCGGGCGAGGGCGCCTCCTCGATTACCTTCTGGTGGCGGCGCTGCACCGAGCAGTCGCGTTCGCCGAGATGCAGGACGTTCCCATGCGCATCGGCGAAGACCTGGATTTCGACGTGTCGCGCGTCGACCACAGCCTTCTCGAGGATCAGCTCGCCCGAGCCGAAGGCGCTCTCGGCCTCGGCGCGTGCGGTGCGGATGGCTTCCAGAAGTTCGCCGTCGCGCTCGACCAGGCGCATGCCGCGCCCGCCACCGCCGGCCGCGGCTTTGACCATCACGGGCAGGCCGATCTTGCGCGACTCCTTTTCGAGATTGGCGTCGCTCTGGTCCGCGCCTTGATAGCCCGGCACGCAGGGCACGCCCGAGTCGATCATGCGTCGCTTGGCGGCAGCCTTGTTGCCCATCGCCGCAATCGCGGCTGCCGGCGGGCCGATGAACACCAGGCCTGCCTTTTCGCAGGCAGTCGCGAAGGCATCGTTTTCCGAGAGAAAGCCGTAGCCTGGATGGACCGCATCGGCGCCGCTTACATGGGCGGCCTCCAGGATGCGATCGATGCTGAGATAGCTTTCGCCCACCGGGGCCGGGCCGATGCGGACCGCCTCGTCGGCGAAGGTCACGTGCGGGGCGTCCCGGTCGGCGTCGGAGTAGACCGCGACGGTGCGATAGCCCATCGCCTTGGCCGTGCGCATGACGCGCCAGGCGATCTCGCCGCGGTTGGCGACCAGGATTTTCGTGAAGGCCATTACTCTGTTGCCCACCGCGGCGGCCGCTTCTCAGCAAAGGCGCGCAAGCCTTCCGACGCCTCGGGGCCGCGCCGTGCCTCGGCGAACTTGTCGGCGGCGAAATCGAGGACCTGGGACAGCGGCTCGGTGCCGACCTTCATCACCACTTGCTTGGTGAGCGCGTTTGCGATCGGTGCGCACCGGTCGATCTGCTTCAGCAGCTCTTCCAGCTTGGCGTCGAGTGCCGCCGAATCGGCCACGAGATAATGGGCGATGCCGAGGCGCAAGGCCTCGGGGCCTTTGAAGCGTGCCGCGGTCAGCGTGAGATGGCGGGTCTGTGGCACGCCGATGCGGGCAGCGACGAAGGGCGCGATCTGGGCCGGCACGATGCCGATCGCCGTCTCGCTCATGGCGAAGCCCGCGTCTTCGGTGCAGATCGCGACGTCCGAGACGCAGAGGATGCCGAAGCCTCCGGCGATGGCGTAGCCCTCGACCGCCGCCACCACGACCTGCGGTGTCGTGTTCACCATCTCCAGGAAGGTGCCGAAGCCGCGGTTCCAGACCGCGATCGGGTCCTTTTCGCCAGGCTTGGGCTTGTCGGTGAAACTCTGCTCCATGCTCTTGAGGTCGGCGCCGGCACAGAAGGTGCCGCCGGCCCCGCGCAGGATCACGACCTTGATGTCGCGGCGATCCTTCAGGATTTCGAACACCGACTTCAGTTCACCGATCAGCGTCGGGTTGAGCGCGTTCTTCACCTCGGGACGATTGAGGGTCACATGCAGGCGCGAGCGCTCGCGATGCAGGAGCAGCGTGTCGTACTTGTCGGCAAAATCGGCCATCTGATCCTCAGCGAGTCTCGAGCCGCGGCAGCGTGCCCATGTGCTTGGAAATGATCTGCAGCATGACTTCGTCGGCGCCGCCGCCGATCGAGGCCAGGCGCGAATCGCGGAAGGCGCGCGCTACGGGATTGTCCCACAGGTAGCCGGCGCCGCCCCAGTACTGCAGGCAGCCGTCGGTCACGAGGCGAACCATGCGGCCGGCCTTGAGCTTGGCCATCGAGGCCAGCATCGTCACGTCGGTGCCGTCGAGATATTCCTCGCAGGCGCGATAGCAGAGCGAGCGCACCAGCTCGACCTCGGTGCTGAGCTCGGCCAGCTTGAAATGAATCACCTGGTTGTCGAGCAGCGGCCGGCCGAACACCTTGCGCTCGCGGGTGTATTCCGCCGTCTGGTCGATCAGGCGGCCCATGCCGACCACCGAACTGATCGCGCCCCACAGCCGCTCCTCCTGGAACTGCTGCATCTGGTAGACGAAGCCCATGCCTTCCTGGCCGATCAGGTTGCCCACCGGCACCTTCACCTCGTCGAGGAAGATCTGCGCGGTGTCGGAGCTGCGCATGCCGAGCTTGTCGAGCTTCTTCACGACCTCGACGCCCTTCGTTTTCATCGGCAGGCAGATCAGCGACTTGTTCTTGTGCGCCGGGCCGTCACCGGTGCCGGCGAGCAGGCACATCCAGTCGGCCTGGGTGCCGTTGGTCGTCCACATCTTGCCGCCGTTGATCACCCAGTCGCCGCCCACCTTGCGGGCCGTGGTCTTGATCGAGGCGACGTCGGAACCGGCGCCCACTTCGGAGACTCCGAGGCAGGCCACGTAGTCGCCGCTGATCGAAGGCGCCAGGAACTCCTTGCGCAGCGCGTCGCTGCCGTAGCGGGCGAGCGCCGGCGTTGCCATGTCGGTCTGTACGCCGATCGCCATCGGCACCGAGCCGCAATTGATGTGGCCCAGCTCCTCGGCCATCACCATGGCGTAGGAATAGTCGAGCCCCATGCCGCCATATTCTGCCGGCTTGTTGATGCCGAGCAGCCCGGCATTGCCCAGCTTCTTGAAGACTTCGTGGGCTGGGAAGATGCCGTCCTCCTCCCACTTGTCGACGTGAGGATTGATGTCCTTGTCGATGATCGTGCGCAGGGTGCGCCGGATCTCGTCGTGTTCCTGGGTGAATTGCATCTAACGATTCCCCTCACCGATTTCCGAGACGGGGGAGAGTGCCCATCAGCTTCGAAATGATCTGCAGCATAACCTCGTCGGCGCCACCGCCGATCGAGCCCAGCCTTCCGTCGCGATAGCTGCGCGCCACGGGATTGTCCCAGAGGTAGCCCGCGCCGCCCCAGTACTGCAGGCAGGAGTCGGAGACCTCGCGGCGGAGCCGGCCCGCCTTCAGCTTGCCCATCGAGGCCAGCATGGTGACGTCCTTGCCGGCGAGATAGTCCTCGCAGGCGCGGTAGACGATGGAGCGCAGTGCCTCGACCTCGCTCTTGAGCTCGGCCAGGCGGAAATGGACGACCTGGTTGTCGAGCAGCGGTTTGCCGAACACCTTGCGCTCGCGCGTGTAATCGATGGTGGCGTTGATCAGCCGTTCGCAGGTCATGAGCGAACCGGCGCCCGCCCACAGCCGCTCCTCCTGGAATTGCTGCATCTGGTAGATGAAGCCCGAGCCCGGCTGACCGATCGTGTTGCGCACCGGCACCTTCACATTGTCGAAGAAGGTCTGCACCGTATCGGAGGCGCGCATGCCGAGCTTGTTGAGCTTCTTGGCGATGGTGATGCCCTTGGTCTTCATCGGCACGACGATCAGCGACTTGTTCTTGTGCGCCTGGCCGTCGCCGGTGTTGGCCAGCAGGCACATCCAGTCGGCCTGGGCGCCGTTGGTCGTCCACATCTTGCCGCCGTTGATCACCCAGTCGCCGCCGACCCGGTTGGCGGTGGTCTTGATCGAGGCCACGTCGGAGCCGGCGCCGGTCTCCGACACCCCGAGGCAGGCCACATAGTCGCCGCTGATCGCGGGCGCCAGAAACTCCTGACGCAACTCGTCGCTGCCGTAGCGCGCGAGCGCCGGTGTCGCCATCGAGATCTGCACGCCCGTTGCCATCGGGATCGATCCGCCGTTCACCAGGCCCAGTGATTCGGCGCACATCATGGCGTAGGAGAAGTCGAGGCCCGAGCCGCCGAACTGCACCGGCTTGTCGACGCCCAGCAGACCGGCATTGCCCATCTTCTTGAACAGCTCATGGGCGGGAAACTGGCCCTCGGCCTCCCATTCGTCGACGTATGGATTGACCTCGCGCTCGATCAGCGTCTTCCAGGTCTGCCGCAGCGCCTGATGTTCGGGCGTGAACTTCATCTCGTTACATCCTTGCAACGCCGAAAGTGATGGGGTTGAGCGGCCGCACGAGCGACTCGCGGGCGATCGAGAGGGTGAAAGCCAGCACCCGGCGCGTGTCGCGCGGATCGATGATGCCGTCGTCCCACAGATGCGCCGTACCGTAGAGTGCCGTCGATTCGCGCTCGAACTGGTCGACGATGCCCTTGAACATCTTGTCGATCTGCTCCGTCGGAGGCTCCTTGCCTTCGCGCAGGAATTTCTGCTCGGTCACGGTCTTCATCACGCCGGCCGCCTGTTCGCCGCCCATGACGGCGGTGCGGCTGTTGGGCCAGGCGAAGATGAAGCGGGGATCGTAGGAGCGGCCGCACATGCCGTAGTTGCCGGCGCCGAAGCTGCCGCCGATCACGACCGTGATCTGCGGCACCGTCGCATTGGCCACCGCCTGGATCATCTTGGAGCCGTGCTTGACGATGCCGCCGCGCTCGGCCTCGGTGCCCACCATGTACCCGGTGGTGTTCTGCAGGTAGACGATCGGCGTGCCCTGTTGGCAGCAGAGCTGGATGAATTGCGCGGCTTTCACCGAGCCCTTTGTGGTGATCGGGCCGTTGTTGCCGATGAAGGCCACCGGCTCGCCCTCGATCTCGGCCCAGCCGCAGATCGTCTGCTGGTCGTAGAGACCCTTGAATTCGAGGAAGTCCGAGCCATCGACCAGGCGCGCGATCACCTCGCGCACGTCGTAGGGATCCTTGTGCGAGGGCGGCACGGCCCCGCAAAGCTCGCCGATGTCATAGAGCGGCTCCTTGAACGGCCTGTCCCGACGCGGCGGCAGCTTGTCGTTCCAGTGCCACTTGGCGATCACGTCGCGCGCCATGCGGATGCCATCGGCGTCGTTCTCGGCCATCCACTCGGCGACCCCCGAAACCGTGGCGTGCATCTCCGCGCCACCCAGCTCTTCGTCGGTCGCGATCTCGCCGGTCGCGGCCTTAAGCAGCGGCGGGCCGGCCAAAAATACCTTGGCCTGATTGCGCACCATGATGACGTAGTCGGAGAGACCGGGAAGGTAGGCGCCGCCCGCGGTCGAGGAGCCGTGCACCACGGTCACCTGCGGGATGCCACGTGCCGACATGCGGGCCTGGTTGGCGAAGCCGCGGCCACCTGGAATGAAGATCTCGGCCTGGTACATCAGGTTGGCGCCGCCCGATTCGACCAGGTAGACGAGCGGCAGCTTGTTCTCCATCACGACCTGCTGCATGCGCTGACCCTTGCGCTGGCCCGACGGCGAGATGGTGCCGCCCTTCACCGCGCTGTTGGAGGCCGACACCATGCAGCGCACGCCCTGCACGTAGCCGATGCCGGCGATCGCACCACCGCCCGCGCCGGTGCCGTCTTTGTCGTCGTACATGCGGTAGCCGGCGAGGCTCATCAGTTCGAGGAATGGCGCGCCGCGATCGAGCAGCATCGCGATGCGCTCGCGCGGCATCAGCTGGCGGCGCTTGACGAAGCGGGGGCGCGATTTCTCGGTGGCGGCCTGGACGACAGCCTCGGCATCGCGGAACTCCCGGATCGCCGCCAGCATCTTCTCGCGGTTGCGCCTGAATTCGTCGCTGTTGACGTCGATCTGGCTTTCTAGGATCGGCATGGGCTACTCGCCTCCCAGTACTTTGGGCGTCGTGGCGAGATGGAAGCCGTTGAAGGGCTTGGAGCGGTCGGTGACTACGAGGTCCATCGAGCGGTTGCCGAGTGGCACGCCGCCGTCGATGCGGATCTCCGTGCCGGTGATATAGGCCGAAGCATCGCTCAGAAGGAAGCACACCGCAGCCGACACTTCGCTCTCGGTACCGAGCCGGCCGAGCGGGCAGTAACCTTTCAGCTTGGGGATGCGTTCCTTGAATTCGCCCTCGTAGGTGTCCATGCCCGACGAGGCGATCCAGCCCGGCGACACGGCATTCACGCGCACGCCGGCATAGGCCCATTCGTGGGCGAGCGTCATCGAGAGGTTCACCATGCCCGCGCGCGCGGCGCCGGTGTGGGCCATGTTGGGGAAGCCGTTGCGCATGTCGGCCGCCATGTTGACGATCGAACCGCCATGCTTCTCCATCGATTGCGTAAAGATTTCGCGACTGACGATGAAGCCGCCGGTGAGATTGTTGCGCACCACGACATCGAAGCCCTTGGCGCTCATCGAGGCAGCGGGCGAGGGGAATTGGCCACCGGCATTGTTGAACAGGCCATCGATGCGGCCGTTGGCGGCGACGATCTTCTCGACCGCCTCCTTCACCTGGGCCTCTTCACGAATGTCGAAGGCGTGGGTCTCGCAGGTGCCGCCCGATGTCTCGATCTCGGCCTTCACGACGTCGAGCTTTTCCGGCTTGCGGCCGGTGACCACCACATGTGCGCCGAGTGCCGCGATCTCATGCGCGGCGCAGCGCCCGATTCCGCTGCCGCCGCCGGTGACGACCACGGTCTGGCCCTCAAACAGTCCCGGTTTGAAGACCGAGCGATACGACATGTTTCCTCCGCGTTTGTCTCCGGCTCTTATCGGCCGGCGGCCCGTGCATCAAAGCCTCTTGTGATGTGCGGTTCGATGCTCGGGCTGTAGTTGACGTTTACGTAAAGGTCAAGTAATCGGGACAGTCCTTCGAAAGCCGGGAGCAAGCCATGACGTTGCAGGAAATCACCGCAAAGATGCAGGAAGGCGCGTCGAAGAAGACGGCCTTTGGAAACTCCGTGAAGTTCGCCACGGATCAGGGCGTCGTCCACATCGACGGCAACCAGACGCCGCCGGCCATCAGCAACGACGACAAGGCGGCTGACTGCACCATCAAGATGGATTTCAGCGACTTCTCCGACCTGATCGGCGGCAAGCTCGACGGCATGACGGCTTTCATGACCGGCAAGCTCAAGATCGAAGGCGACATGGGCGTCGCCATGAAACTGCAAAGTATTTTGCGCTAGGCGCAAAATACTGGCGGGCGGCAGCGCCTTCTGAGGCGCGAGAGCCCGCGCAGTAGTAATGAGAAGGGGGCCCACGCGGCCCCCTTTTTACTGTCCGCTATTCCTCGCGGCTCTTGTGATAGTGCCGCCGCGCCTTGGCGCGGTTGCCGCAGCTCTGCATGGAACACCAGCGCCGCTTGCCGGCGCGGCTGTCGTCGAGGAACAGCCAGCCGCATTCGGGATTGGCGCAGCGGCGCACGCGGTCGAGTCGCGGCCCCGCCAGCAGATCGCCCGCTGTCCACAGGACCGGCGCCAGCAAGGCGAGCGCCGTTCCCGATTTCACATCGACATCCCAGCCATAGCCGCCGCGTTCGCGCCTGAGCGTCGTGCGCGCAGGTGCTGCCGAAAGCGCCGAATTGAGCGCTTCGAGATCGCGCGCGGCGGGAGTCTTGGCCTGCGCCTGGGCATCGAACAGGCGATGCAGGCTCTCGCGCAATTCGATCGCGCGGTCGAATTCCCTGGGCGTCGTCGGCTTACCCGATTTCGGCCCGCCATTGGCGGCCACCCAGGCCGCCAGCTCTTCCGGCGCCGTCAGGGTCTCGGTCGGCGCCGCCTGGCCCCGCCAATAGCGCGTATTGACGAATTCCAGGCAGAGATCAGGGCGATTCATTCGTCAGACTTAGTAACCGGTTGAGCGGTTGACAAGGTTGATGTCTGCTATTAACCATATAACCAGTTATAGAGTTAACAAAGGATTTGACCATGTTCGACCATGTTTCCATCGGTGTCAGCGACATCAAGCGGGCGGGAAAATTCTACGACTCGGCACTCGGACCGCTCGGCTACACGCGTCTGAGCGACGGCGAGGGATCGCTGGGTTACGGCGACAAGGCTGTGGCCTTGTGGCTGGGCGCGACCAAGAAGCCTGTGAAGCCGGATATGGAGTCGGGCCTGCATTTCTGCTTCGTCGCCAAGGACCGCAAGTCGGTCGATGCGTTCTACGCCGCCGCCCTCAACTCTGGCGGCAAGGACAACGGCAAGCCCGGCGTGCGCGCCGACTACAGCCCGAATTACTACGCCGCCTTCGTCATCGATCCCGATGGTTATCGGATTGAAGCCTACTGCGGGAAGTGACGGGAGAAGTCCTGATGCTCAAGGGTGGATGTTATTGCGGCGCCGTCCGCTACGAGACGGCAGCAAGCCCGCAGCAGAGGACAGCCTGCCATTGCCTGACCTGCCGCGGCATCAGCGGCGCGCCGTTCGTCGCCTGGTTCAGCGTTCCGGCCGGCTCGTTCCGCTTTGTCGCGGGCGAGCCCGCGCGCTTC
Source organism: Rhizobium sp. Q54 (assembly GCA_945903635.1). Lineage (GTDB taxonomy): Bacteria > Pseudomonadota > Alphaproteobacteria > Reyranellales > Reyranellaceae > Reyranella. The sequence goes on along the minus strand of CAMDOT010000042.1, from coordinate 19,837 downwards.
AGATCGTCCGAGCGGGCGACGCGGACCTTTTGCGCGGCCTGCGGCACACCGTTGACGTTCGAATCGACGGGGCATTCCGACAAGATCGACGTCACGGTTTGCTCCCTGGAGGATCCCGAGCAGGCGCCACCGGTCGACCATACCTACGGCCGGTCGCAGCTCTCGTGGGTCAGGCTTGGGGACGCGCTACCAGTCCATCCGGAAGCCCGCCCTAAGTGACCGCGGCTAGGCGGCCTTTTTGGCGTGATGGCTGTGGAGCTTGGCCGCCAGCACCCGGCGGATGGCATTGAATTCCGGACTGGCGACATCGCGCGGGCGCGGGAGGTCGAGGGCGTTGTCGCTTTCGATGCGGCCAGGGCCGGGCGTCATCACCACCACCCGGTTGGCGAGGAAGATCGCTTCCTCGACGGAATGGGTGACGAACACCACCGTGAGCTTGGTGCGCTGCCAGATTTCCAGCAGTTCGTCCTGCAGCCGCTCGCGGGTCATGGCGTCGAGCGCGCCGAAGGGCTCGTCCATCAGCACCAGCTCGGCGTCGTTGGCGAGCACGCGGGCGATCGCCACGCGCTGCTTCATGCCGCCGGAGAGCTGGTGTGGATAGGCGTTGGCGAATTTGCCGAGGCCGACCAGTTCGATGAACTTGTCGACGATGTCCCTGACCTCGGCGCCGCCCAGGCCGCGCGCCGCGGGACCGAAGCCGATGTTGGCGCGCACGTTCAGCCAGGGAAACAGCGCGTAGTCCTGGAACACCATGCCGCGAGTCGGGTCTGGCCCGACGATCGGCCGGCCCCACATCAGCGCCTCACCGGCCGATGGCTGTTCGAAGCCCGCGATGATGCGCAGCAAGGTGGACTTGCCGCAGCCCGAGGCGCCGATCAGGCAGATGAACTCGCCCTTGTGGATCGAGAGATTGGCGTCGGAGAGGGCGTGGATCTTCTGATCCTGGAGCTGGAAGATCTTCGACACGCTCTTGATCTCGACGATCGGGATCGCGGACTCAGCCATGGTGGTTGGGGCTCCAGCGCAGCAGGCGGTTGCCGGTTGCCACGACCACGCGGTCGGAGAGATAGCCCGCCAGGCCGATCACGATCATGCCGCAGATCACCAACTCGGTGCGCGACAGCGTGCGGCCGTCCATGATCACGGCGCCGAGGCCCTGCGGCACACCCGTCATTTCGCCGACCACGATCACGAACCAGGCGAGGCCGAGGCCGAGCCGCAGCCCGGTGAAGATCGACGGCACGGCTGCTGGCAGGACGACCTTGTAGAACTGGGCGTTGCCGCGGCAGCCCAGCATGGCGGCCGCCTCGAACAGCTTGGGATCGACCGCGCGGACGCCGAACACGGTGTTGAGCAGGATGGGATAGAAGGCGCCGAGACACACCAACGCGAAGGCCGACTTGGCGCCCAAGCCGAACAGGATCATCGACAGCGGCAGCCAGGCGGTCACCGGGATCGGTCGCATGACTTGCAGGAAGGGGTCGAGCAGCATGCGCGCCCACGGCATGCGGCCGATCATCAGACCGATCGGCAACGCGAACATGGCGGCCAGCGCGAAGCCGCCATAGACGCGGCTCATCGAAGCCAGGAGATGCGAGAGCAGCGTTCCCGAATAGGCGTCGTCGAAGATGCCGCCGACGGCGAAGTCGACCATGCATTCGGCCACGGCATAGGGTGTGGGGATCAGCCGGGTCCATTGCTGCGTCGTCGCCACCTGCCAGAACGCCAGCAGCAGCAGCGGGACGATCAGCGCCAGCACCGTGGGTTTCAGCCGTGTCCAGGTCGATCGCGCCGGCTTGCGCGCGGCGGCTTCTTCAGCCGCCGCCGGCATGGGCCCTGTCTCGACGATCGCCATGGCGCCCGCCGCTTAGCTCGCGATTTCGTTCGAGAACTTCGGATTGAGGAAGGTGTCGAACTTGGGCAGCGCGCGGATCTGCTTCAGCTCGAGCATGTGCTGGGCGTAGGTTTTGGCCTGGCCCTGGACCTTGTCGTCGAGCTTCCAGACGTATTCCACGTTGTTGGCGCCCAGCGCCTGCTCTACCGCAGCGCGGTTGGCACCGAGCTTCTGCACTGTCATGTCGACCACGGCCGGCGTGTTGGCCGACATGAACTCGACCGCCTGGCGATGGATCTTCAGCATGGTGCGAATCAGGTCCGGATCCTTGGCAACCGTCTCCTCGTTGGTGCCAAAGATCATGTTCAGGCCGCCCATCGCGGTACCGTAGGGATACTCGACCAGCTGGCCGACACCCGAGGTGATCGAGAGTGCGGGGCCGGGCTCGGCGCCGACATAGGCGTCGATGTCGCCGCGCGCCAGCATCGCCGGCATCTCGCCGAACGGCACGCGGACGGCGGTGATGTCCTTGGGCGTGAGGCCTTCCATGCGCAGGCGCTCCATGATGAAGACCTCCTGGGTCGAGCCCGGCCAGATGCCGACGCGCTTGCCCTTGAGCTCCTTCACCGTCTTGACGTCGGAGCCGGCCTTGGAGATGACGCCCATGCCCTTGTTGGAGAGCGCGCCCACGACGACGACCGGCTCGCCGGCCGCACCGCCGAGGATAGCGGCGGCAATGCCGAAAGTGCCGACGTCGACCGACTTGGTGACGACGGCGTTCTTGCCGTCGGTCGGACTGTCGAAAACGATGATCTCGATCTTGAGGTTGGCCGGCGCGAACTTCTCATAGAAGTAGGGCGGCATCGAATGGACGAGGCGAAGCGCGCCCATCTTCACGGTGCGGGTCTGGGCCCGCAGGATCGACGGGGCCGCGAGAGTACCGGCTGCGACTACTCCCGCACCGGCCAACAGATGACGTCGAAGCATTGAGACCTCCCGCTTGTTGCAAGGGGTCTCGCAACAAGCGTGCCAGACCTCAGTCGGCGAGCAAAAGTGCCTGTCGGGTGAGAGCACCATCGGCATCGCGCAGCTGGTGGACGATGGTGAAGTGGTCGGCGCCGGCGATCGGCAGCAGCGCACCGGGCAGATGGGCGGCGGCGCGCCTGGCGTGAAGGTGACGGCTGTCCGAAACGAGCGGCGGCAGTTCCGCTGTGCCGTAGGTGATCAGCATCGGCTTGGCCACCATCGGCAGGCGCATCGGCGACAACATCTCGATCTCGCCATCGCTGAGCTGCAGCTTTTCATTCAGGTAGGTGTCGCGGATCGGCCCCAGCTCGTAGACACCGGAAATCGCCAGCCCGGCGCTCACTCGGGTGTGGCCGAGGCACATGGCCGTCAGGTGACCGCCGGCCGACCAGCCCGACAGCACGACCTTGCCCTCGATACCGTGCGCCTTGCCGTTTGCCGCCAGCCAGTCGAGCGCCGCGTTGATCTCCGCCACGATCTCGGTGAGCGTGGCGTCGGGCGCCAGCGTGTAGCCGGGCAGGGCACCCGCCCAGCCGCGGGCGTAGAGGCCCGAGATCAGGTTCGCGAACCCGTCCTTGCTGTTGCGCTGCCAGTAGCCGCCATGGATGAACACGATGCAGGGCGCGCCGGCATTGGCCGCGGGGAACAGGTCCCAGGTGTTGCGCTCCTTCGGGCCATAGCGCAGGTCGAGATGTCCTGGATGGGCACGGCGGAATTCGGCGGACGCCGCTTCGCGCGCGGCGCTGAGGTCGGCGCTGTTCTTCACCGCCATCGTGTTGTTGTAGGCCGCATCGCGCTCGGCGCGGCTCATGGTGCCCCAGTTCATCCCGTGATTTCCTTCAGTAGCCCAAAGAAGCCGCGCTTGCGTGGCGATGAGATCGTCCAGTCGACGGGCAGCGACTGGAAGCCATCCTCGAAGCGCTCGCGCGAGCGACGATAGTCGAAGAAGCCCCAGCTCGCGCCGCTCTCGACGGCGGCCACGAAATGATTGTCGGCCTTGTCGAACTCGAAGTGATCGTCCTCGTTGTAGACGATCGGCTGGCCACGGTAAGCGGGACTGGCGCGCCAACGCGCGACCTGGAGGCGGATGCCGTGCGGGCTCGGCTGGAAATGACCGTCGGGCCCGTGGACGCGATTGCCGTGCGGCAACAGGAAATCGGCCAGCGCCACGGTCCTGGCGGGTGGCGCGTCGAGGCCGATCAGGCTCGTGCTCACCAGCAACTTCCCCTTGCTGCGTTTTTGCGCCAGCTCGATCAGCTCATGGCAGCGTGCGGCGGCGATGATGGAATGCGCCCAGACATTCTCGAGGTCGACCTCGTTGCCGATCTCGAGCAGGACGTTGGTCGCACCCTTTTCGACCAGCCAATCGACCGTGTTGGTGACCGCCGCCTTCACGGCGGCCTCATCCTTCAGTGTTCCGCTCTGCTTGCCGTAGAAGAGGCCCAGGATCACCGCCATGCCGTTGCGGTCGCAGGCTTCGATCACCTTGGCGAGGCGCGCCGCCCACGCGGGCTTCAGCGTGCCCTCGGGGGTGAAACCGCAGATTTGCCAGGGCTGGTGCCAGGAGTAGCCCTGCGGACTGCCGCCCTGGATGTTCAGGCAGACCGCGAGCAGGCCGTGTGCGCGGTAGGCCGGCAGTGCCGCGATGAATTCGGCCGTGTTGCGCTCGGCATCCCAATCGCCGTCGGCATAGGCCCAGGCGCCGCGTGTAGAAGGGTTCTCGTCGTCGGCGATGGCGTTAGCCATGCGGCTGTTGAACAACAGCCCCTCGATGCGATGGCCCTTCCAGCTCCGGCCGGCGTAGGTCGGCCGGCCGTCGATCGCAAAGCCGCCGCCCTGGATCGAGACGACGGTGGCTCCCATGCCTAGAACCCGACCGCGGCGCCGTCGCGGCGGCTCTCGGAGGCGGCGAGGTAGGGGCCGCCGTCGGGATAGCGCCAGATGATCTGGCTGGAACCGAAATCGAAGCTCGGCCATTTGGTGCGCGTGAGCCTGTGGCCGCGCGCCTCGAGGCCCGTGGCCGTGTCGGCCGGCATGTGGTCCTCGGTCCAGACCGTGCCGTCGGTCTCGTGTACACGCCAGCGCGGCGCGTCGATGGCGGTCTGCGGATTCTGGCCGTAGTCGACGATGCGCGAGAAGACCTGCATGTGGCCCTGCGGCTGCATGGCGCCGCCCATCAGGCCGAAGGTCGCGATCGGGCGGCCGTCCTTGGTGATGAAGGCCGGGATGATGGTGTGGAACGGCCGCTTCTTGGGGCCGACCTCGTTGGGATGGCCCTTGGTCGTGACGAACCCGGTGGCACGGTTTTGTAGTGCAATGCCGGTGCCTGGTACCACGATGCCCGAGCCGAAGCCGGTGTAGTTCGACTGGATCAGCGACACCATCATGCCGGACTCGTCGGCGGTGCCGAGATAGATCGTGCCGCCATCCTTGGGCGTGCCGGGGCCGAAGTCCTTGGCCTTCTTCGGATCGATCATCTTGGCACGGCTCTTCAGGTAGCTCTTGTCGAGCATCTGCTTGGGCGTCACTTCCATGAAGCGCGGGTCGGCCACATAGCGATAGATGTCGGCGAAGGCGAGTTTCATCGCCTCAATGCGCAGATGCGTCATCTCGGGGCCGTCGGGATCGTGGCCGGCGACGTCGAAATTCTCGAGAATGCCGAGTGCCATGCAGGCCGCGATCCCCTGACCCGACGGCGGGATCTCGTGCAGGGTCGTGCCGCGATAGCTGAGGCCGATGGGATCGACCCAGTCGGGCTTGTGCGCGGCGAGGTCTTCCTTGCGCAGCGCACCGCCGGTCTCGCGGGCGTACTTGTCCATGGCCTCGGCGAGCTCGCCGCGATAAAAGGCCTCGCCCTTGCTCTCGGCGATCTTGGTGAGCGTCCGGGCCTGGTCGGGGAACTTCCACAGCTCGCCCGGCTGCGGCGCGCGGCCGTTGGGCAGGAATGCCTTCACCCAGCTCTCCTGGCCCTTCAGGCGATCGATCGCACGGTCCCATTGCCTCGCCACCATGTAGGAGACGCGGAAACCGTCATGGGCGTATTTGATGCCGGGCTCGAACAGGTCGGCGAAGGGGAGCTTGCCGTAGCGCTTATGCAGCTCCATCCAGAGCGACACTGCGCCCGGCGTGGTGACGCTGCCCCAACCGACGTTGGGCATCTTGGCCTGGCCCTCGTACTGGTCGGGCGTCATCAGCTCGGGCGAGTGGCCCGAAGCGTTGAGGCCCACCAGCTTCTGTCCGTCCCACAGGATGCAGAAGGCGTCGGCGCCGATGCCGTTCATGGTGGGCTCGACCACTGTGATGGCGACGGCGGCCGCGATCGCCGCATCGACGGCGTTGCCGCCCTTGGCCATCATGCGCAGGCCGGCTGTTGCCGCGAGGTGCTGGGAGGAGGCTACGACATTCGAAGCGAAGATCGGGAGTTTCTTGGTCGAGTAGGGGAAGTCGTAATTGAAAGACGGCACTCGGAGTCCTTTCTAGGTCTTCTTCGATGCCGCGAGGGCCTCGATGCGCGCCACGAAGCGTGGCGTCTGCAGGAACTGGCGGTGCTCCGCGTCGCTCTTGCCGAACAGGCGGGAGAGATCGAACACGCCGGAGCCCGCGATCTCGCCCATCCGTCCGGAGAGCGTCACGCGTTCACCGAGCCGCAGTGTTTTTAGCGCCGCGATGGCGGTTTCGGAAAGGCCCGGCGGCGGTGTTTGACGCGATCGTGTGGAGAAAAGGTCGGTCACTGAGCCCGCGAAGGCCAGCGCCCAATCGTTGAACGCGTAGAGCGAAACTTGGGGGCCGACCTCGATGGTGACTGCGGCGGTCTGGGCGGTGCCCTCGATCTTGCGGACGGTGCCGCACCAGTCCGAAAAAGCGCCGACCTTGTCGGCCAGGGCCACGCTCTGGCGGGCGGCTTCCTCGACGGCGAGTGGATTGTTCGACGCGAGCGCCGGCTTGGCGAGTGCGGCTAGTCCGTCAAGGAACGCCTTCTGCGCCGGATTGCGCTCGTGGCAGGGTCGGTCGAAGCAGCCGCCAAGGACGAGGCCGGCACCGCCCAACAGGAACGCTCTCCGCAAAACGTCCTCTCCGCCCGCGGGAGCGGGGGGAGAGGAAGGGGCCCATCGCGTCAGCGATGGGAAGGTGGGGTGGGTCATGCGACGGTCATGGCCGAAAGAGCTGAAATTGGAGAATGTAGATAACACACCGGGCCAAGGGCCGGGGCTTCTTGCATTTTTATACTTTCCATATTAGGAAAGTATCTATGGGAGATGTGTTCAAGGCCATGGCTTCAGAGCCTCGGCGTCGGATTCTCAACCACCTCGCTGCCGGGCCGATGACCGTTGGAGAGGTCGCAGAGAAATTCGACATGACACTTCCGTCGATTTCCAAACACCTGTCGGTGCTCAAGGAAGCAGGGCTTGTCCGCGAGCAGAAGCGCGGCCAGTTCGTTTTGTACAGCCTCGCGGCCGACAATCTGGCGAACACGCTCTACGGCTTTCTGACGCCGTTCTGCCCTGACGCGCGACGCATCTCCGCCGCACGGAAGCGGGAGCTCGACAAGAAATGAGCGCGACGCCCATTTCTCCATCGATGCGGAAGTTCATCGACTATTTCGGAGAGCTTGGGCCACGCTGGGGATTGGATGCCAACGCTTGTCGCGTCCATGCCTACCTCTACCTCATCGCTCGGCCAGCGAATGAGGAGTGCATCGGAGGCGCGCTGGATATTGCCGTCGAGACGGTGAGCGATGCGCTTGCTTATCTTCTTGAATTTCGAATGATCGCTAAAGCGGAGACGGTCGGCTGGCAAGCTGGAAACGATCCGTGGGAGATGCTGTTCGCCGGCCTCGAAGAACGTCGCCGTCGCGAACTCGAACCCGCTCTTTCGACCTTGCGGCATTGCCACACTGAGGCCGCTCGCGACGGGGTGACGGGTCGATCCGTCCAGCGTCGGATGGGGGAGGTACTCGGTCTCGTAGAGGATTTGGCGGCGGTCGATCTCCAGGCACGCCGGGTCTCGCCTCAGTTCCTGCGGCAGCTGATCGGCGTGTCGGGCCGTGCCGCCCGTTTCATCGACCGAACCCTGGGAGGACGGAAGGAGAGGCAATGATGCTGAACGACTGCACGGCCGGGGATGGCGCCTACAAGGTCAATTCGCTTACCGGCCTCGACACGGCAAGTCCGGTCGAGGGAGATATCGTTTGGGATCCCGCGCGGTCGATCTGGAACGGGGCCATGCTGATCGCCGCGCTGGTTCTCGGACCGATTACTTTCGCGTGGGATGCCGTTGTCGTCTTCCTCGCGACGTCGGCGATCACCCTTTGCGCCGGCCACTCGGTCGGCTTCCATCGCAGGCTCATCCATCGCAGCTTCGAGTGTCCGAAGTGGCTCGAGCGCGTGCTCGTATGGCTCGGCACAGCCGTCGGGATGGGTGGCCCGCTATGGACGATTCGACTGCACGACAGCCGGGATTGGGCGCAGCGCCAGCCTGATTGCCATGCCTTTCTCGCGCACAAGAAGCCGATGTGGATCGATGGTCTGCTCTACCTGCACGGACGATTGAAGCTTAAGAATCCGCCGGGCTTTGATCCAGGACCAGGGATCGGTGACGACAAGTTTTATCGATTTCTCGACCGAACCTGGATGCTTCATCAAGTTCCGATCGGGTTGGTCCTCTTTTGGCTGGGCGGTTGGCCTTGGGTGGTATGGGGTGTTTTCGTCCGCGTCGCTGCATGCACGACCATGCATTGGTTCATCTCGTATTTCGCACATACCCGGGGCCCGCAGGACTGGACGGTCGATGGCGCCGTCATCCAGGCGCATAACGTTCCCCTGATGGCGATCCCGACGATGGGAGAGAGCTGGCACAACAATCATCACGCCTTTCCCAGCTCGGCGCGGCACGGCCTCTATCCCGGTCAGATCGATCTCGGCTGGCGGTTTGTCCAGCTGCTCGAAGCGTTGGGCCTCGCATGGCAGATCAAGTTACCCGGCAACCTGCCGCCACGGCCGGGAATCACGCCTGTTCGGAAGCGTGCGTTGTCAGTCGCCGCACAAGGACAAGCCGATTTGCTGACGAGCCGGTCTCCAGCCCTCACTGATTGATCAGGCTACGCCGCCTTGGCTTTCGCCTTGGCGCGCTCTTCCTCCTTGAGTTCCTTCTTGGAGAGCTTGCCGACCGGTGTCTTGGGCAGCTCGGCGCGGATTTCGAGCGCCACCGGCATCTCGTGCTTGCCGATCTTGCCCTCGAGGTGCTTCTTCAATTCCTCGAAAGTGAGCGAGGCGCCGGGCTTCAGCTTCACAAACACCTTGGGCGCTTCCTGGCGGTAGGGGTCGGGGATGCCGATGACGATGCATTCGTCGACCGACGGATGTTCGTAGACCGCTTCCTCGATCATGCGTGGGTAGACGTTGTAGCCCGACGAGATGATCAGGTCCTTGGAGCGATCGACCAGATAGAGCCAGCCGTCGTCGTCCATGTAGCCCATGTCGCCGGTGCGCAGGCCCTTCCAGTTGCTGGCGGGATGGCTGAACAGAACCTGCTCGGTCTCCTCGACCTTCTTCCAGTAGCCCATCATCACCTGCGGGCCGATGATGCAGACCTCGCCGACATTGTCCTTGCCGGCTGGCAGCACGCGGTCCTTGTTCTCCATGTCGCGGATCTCGATGATCGTGCCCGGCATCGGCAGGCCGCACGAGCCGACGCGACGCACGGTCTTGTCGACCGGGCAGATCGCGCCGGTGGGCGAGGTCTCGGTGAGGCCGTAGCCCTCGATCAGCGTGGCGCCGGTCAGCTTCTCGAAGCTCTGCTGCACCTCGACCGGCAGCGGCGCGCCGCCCGACATGCAGATCTTCAGCGACTTGAGGTCGAGTCCCTGCGCTTTGGGATGCTTCAGGATCGCGGTGTAGAGCGTCGGCACACCAGGCAGGAAGGTCGGCTTCTTGGTCGAGAGGTCGGCCACGATCATGTCGATGTCGGGCCGCGGGTAGAGGATGAGCTGGTTGCCGTTGGCGACCGCACCCAGCATGATTCCCGACAGCGCGTAGATATGGAACAGCGGCAGCACGCAGACGACCTTTTCCGTGCCCGGGGTCGTGTAGGGCTTGGTCCAGGCCATGCCCTGGCTCATCGCGGCCATCACGCAGCCGTGCGTCAGCATGGCGGCCTTGGGCAGGCCTGTCGTGCCGCCGGTGTACTGGAGCAGCGCTACTTCATCCCACAGATTTTCATTGGAGGCATGGGGCGTGTACTTGCCGTCGTTGGCCATCAGGTCCTTGAACGACATGTGCCAGTCGTCGCGCGGCCAGGTCGACAGTTCCTTCTTCTTGGCGATCGGATAGAGCCAGTTCTTGGGCCACGGCAGATAGTCGGCGATCGAGCCCACGATCAGCTTCTTCAGGCGCGTCTTGCCGCGCATCGCCGCCATCTTCGGGTAGAGCGCGTTGACGTCGAGCGTCACCAGGATATCGGTCTCGGAATCGCCGATCTTGTGTTCGAGTTCGCGGGCGGCATCGAGCGGGCTGTAGTTCACGACCCGGCCGCCGGCCTTCAGGATGGCGAAGAAGGCGATGATGTAGTGCGGTGTGTTGGGCAGGTAGAGGCCGACATTGACGCCGGGTTTTACGCCCAGCTTCTGGAAACCGGCGGCGGCCTTGTCGGAGGCCACCTTGTAGTCGCGGAAGGTCATCACCTTGTCGAGGAAGTCGGTGAACGGCCGGTCGCCGTACTGGGCGCAGCTGTCCTCGAAGGTCTGGTGGATGGTCTTCTTCGGAACGTCGAGCTCCCACTTCACGCCCGGCGGGTAGCTCTTCTCCCAAGGATAGTTCGACATTTTTGTATTCCTCCCGGCGCCGACTATGTGAGGCGGGGCGGCGGGGGGTCAAGCTGCTGGGGAGGGCGGCAGGAGATACTCGTAGTCGTAGACCGTGCGAAAGCCCTGGTTGGCATAGAGTGGCAGCGCCGCCGAGTTGGTGGCGACGACCTGGAGATAGGCAAAGCGCGCGCCGTGGTCCCAGGCCCAGGCGTAGAGGCTTTCCGTCACACGCCGTGCCAGCCCGCGCCGGCGGGCATGCGGCATCACCAGCACGTCGAACAGGCCCATGTGGTCGCCCTCGATTGCCCCGATCGCCATGGCCATCGGCCGGCCGGCCTCCTCGACGAAGGCGAATCCCGCCGGTGCCGCGATGGCTGCCAGCATGAGCTGCATGGTCTCGCCGTGCTGCGGCGGCACCGGACTATGGGTGCGGAAGGCGTCGATCCAGGCCGGCGTCGGGCGCGGCAGGATCTGCACCTCTCTATCGAAGGCAAAGCCCGCGTGGAGCGGACAGACCTGTAGGAGGCTGCGCTCGATCGTCCGGTAGCCGCGGGAGGCCAAAAGGGCCCCAATGGCGTGGGGTGCCAGGGAAGTTAGCCGCCAAGCCGGTATCTGGCCGAGGGCCAGATAGGGGGCCTCAAGCACCGGGATAATCTCAGGATCGAATCGAGTGTCAATTCCTAGTGCGTTGATAGAATTCGCTCTTTTGGTATATCCGCGCGAAAAGCGCTGACGCCAGCCGGCGAAATCCCGGGTCTCCAGGGCAGGCCAACCACGGAAGGCGAGCTCTTCCAGGCGACGAATGTCGGCAGGACTATTCGGACGTGACATTGTGCGGCCATCGTGTTAGATTAAAATGTAATAAGAACAAACGCTTATTTTACATACTGCATCTTATACATGAGTATCGACCGCCCCTTCGTCGACATTCGTGTTTGCTGGCAGTCGCCCGCCGCGCCCTCCTCCCGTGTATTCGGTCTGCGGCTGCCAGCGATCCTTCTGCTCACCCTTTTCCTGGCCGCCTGCGGCGGTTCGAGCAGCCATCAAGGCTATAGCGAACGCCCGCCCACCGATAAGGTGGCCCTGACGGCGTGGAACGAGTGGACCAGGTTCGGTCGCTCGACCGTCGTCTATGGCGGTCAAGCCAACGGCTACACCAACCGGACCGGCATCAGCGAGCGCAGCGAGCCGCTGGCCAGTCGTGTCGGCGATTACTGGGGAACCTGCGGCCATCCCGACTGGAACGGGCGTACTTCCAGCAGGCCGTGGTCGGGCGCCTTCGTGGCCTGGGTGATGGCCAAATCAGGCTATAGCGCTTCCGCCTTCCCGCGCGACGGCCGCCATGGCGGCTATCTGGCCACGCTCTACGACCGTGAGCATGCCTCGCGTAGCGCGCCGTTCCTGCTGCGCGCGCCCAACGAATACTCGCCCAAAGCGGGCGACCTGGTGTGCAGCGGTACCGCCGGCCCGACCTGGCGCTATGCCGATTCGCGCACCGCCCGACGGCGCATCGACAGCACGGCGAACCATTGCGACGTCGTGACCGACGTACGCGGCGGCTTCGTCCACGCCATCGGTGGTAACGTCAAGGACAGCGTCACCATGAGCCTCTATCCCGTCGATTCGAAGGGACGCCTGCAGCCGGTCGGCGGCCGGCCATGGCTTCTCGTCGTCGAGAAGCGCGGCTAATCATCGGACCGCGGGCCTCCAGGCCCGCCTCATCACCGTTGAAGCATGAGCGGGGCTGGACCGCGGTCCGTCAGTTCGTGAGGCCGGCTGCGTGCATGATCGCGGCCGTGCGCTCGGCAATCATGATGGTGGGGGCGTTGGTATTGCCGCCGACCAGCGTCGGCATGATCGAGGCATCGACCACGCGCAGGCCCTCGACGCCGTGCACCAGCAGCTTGTCGTTGACGACGGCCATGCGGTCGGTGTCCGGGCCCATCTTGCAGGTGCCGACCGGGTGATAGATCGTCTCGCACTTGGCGCGGATCCACTGCTCGAGTTCGGCGTCGGTCTTTATCGCCGCGCCGGGCTGGAACTCGTCGGCACAGTAGGGGTCGAGGCCCGACTGGGCGAAGATATCGCGGCCCATTTTTACGCCGGCGATCAGCGTCTCGAGATCCTTGCGCTCGGCGAGATAGTTGGCGTCGATCAGCGGATGGTCGCTGGGGTTGGTGCTGCGCAGCCGGATGGTGCCGGTGCTCTCGGGGCGCAGCGCGCAGACGTGCAGGCTATAGCCATTCTTCTTCATCTGGGTGCGGCCGTGATCGACCACCAGCACCGGCAGGAAATGAAGCTGAATGTCGGGCGCCGCCAGGCCCGGACGCGTGCTCAGGAAGCCGCCCGACTCGGCGATCGGCGAGGTGCCGGGGCCCTTCTTGTTCACGACGTACTGGTAGAGCGAGACCAGCTTGTTGGCGGTGTCGTAGGTGTCGCGCGTCTTGCAGAACTGCAGCAGGGCCGCATCTAGGTGATCCTGCAGATTGCCGCCGACGCCGGGCAGGTCGATCACCGGCGTGATGCCCAGCGACTTCAGGTGATCGGCCGGGCCGACGCCCGAAAGCTGCAGCAGCTGCGGTGAATTCACCGTGCCGCCGCACAGGATGATCTCGCGGTTGGCGCGCGCGACCTCGTCACGGCCATCGATCACGTAGCGCACGCCCATGGCGCGCGTGCCGTCGAAGATGATGCGTTCGACCATCGCACCGGTGATGACCTCGAGGTGGGAGTTGCCACGCTCGACCGCCGGCCGCAGGTAGGCGCTGGCCGTGCTCCAGCGCTTCTTGTCCTTCTGCGTCACCTGATAGTAGCCGACGCCGTCCTGCTGGGCGCCGTTGAAGTCGGCGACGCGCTTGTGGCCGGCCTGCTCGGCGGCTTTCAGGAAACCCTCGTTGAGCTTGCAGGGGTCGACCTGGTCGGCGACGTTGAGCGGCCCGCCGGCGCCGTGGAAGTCGTCGCCGCCGCGCTCGTTGTTCTCGGCGCTCTTGAAGTAGGGCAGGACGTCGTTGTAGCTCCAGCCCTCGTTGCCGAGCTGGCGCCACTGGTCGTAATCCCAGGCATTGCCGCGCACATACAGCATGGCGTTGATCGAGGACGAGCCGCCCAGCGTCTTGCCGCGCGGCCAGTACATGCGCCGGTCGTTGCAGTGCTTCTGCGGTGTCGTCTCATAGCGCCAGTTGTAGGGCGTCTTGTCGCCCAGGCTGGCGAAGCCTGCCGGCATCTTGAGCATGAACGACGAGTCGGGCGGCCCGGCCTCGAGCACCAGAATCCGCAGCCCATCCTTTGCCGCGAGCCGGCTGGCCATGGTGCAGCCGGCCGATCCGGCACCGATGATGACGTAGTCGTAGAGCGACAGCCGAGACATTGACCTTCCCTAAGGCAGACGATTTTCGATCACGGTAAATACCGGACGGGCGGAAATGGGCGACAAAAACCCGCCGCCGTCCAGTGGAAAGACGCTGCGATTGACCGAGTCGCCCACGTTGCCGCCGATGGCATGGACCTCGCCTGGGCGGATTTCGACCACGATATCGCAGTGCCCGGCGCCGCGGTTGAGGTTGTCGAGCGTGGTGCCGCTGCCGTCGCGCGCGGCGCAGATCAGGTCGCCGACCTCAGGCGCGCGTTCGGTCGGCCGGCGCGGAATGAAGACCGCGCCCGGCCGGGCGGCGCGCGTGACCATGCGCTCGACGTAGATCGTGTGGCTCTGGTCGGGGCAGAAGAGATCGCGCGGCACGCCGGCGCTCTCGATGTCCCAGGAAATGAACGCGGCCGACCAGGGAATGTCGGTGAGGCCGCTGCGCCCGGGCTTGTCGACGCTCGCCCAATAATCGGCGATGCGTTCCGGCGCATCGCGTTCCTTGACGCCGAGCTGTTCGGTGCGTGGCGGCGCATTCGACGAATAGAAAGTAATCTGGCGGCCGAAGCGCGCCCATTCGCCGACCGCCAGCAGCACCATGGAGGTCTTGGCGCTCGCCGTGGGCGGCGGCGCCTCGGGTTTCCAGGACGACGGCGGGCAGGGACCGAGTGGGGCCATGCCAACAGCCGACCTGGGCGGCGCCTTGGCCGGTGGCGCTTGCGTGCAGCCGGCCACAAAAAGAAGAACGAGCAGGATCGCGCGATGCATCGCCGAGCCTACCAGCGTCCGATGCCGCCGATGACGAGAGTCGGCACACCTTCCGTGCGGTCCTTGACGCTGAACACCTGGCTGCCGGGCCGGCGGCCGTCGCGCGGTTCGCTGACGTCGAGGCCCGATGCCTTCAGGCGCGCACAGGCCTTGGCGACGTCGGGCACGCGCCACGACAGTCCCCAAAGCTGGTCGGGCGCGTCCGACACGCCCTTCTTCAGATCGTGCGCAATCTCGACCACCAGATCGCCGCAGCGGAAGAACAACAGCCGCGCGCCCCACTTTTCGTTGGAACGGTCGAGCCGGAGATCGAGCCCGAGCCGC
Source organism: Rhizobium sp. Q54 (assembly GCA_945903635.1). Lineage (GTDB taxonomy): Bacteria > Pseudomonadota > Alphaproteobacteria > Reyranellales > Reyranellaceae > Reyranella. The sequence goes on along the minus strand of CAMDOT010000042.1, from coordinate 4,726 downwards.
CCGGCATAGAAGGTGATCGCCCGTTCGGGATTGGACGTGCGTACCACGACATGATCGAGCGCGGAGACGCACGCTGCTTCGTCGTCCGTGAAAGGCGAGGGTGCTTCGCTCCCCTTGGCGGCGAGTCCGATCGCAACGCCGTGTCCCATGAGCGCGAGCGCATCGCCGTCGCGCGTCGCGGCCACAGCGCGGCGCTCGAGCAGTGTCGCCGCCTTGCCGACATCGCCGGTCGCGAACGCCATCGACTGGAGACCGGGCGGGCCGCCGGCAAACGTGAGGCCGACATTGCCGGTCCGCAGTCGTCCATCGGTCGCGCGTCGCCCCAGCAGTGTCTCATAGACACCGACCGAGCCGCCGATGACGAGATGGTCGAGCGCGTCGATCATTGGGCGGACCGCGGGCCTCCAGGCCCGCTCATGGTTGGGAGCGTGCAACGTACTGACTGAGGCGTCTGCATGAAGCGGGCCTGGAGGCCCGCGGTCCCTCTTTGAGTCCATCCCATCGCGAGGTGTCCTACCCAATGCGCTTGAGGTCTTTCTTGTACTGCGCGCCGCGCCGGACGTAGCTCGCGGCGCTCATGCGCAGGCGTTGCACGTTGTCTTCGGTCACTTCGCGCGCGGCCTTGGCCGGCGAGCCGAAGATCACGGCGCGGTCGGGGAAGGTCTTGCCTTCGGTCACCACGGCGCCGGCGCCGACCAGGCTGTCCTTGCCGATCACCGAATGGTTCAGAATAACGGAGCCGACGCCGATCAGCGCGCCATCGCCGATCGTGCAGCCGTGCAGCATCACGCAATGGCCGATCGTCACGCCCTTGCCGATGTTGAGCGGCGCGCCCGGATCGGTGTGCAGCACCGAGTTGTCCTGCACGTTGCTGTCGTCGCCGATGGTGATGGGTTCGTTGTCGGCGCGCAGGACGGCCCCGAACAGGATGCTCACCCGCTCGCCCAGGATGACGTCGCCGATCAGCGTCGCCTCCTCGGACACGTAGCAGGAGTCGGGAATGACCGGTTTCTTGTCGCCGAGCTGATAGATCGCCATCCTAATTCCTTCTTCCCGCTCAAAAGGGTGTGATTGCGCCGCCCGGCATGCCACCTTGACCTCGCCAATTCAATAGCGCGGGACACCCACCTCTCATGAGCAGCAACGACAAGACCGGCGAGACGGCGGTAGCGGCCGCGAGTGCACCTGCGGAAAAGGAAGCCCCCGTCTTCGTGATCACCACCTCGCGGCAGTTCCCGAGCTGGCTGGCCGGCACCGGTGGAAGCCTGGCGATCTCGACCTACCAGACCAGCAAGGTGATCCTGGTCGGCACCAACAAGGAGACGAGCCGGCTCTCGGTGTTCGAGCGCACGCTGGAGCGGGCAATGGGCATGGCCTTCGACGGCACGCGGCTGGCGGTTGCGTCGATGATCCAGGTCACCGACTTTGTCGATGCCACCCGCGGCACGCCCACCGCCGACGGCTACGATGCGGTCTTCGTGCCCCAGTCCGCCTCCTTTACCGCCGACCTCGACATCCATGACCTCGCCGTCGACGCCGAGGGCGGGCTGGTCTTCGCCAACACGCTGTTCTCGTGCGTGGCGACGACCAGCGCGACGCACAGTTTCCGCCCGCTGTGGAAGCCGTCCTTTGTGTCGCGACTGGCGCCGGAGGACCGCTGTCACCTGAACGGGCTCGCCATGCGCGACGGCAAGCCGGCCTACGTGACCTGCGTCGCGGCGACCGACGTCGCGGACGGCTGGCGCGAGCATCGCACCGGCGGCGGCATCGTGGTCGATATTGCCTCCGGCGAGATCGTCTGCCGCGGGCTCTCGATGCCGCATTCACCGCGCCTGCACGAGGGCCGGCTGTGGGTGCTGAACTCGGGCGCCGGCGAATTCGGGACGGTCGACCTCGCCACGGGCCGCTTCGAGCCGGTGGCCTTCTGCCCGGGCTATCTCCGGGGGCTCGCCTTCATGGGACCCTACGCGCTGGTCGGCCTGTCGGAGCCGCGCGGCAATCGCACCTTTGCCGGCCTGCCGCTGCAGGACCGGCTGGCAGCCGCCAATGTCGGCCCCCGCTGCGGGGTCTATGTGATCGACACGCGGACCGGCGACGTCGCGCACTGGCTCAGGCTTGAGGGCGTCGTCAACGAGCTCTACGACGTGATCGCCCTGCCGGGAGTCGCCCGGCCGATGATGATCGGCTTCCGCAACGAGGAGATCCGCCGGACGGTCTCGATCGAGTAGCGCCCCACCTGCCGGACTGTTAAAGTTGAGGTCCGTCGTGTCCGATTTGGCGCTTTTTCGAATTCCGCATAACCAAGTCGGCCGTTGCCAAAGCAGCCGGTTCCCAAAGGTGGAGGCTGCTGATGCCGACTTTCCCGGCAAGCGTCGATCTTTCCGATCTCACTGGCGTCGGATTCAGCTTCAGCACGGTACCGCTCAACTTTAACGGTAAATTTTCCGCCGAGGTTTCTTCAGCTGGCGATGTGAACGGCGACGGGTTTGCCGACATCCTCATCGGCGCTGGCTATGATGGAATTTACGGCGCGAGTTATGTGGTGTTCGGCAATGCGTCGGGCTTCGACGGCACGGTCGATCTTTCCACAGTCAGCGGCACGACCGGATTCCGCATGTTCGGAGGAGGTTTTGGCCACGGCCTTTCGGTCGCTTCTGCCGGTGATATGAACGGCGACGGCTTCGCCGACGTCGCCGTGACCACTGTGCCCACCTTCGGGCAGAATGCCACCTACGTCGTGTTTGGCAAGGCGACAGGGTTCGTGGACAATCTCGATGTCACGACCCTCAGCGCGAAAGACGGCTTCAAGGTCGTTGGCGCCAACAGCTCAAGCTATGACGGCGAAGTGGCGTCGGCGGGAGACGTCAACGGCGACGGGTTCGATGACCTGTTCCTCAAATCGGAGGGTGCCGCGAAGAACTACGTGCTCTTTGGCGCGGCGACAGGCCTGGGGACCAGCATCAACGTCGCGACCCTCGACGGCACGAACGGCTTCTCGATCACTAGCGTGGCCTCCCAAAGCTTCAACCACATTGGGTCGGCGGGTGATTTCAATGGAGACGGCTTTGCCGACCTCATCTTCAGCAACGACGGCGACTCGGGCGACTCCGCTCTCGGATGGGGTGACGCCTATGTGATATTCGGGAAAGCTTCGGGGTTTGCGGCGAACATCAACACTTCAACTCTCGACGGCGGCAACGGCTTCCGAATGGAAGGGTTTGGTGGCGCCAGCGACAGCTTTGCGACGGGCAGCTCGGTATCCTCGGCGGGCGACGTGAATGGTGACGGGTTCGATGATATGATCGTCGGAGCCAAAAGCGGTTTGGCTCTTGGGGACAGTTCAAAGGCCTACATTGTCTTCGGAAAAGCGTCGGGCTTTTCTTCCTCTCTCCTTCTGTCGGATCTCGACGGCACCAACGGGTTTGCTCTGGTGGGATCGGGGCGCTTCGCCTTGACCGGCTACTCCGTCGCCGCGGCGGGTGACGTGAACGGCGACGGCTTTGCCGACCTGATCGTCGGCGCTCCCGGCGAAAATGCAAGCTACGTGGTGTACGGCAAGGCGTCGGGGTTTGCCGCCAGCATCTGGGCGACGGACCTCGATGGAACCGATGGCTTCAAGCTGAGCGGAGACCCCGCCGGCGGCGGCGGCAGTTCCGTCGCGTCCGCAGGCGACATCAATGGCGATGGCGCGCCCGATCTCATCATCGCATCGCTGTCGGGTACCACCCATGTGGTGTACGGCATCCCCGCCGAGGACACGACGGTGACGGACGTCGGTTCGAGCCGCCTCGACGTGATGTACGGCGGAATGTTGGACGACAACCTGATCGGACTTGCCGGCAACGATCGTCTCTATGGCTTGGCCGGCGATGACGTCCTGTCCGGCGGCAACGGCAACGACGTGCTCGCGGGCGGCGCGGGCGACGACAACATGGCCGGCGGCGCCGGCATCGACACGGCGTATTTCGCGGCGGCGCAGTCCGGCGTCGCTGCCAACCTGGCGACGGGCAGGGCGAGCGGCACCTCGACCGGCACCGATGCGATGAGCGGGATCGAGAACCTCACCGGCTCGTCGTTCAACGACGTCCTGACCGGCAACGCCGCGGTCAACGTGCTGACCAGCGGGGTCGGCAACGACAAGCTCGATGGCGGGCTCGGCGCCGACGTGATGATCGGCGACATCGGCAATGACACCTATTACGTCGACAATCTTGGCGACGCCGTGACGGAGGCTGTGGGCGGAGGCATCGACACGGTGCGGACGACTCTGTCGACCTACACGCTCGGCTCCGATGTCGAACGGCTGGCGTACATCGGGTCGGGCAACTTCGTCGGGATCGGTAACGCGCTTGCCAACGTCCTTACCGGCGGCGCCGGCACCGACACGCTGAGCGGCCTTGCTGGCGACGACGTGCTGGATGGCGGCACCGGCGCGGACGGGATGACCGGCGGGGCCGACAACGACACCTACTACGTCGACGATGCCGGCGACGCCGTGACGGAAATCGCGGGAGGAGGCATGGACACGGTCCGGGCGACCTGGTCGACCTACACGCTCACCTCCGAAGTCGAACGGCTGGAGTTCGCCGGGTCGGGCAACTTTGTCGGGGCCGGCAACGAGCTTGCCAATAGACTTACCGGCGGCGCCGGCAACGACACGCTGAGTGGCCACGACGGCGATGATGTGCTGAATGGCGGGACCGGCGCGGACGGAATGACCGGTGGT
>CAMDOT010000041.1 GCA_945903635.1 Rhizobium sp. Q54 | reverse complement strand
CTTCCGGACCGCGTGCATCCTGCGCGCTCATGATCATGACGCGCCACTGGAGTGGCGCGCCCCCAGCAATGATCAGGCCGCCTTCTTCACCAGCGTCTCGATCTCGCCCAGGCGTGTGGGGATCTTCTCGGCGCGCTGGCTGCCCAGCATCATCACCAGTCGGTCGACGCCCAGCTCGGCATAGGCATCGAGCGTCTCGGGCCCCGCCGTCATCGGCGGCGTGATGACAATCTCGAAGTCCTTGCCGCGCTTGCGGCCGGCCTTGGCGAAGGCCTCGTCGAGCTTGGCCAGCATGCCCTTGGTGCGCTCCGGATCGAGGTTGAAACCGTACCAGCCGGCGCCGAAGCGCACGGCGCGGCGGAAGGCGGCATCGGCATAGCCGCCGACGATGATCGGCACGTGCGGCTTCTGGATCGGCTTGGGATCGAGTCGCATCGTCTCGAATTTCACCCACTTGCCGGCGAAGTCGACCACCGGCTCGGTCCACAGCCGGCGCATCACTTCCAGGAACTCGTCGCAGCGCGCGCCGCGATCCTCCCAGCGGTAGCCGCAGGCCTCGACCTCCTCCTTGTTCCAGCCGACGCCGATGCCGAAGTCGACGCGGCCATCTGTCAGCCAGTCGAGCGTGCACCTCTCCTTGGCGGTGTAGATCGGGTTGCGCTGCGGCACGAGGGCGACGCCGGTGCCGAGGCGCAGCTTGGTGGTGGCGGCCGCCAGGAAGCCGAAGGTCGCCGTGACGTCGAGCATGCCGCCGCCGTCGGGCACGGGAATGCGGCCGTCCTTCGAGCCGGGATAGCCGTAGGTGTTCTTGTCGAACAGCGCCACGTGCTCGCCCATCCAGATCGAATCGAGGCCGATGCCCTCGGCGCGGCGGCCGAAGTCGCGGATCATCTGCGGCGTCGCCAGCGGCGACATGAAGGTGGCGAAGACTCCGATTTTCATGATGTTTCCTCCGGGAATGTCCGTCTTATACTCCGCGCCATGACACAGACCCATAAATTCCACGGCCTCGCTCTCCACACCTGGACGGTGGACACCACGCCCCTCGACGCAGCACTCGCCGCCGCCAGATCGGGCGGCTTCGACGCGGTCGAATTGCGCCGCGTCGATTTTGTGCGCCATCCGGATGCACTTGCCCTCGTGAAGAAGAGCGGCCTGCCGGTTGCCTGCGTCGGCGTGGAGCCCGGCTGGATCTTTTCCACCAAAGGCGAGGAGCAGGAGCGGCTGTTCGGGGTGTTCCGCGAGAGCTGTCAGGCTGCCGTGGCACTCGACTGTCCGACATTGATGAGTGCCATCGGTCCGGGCACTGCAAGCCTCGAAGAGGTGGTCGCCAACATCCGCCGCGCCGGCAGCATCGCCGCCGAATTCAAGCTGCGGCTGGCCCTCGAGTACCAGTTCCAGCACCCGGTCGTTACGAGCCTCGACATCCTGCGCGACCTCATCGCCAAAGCCGGTGAAAAGAGCGTCGGCCTGCTGCTCGATGCCTATCATCTGCAGCGCGGCGGCCGGCCGGGCCGAGGCTTCGAGGAAGTGCCCGGCGCGGAAATCTTCTATGTCCAGTTCAGCGACGTGCCGAACGCGCCGCCCAACGGGCCGCCGCCCGTCGATCGCCTGCCACCCGGGCAGGGCGTCGTGCGCTGGACCGAGTTGTTCCAGCTGCTCGCCGCCAAGAATTATACGGGCTACCTCAGCTACGAGGCGCCCAATCCCTCGCACTGGCAGCGTGCAGCAGCCGACGTAGCGGGCGAGGGTGCGCGTGCCGCGCGTCGTGCCCTGTCACAGGCCTTCGATCGCTAGCCGCGGATGACGCCACCCCTCAGGACGTCGGTGCTGATCGTCGGCGGCGGGCCGGTCGGCTCGACCCTGGCGCTCGACCTGGCGTCGCGCGGCATCGACGTGATCGTGGCCGAGCAGAACCCGGCGGGCCATCTGCCGGGCGTCAAATGCAACCATGTCGCCGCGCGCACCATGGAGATCTTCCGCCGCCTCGGCATCGTCGAGCGCGTGCGCAACACCGGCCTGCCGGCCGATCACGCCAACGACGTCGCTTTCCGCACCACCGCGGTGGGCACCGAGTTCGCCCGCATCCACATTCCCTGCCGGCGCGATCGCTACACCGACCAGACTGGCCCTGATGGCGGGTGGCCGACGCCCGAGCCGCCGCATCGCATCAACCAGATCTACCTCGATCCCTTGTTGGCGGCCGAGGCGGCGGCGCGTCCCCGCGTGCGCTTCCTCAATCTGACGCGCGTGCTGGGTTTCACCCAGGATGACTCAGGCATCACCGCCGAGTCGGAAAATCTCGCAGACGGCACCAAGCGCCTGATCGAGTGCGCCTACCTGGTGGGTTGCGATGGCGCCTCCTCGATGGTGCGCCATCAGATCGGCGCGCGCATGACCGGCGACGCCGTGATCGGCCGCACCCAGTCGAGCTACATCCGCGCCCCGGGCCTGGCCGCGCGGATGCAGGCCGAGCCCGCCTGGTCGACGCAGGTCATGAACCCGCGCCGCAGCGCCAACATGTTCGCCGTCGACGGGCGCGAGACCTGGCTGGTGCACAATTATCTGCGGCCCGACGAAGCCGACTTCGACGCCATCGACGGCGACGCCTGCCTGCGCCACATCCTAGGCGTCGACGGCTCGTTCGATTACGAACTCATCAGCCGCGAGAACTGGATCGGCCGCCGCCTGCTGGCCGACCGCTTCCGCGACCGCCGCGCCTTCGTCTGCGGCGACGCCGCCCATATCTGGGCGCCCTTCGCCGGCTACGGCATGAACGCCGGCATCGCCGACGCGACCAATCTCGCCTGGATGCTGGCGGGCGTAATCGCCGGCTGGGCCGCTCCCGCGATCCTGGCGGCGCACGAGGCCGAGCGCTGGCCGATCACCGAGCAGGTGTCGAAATACGCCATGGGCACCGCGCTGGCGCTCGCCCGCGCCCGCGCGGAAGTGCCAGCCGACATCGAGGCGCCAGGCGCTGCGGGCGATGCCGTGCGCGCCGCGCTCGGCCGCCAGCTCCTGGAGATGCACACGCCGCAATTCTGCTGCGGCGGCCTCAACTTCGGCTCGTTCTACGACCGCTCGCCGATCGTGGCCTACGACGGCGAGCCGGCGCCTGATTACACGATGGACCGGTTCACGCCCTCGACCGTGCCGGGCTGCCGCACGCCGCATCTCTGGTTGGAAGACGGCCGCTCGCTCTACGACGCGATGGGCGCGGGCTTCACGCTGCTGCGCTTCGACCGGGCGGCCGAGGTGACGGGCCTCGTCGAAGCCGCCGCCCGGCGTGGCGTGCCTCTCTCGGTGCTCGACCTCGCCCCGCAGCCGCCCTACCGCGAGAAACTCGTGCTTTCCCGCCCCGACCAGCACGTCGCCTGGCGTTCAGACGCACTGCCTGACAATCCCTTGGAATTGATCGACACGATCCGTGGCGCGTCAGGCGTTGCTGGACGTTAAGCCGGCGGGAGAGCCGGCGGTATCGAGAGTGAGCCGGATCATCCGGGCAAGATCGATCTTGCGGAACGGCTTGCTGAGCAGGAGGGCGCCCTCGTCAAGCCGTTCGTGGCGCACGCTGGAAATTTCGGTGAAGCCCGACATGAAGACAATTTTCGTCACTGGCCAGCGTCGGGCTACCTCGGCTGCCAGCAGTTTGCCGCTCAGAGGGCCGGGCATGACGACATCGCTGAGCAACAGGTCGTAGGGCAGCAATGCTGCTTCGAAGGCCGCGACGCCGGCCGAACCGTCGGGCGCCTCGGCGACCCAATAGCCGAGGCTTCGTAACTGCCGGACGACATTGGCCCGGACCTGGGGTTCGTCCTCGACGACCAGGATTCGTTCGGATCCGCCCGGGATGGGGCGTTTGTCCTGGATGACTGTCTCTGCCATCACGCCGTCGCTTCGTGGCAGGAAGAGCTTGACCGTCGTGCCGTGGCCAAGCTCGCTATAGATGCTGACGTGGCCATTGGACTGCTTGATGAATCCATAGACCATGCTCAGGCCGAGCCCGGTTCCCTTGCCCACTTCCTTGGTCGTGAAGAACGGCTCGAAGACCCTGTTGAGGTCGGCCGAGGGAATCCCCGCGCCTTCATCGGTGACGGACAGCATCGCATAGGCGCCCGGCACGGCGCCTGCGTTGAAGATGCAGTACTCATCATCGAGCACGACGTTTTGCGTCTCGATCAGCAGCCGGCCGCCGTGGGCCATCGCGTCGCGCGCGTTGATGCAGAGGTTGACCAGTGCCGTTTCAAACTGGGAGCGGTCGACGCTCACTCCGCACAGATCGTCGGCGAGAACGGCGTCGATCTCGATCTGTGCGCCCAACGAGCGACGCAGCAGGTTGCCGGTGTCGGTCACGATGTCGTTGAGGTCGCTCTGTTGCGGGCGCAGCGGCTGCTTGCGCGAAAAAGCCAGCAATTGGCGAGTCAGATCGGCCGCGCGCTGCACGGCCTTGTCGATCTGGCCGAGACGGTCGGTCACGCTGGGCGAGAAGGTTTCATCCTCCAGCAGCGCGTCGGTGTTGGCCAGGATCACGAACAGGATATTGTTGAAATCATGCGCGATGCCGCCGGTCAGCTGGCCGACGGCCTCCATCTTCTGCGATTGGCGGAATTGCTCCTCCGCGGCCTTGCGTACGCTGATGTTGCGGATCGCTGCCGTCACCAGGATGCCGTCGGCGCCGGCCAGGGGGCTCAGCATGATTTCGATCGGGAACCCGGTGCCGTCCTTGCGGCGGCCCGACAGTTCGATGCCGGTGCCGATCTCCTGGGCCAGCGCGTCGGTCTCGCTACGCGTGGCATCGGTCACCAGACGCTCGGCGAAGCCCTCCGGGATGATACTGGTGACGCGCTGGCCCAGGAGTTCGTCGCGGCGGTAGCCGAACTGCTTCTCGGCCTGGACGTTGACGAGGACAATCTTGCCCGCCTGGTTGACCACCACCATGGCATCGGGCGCCGCCTCCAGCAGGCCGCGATACTGGCCTTCCATCTGCGCCAGATGCTGCTCGGCGTCCTTGCGCCCGCTGATGTTGCGGATCGCTGCCGTCACCAGGAGAACACCCTCGGCGCTCGTGAGCGGGCTCAGCATGATTTCTATGGGGAAATCGGTGCCGTCCTTGCGTCGTCCCGACAGTTCGATGCCGGTGCCGATCTCCTGGGCCAGCGCGTCGGTAGCGCTGCGCGTGGCGTCGGTCACCAGGCGCTCGGCGAAGCCTTCGGGAATGATATTCGTGACGCGTTGCCCGAGCAGTTCGTCGCGGCGATAGCCGAACTGCTTTTCGGCCTGGACGTTCAGAAGCACGATCTCGCCGGCTTGGTTCACCACCACCATGGCGTCGGGCGCCGCTTCCAGCAGGCCGCGGTACTGGCCCTCCATCCGCGCCAAATTCTGTTCGGCGGCCTTGCGCGCTGTGACATCTCGCGCCATCGAAAGAAAGGCGGGTTTGCCTTCGAAGTCGATCATGCGCACGTGCGTCTCGACCGCGATGACCGTGCCGTCCTTCCTTTGGTGGCGTAGTTCCGCAAAGAGCTGGCCGGCGCCGGGCATGATTTGCCGCCGCAAGGCCGTGATGGTCGGCAAATCTTCGGGCAAATAGAGGTCGTCGATCTTCATCGTGAGCAGTTCGTCCCGTGACCAACCGTATTGCTCCACCGCCGCGTTGTTGACCGCGAGAAAGCGCTCCGTGTCGCGATTGAACACGACCATGGACGAGGGATTGGCGTCGAACAGGATGCGATAGCGGTCTTCCAGGGTACGACGCGCATTCCATTCGCGCGCCAGCCAAAAGGCGAGGCCGCCCACCATCGCCGCGGCCGCGGCCCAGCCGGCGACGACGATCCACACCGCGCGCCACCACGCCACGAGCACCTGGTCGACCGGCTGGGTGAAGGTCAGGATGAAGGCGGGATGGGCATCGAGGCGGCGATAGACGATGAGCCGCTGCTGGCCATCGATCAGGCTTCTGGTCTCGAACCATCCCTTGTTGTCGCCGGTGCGAAGTCGCGCGAACAACGTCGTGCCCACCGTCGACGAGCCGATGGCGCGCTCGTCGAACGGGCTGCGCATCAGCAGCACGCCGTCGTTGCGCCACAGCGCTATCGTCAGGCCGCGGATCTCGTCGTTGACCTTCCAGACGTCGTCGAAGAAGGCCAAGGGCACGGTACCCATGATCAGGCCGTCGAAGTCGCCGTTGTCCCGGCGCAGCGGCAACGTGGCCGTGATCAGCCACTCGCCGTTCGATCGCGCCTTGATCGGGTTGCCCCACAGCAATCCCGATCCGGGCTGGTCGCGTTGCCGGCTGAAATAGTCCCGGTCCGAGATATCCCGTCCGGTGTCGAGGGCGTTCCGCCCGAGAACGATGCGGCCCTGGCGGTCCATCACCTGTATCGACGTCAGGAAAGGGCGGTCCGTGAGGAGGCCCTGGAACTGCAGCCGGACGAGGTCGAGGTCGACCGGTCCGGCGTTGGCCGAGGTGGCGAGCATCACCTGGGCTTCCCTCAGGGTCCGCTCGATGTTCTCCAGGGTGGCGGCGGTCTGGTCGTTGGCGAGTTCGGCGAAGCCGGTCAGCACATTGCGTCCGGACGTGATGGCCTCGGCCCGCAGATACAGCAGCAGGACGGCCAGCACGGCGGCGGTCAGCAGCGCATAGGCCGCGATCATCGCCACGAAACGGCCCCTGATAGAGGCGGGGCGGGGAGAGGCGGTCAGGCTTGCGGGCATGCGGGTTCCCGAGAAGGCCAGCCGCTGCGTGCAACCGCGTGCGAACCCGCCGCCCTGCATCCGCTCCTGACAGTGAAAGTGCCTTAAGGAAGATTGAACGTCGGACAAGCCAATAGGTTCCCTGGAACGGCAACCTTAGCGGGTGGAGCGCGTTTTCACTAAACGCACCATTGGGGGATCGACACATGGACTGCACTGATCATGGCCACCTGAAACAACTCCTCGTCGACAGCCTGTCCGACTGTGCGCTCGTTCTCCTGGATCTCGATGGCAAGGTGCTGACCTGGAATGCCGGCGCCGAGGCGCTGTTGGGGTATGGCGAGGCGGAGACGATCGGGCGCTCCTTCTCTGGTCTTTTTACCCCAGGCGCACTCGACACGGCCGGGCCGCCCGCTTCGCTCACCATCGCGCGGAAGGAGGGGCGGCATGAGGAGATTTGCCGGCGCCTCCACAGGAACGGCACCGAACTCGAGGTGTGGGAGGTCGTGATCCCGCTCTACGACCCGGAGCTGCAGTTTCTGGCCTTCGGCACCATGATGCGCTCCCTGGACTCCCCGGCCCGTGCCGCCGTGGCGCCGTTGCGTGTGGTCCGGTCCGACAGGCGCAAGAAGGTGCTGCTGGTCGACGACGACGCCGACGTCCGGGCGACGTCCGTCGATTTGCTGACGGCACTCGGCTACGAGGTCCTTGCGGCCGTGAGCGGCGTCGAAGCCCTCGATATCCTGGCACGCGACGGTGCCATCGACGTGCTCTTCACCGATGTCGTCATGCCCGGCGGCATGGACGGCGGCGAACTCGCCGAAAAGGCGAAACAGATCCGGCCGCACATCAAGGTCCTGTTCCAGTCGGGCTACTTCGAGGGTGCCCTGGTGCGCCAGGGTAATATCGCCGCGAACGCCCATTTGCTGGTGAAGCCCTATCGCCGGAAGGACCTCGCGCAGATGTTGACCAAGGTGCTGGCGGAGGAGGTCCACCAGCCCCCCAATCTCCTCCTGACAAGGCAGTGAGCGCTCGCCGGGATATCGCGATATCGCGGTAGCGCCCCTTATCGCCTCCCTTCGAGCAGGCGGCTGTGAGCGCTGCATGAATACCGCGATTCTGCAGGATTGCGGCGACTGCCATATCTGCTCGCGCTATGCCGCGTGCGGGACTCCAAGCGGTTATATGTTTGTGGCGCCGGAGCGCACGCGGCAACAGCCGGGGCGCTAGCAAGAGGCCCGGCGCAGAAGGTTTGCCCTTTATCCGGCAGCCGGGATGCGCGCGATGACCTTGATCTCGAAATCGAAACCGGCAAGCCAGGTTACGCCCACGGCGGTCCAATTCGGGTAAGGGGGATCGCCAATCTCCGCCGTGCGCGCGGCCATCACCGTCTCCAACTGTGCTTCGGGATCGGTGTGAAAGGTCGTGACGTCCACGACGTCGTCGAAGGTGCAACCGGCCGCCTTCAGGATGGCCTTAAGGTTGGCGAAAGCGCGGCGGACCTGGCCCTCGAAAATCGGCTCGGGCGAACCGTCGTCGCGGCTACCGACCTGGCCGGAGACGAACAGCAGATCGCCGGAACGGATGGCCGGCGAGTAGCGATGCTTGTCGTAGAGCGCGTGACGGTTGTTCGCGGGAAAGATCGCATCGCGTTTGGACATTGTATTCCTTCAAGGAACCGAGTGACTGGATGGAAGCTGTTGCTGTGCTCGGAACTGGTTACCTACGCCGCGAATTTCAAGCGCGGCGACACAGCAGGATGGTTACCAAGTCACTCGGCCGTCTTCGTCGCGCCTACTGGGCAAAGCTGTCCTAGCCGCCGGCCCGTCCACCCGACTTGGGCTCGATCAGCTTGACGCCGTCGACGGTGAGCGTGACCGATGAGGCCGGATCGCCGTCGGTCCGCAGCCAGCCCTTGGCGACGGACAGGCGGATCGCGGCCTCGACCGCATCGGCGCTGCCGATGCCCAGCTTGCGCTGAACCTTATCGATGTGCGTCCAGGTAGGCGGCGGCCGGTGGCCCGTGAGGTCGCGGACGGCGTTCAAGAGATCGGAAATGAACTGTGCGGCGTTCGGCGGCTTGGCGACCATGGGTCGAGCATAGCGCGCCACGCTGTGCGGGGCTACGTGGTCAGGGCGGCCGGCTACCGGTTGGCGGCGGGCCAGACGCGCTGGATCATGGCGAACAGGAACGCTGTCGTGAGGCCGAACAGCAGCATGCCGTTCAGCGCTTCGAGCGCCCCCATCATCTGCCACTTGGGCTCGAGCATAATGGGGGCGTGGCCGTAGGTGGTGAGCGCACCGATCGAATAGAGCATCGCCGACTTGTTGTCGGCGATGGCGCCGATGTAGCGATAGGCCGCCGCCCAGATGGCGCCCTCGACGATGTGCAGGAAGGTGACGAAGATCACGGCGACGCCCATCACCAGGGCGAAGGTGAGGACAAAGTGACGGTGGTCGGCGAAGCGGGCGAGCAGCCGCTCGGTCCGGGCGGTGAAGGTGGCGAGGAAGAAGACGTGGATGACGACGCTGAGCGCGATCAGCGGGATGCCCCAGGCCCAGTCGGGGCCCCACGTCATGTAGTGCATCGGGTCCATGCTGCGCCCCGGCCGCCGCTCAGGCCCGGACGAGCGGCTTGTACTTGATGCGGTGCGGCTGGTCGGCGTCGGTGCCCAGGCGGCGGTGCTTGTCGGCCTCGTAGTCCTGGTAGTTGCCCTCGAACCATTCGACGTGGCTGTCGCCCTCGAAGGCCAGCATGTGGGTGGCGATGCGGTCGAGGAACCAGCGATCGTGGCTCACGACCACGGCGCAGCCGGCGTACTCGACCAGCGCCTCCTCGAGCGCGCGCAGTGTGTCGACGTCGAGATCGTTGGTCGGCTCATCGAGCAGCAGGACGTTGGCACCTGATTTCAGCATCTTGGCGAGGTTGACGCGGTTGCGTTCGCCGCCCGAGAGCTGGCCCACCTTCTTCTGCTGGTCGCCGCCCTTGAAGTTGAACGAGCCGCAATAGGCGCGGCTGGAGATCTCGCGGTTGCCGAGCTTGATGATGTCGAGGCCGCCCGAGAGCTCCTCCCACACCGTCTTGTTGGGATCGAGCGTCTCGCGGCTCTGGTCGACGTAGCCCAGCTTCACCGTCGGGCCGACCGTGAAGGTGCCCGACTCGGGCTTGTCACTGCCGGTGATCATCTTGAACAGCGTGGTTTTGCCCGCACCGTTGGGGCCGATGACGCCAACGATGCCGCCCGGCGGCAGGTTGAAGGAGAGATCGTCGATCAGCAGACGGTCGCCGAAACCCTTGGAGATCTTGTCGGCGGTGATGACATGGTCGCCCAGCCGCGGTCCGGCGGGAATGACGATCTGCGCCTTGTCGAGCGTCTCCTGCTTGTCCTCCTCGACCATCTGCTCGTACGCCGCGATGCGGGCCTTGCTCTTGGTGCGCCGCGCCTGGGCGCTCTGGCCCATCCATTCGAGCTCGCGCTGCATGGTGCGGCGGCGGGCATCGACGGTCTTCTCTTCGAGTTCGAGGCGCTTGTCCTTCTGCTTCAGCCACGAGGAGTAGTTGCCCTCCCACGGGATGCCGGCGCCGCGATCGAGCTCGAGGATCCAGCCCGCGACATTGTCGAGGAAGTAGCGATCGTGGGTGACGGCCACGACGGTGCCGGGGAATTCGGCCAGGTGGCGCTCCAGCCAGGCGACCGACTCGGCGTCGAGATGGTTGGTGGGCTCGTCGAGCAGCAGGATGTCGGGCTTGGAGAGCAGCAGCCGGCAGAGCGCGACCCGGCGCTTCTCGCCGCCCGAGAGCACGTCGACCTTGGCGTCGCCCGGCGGGCAGCGCAGCGCGTCCATGGCGATCTCGACGGTGCGGCCAAGGTCCCAGCCGTTGCCGGCGTCGATCTTCTCCTGCAGCTCGCCCTGCTCGGCGATCAGCTTGTCCATGTCGGCATCGGGGTCGGAGAAGGCGTTGGAAACCTCCTCGAAGCGGGCCAGCATCTGGGCCATCTCGCCGGCGCCGTCCATGACGTTGCCCAGCACGTCCTTGGCCTCGTCGAGCTTGGGCTCCTGTTCCAGGAAGCCGACTTTTACGCCCTCGGCGGCCCAGGCCTCGCCGGTGAAGCTGTCGTCCTGCCCCGCCATGATTTTCAGCAGGGTCGACTTGCCCGAGCCGTTGAGGCCCAAAACGCCGATCTTGGCGCCGGGCAGGAACGACAGCCAGATGTCCTTCAGGACCTGCTTGCCGCCGGGGAAGGTCTTGTTCAGACCCTTCATTACATAGATGTACTGGTAACTGGCCATGGCGAGCTTGTAGCGACCCCGTCGAACGGGTTCAATAACGCCCAAGAAGCGCACATGGGGAGAAACGCGCACGCATGCTGGCGGAACCAACCGTCCTTGCCCTGTCGCTGGGCTACCTCGGCCTGCTCTTCGCCGTGGCCTATTTTGGCGACCGATATGCCCGGGACTGGTCGGCCAGTTCGGTGGCGCCGGCCGTCTATGGCCTGTCGCTGGCCATCTACTGTACCTCGTGGACCTTCTATGGGGCGGTCGGCCGTGCAGCCACCAGCGGCATCGACTTCCTCTTCATCTATACCGGCCCGGTCATCGTGGTGGTCCTAGGCTACCCGATGCTGCGCAAGATGGTGCGCGTGGCCAAGCAGCACAACGTCACGTCGATCGCCGATTTCCTGGCCTCCCGCTACGGCAAGAGCCGCGCCGTCGGCGTCACAGCCACGCTGTTCGCCACCGTGGGCGTGCTGCCCTATATCGCCCTGCAGCTCCAGGCGGTGTCGTCTTCGTTCCAGACCGTCGCCGAGCCGATCCCCGGAGTGTCGGGCGGCGTCGTGCACACCGACACCTCGCTAATCGTGGCCGCCCTGATGGCCGTGTTCACCATCCTGTTCGGCGTGCGCAACGTCTCCGCCTCGGAGCAGCACCGCGGCATGATGCTGGCCATCGCCTTCGAATCGGTGGTCAAGCTATTGGCCCTGCTGACAGTGGGGCCGTTCGTGCTGTTCGTGCTGTTCGATGGGCCCGCCGACATGATGGCGCGGCTGGGCGCGGCGCCCGCCATCGCCGAGCGCGTCACGCGCGAGGGCACGCCGCTCAACTGGATCGTGATGTCGCTCCTGTCGGCGATGGCGTTCCTCTGCCTGCCGCGACAGTTCCATGTTGCTGTGGTCGAGCACGGCCATCCCGCCAGCCTCAAGACCGCGCGCTGGCTGTTCCCGATCTATCTTGTGCTGATCAATATTTTCGTCATGCCGATTGCAGCGGCAGGCCTGCTGCTGCTCGGGCCGCAGATCAGTCCCGATCTCTATGTGCTGCAGTTGCCGCTGGCCAACGGCGAGAGCTGGCTGTCGGCGTTCGTGTTCATCGGCGGCCTGTCCGCCGCAACCTCGATGGTGATTGTGGCCTGCATGGCGCTGTCGGGCATGATCGGCAACGAACTGGTCATGCCCTATCTGCTGCGGCGGCAGGCAGGTGCCGCGCGGGAAATGGGGCCGCTGGTGGTGTTCGTGCGCCGCGCCGCCGTCGTGCTCATTCTCATGGCGGGCTACGCCTACGAGCGCATCATCTCGGGCTACCTGCCGCTCGCCTCGATCGGCCTGATCTCGTTCTGCGCCGTGGCCAACCTGGCGCCCGGTGTCGTGCTCGGCCTCTACTGGCGTGGCGCCCATCGCTACGGGGTGGTGGCGGGCCTGGCCGGTGGTTTCATCGTCTGGCTCTACGCGCTGCTGCTGCCGACCCTGCGCCAGACCGTGGGCGCCGGCCATGCGCCGCCGCTCAGCCCCTACCTTCCGTCGCCCCTGTCCGACCTCGATGCGGTGGGGCAGGGGTTCGTGGTGTGCATCGTCGTCAACACCCTGCTGCTGGTCGGCGTATCGCTGCTGGCCCGGCCGATCGCCCGGGACGTCGAGCAGGCCGGCTCCTTTGTCCTCGGCGCCGAGCCGGAGCAGCCGGAACGGCAGGCGCCGGCCGCTGCCGCGCGCATCGACGAGCTGCGCGAACTCCTGGCCCGCTTCGTCGGTTCCGAACGGGCCCTGCGCGCTCTCTCCGGCGATCGGCTGTCGATCGAGGTCGCGCTGGTGCGGGCCGAGCGTGTGCTGTCGGGAACGCTGGGTTCGGCATCGGCGCGCATCATCATCGCCGCCGTCGGGCGCCGCGGCCGGCTGCTGCCGCGCAGCGCGCGCGCCCTGATCGACGAGGCCTCGGAAGCGATCCGCTACAACTACGAGATCCTGCGCAACACGCTCGATCACGTCGGCATGGGCATCGCCGCCTTCGATCGCGACGGCCGCCTGGAAATCTTCAACGACCGTTTCACGACCCTGCTGTCGCTCGACGACGACGCGGTTGCGGTCGGCGCGGCGCCGCAGCAGTTCGGGGCCACGCCCGACGTCGTGGCCCTGCTGCGCCGGCCTGTAGCGCCACAGACACACGAGATCGCCACCCGCGAGGGCCGCGTCATCGAGCTTCGTCTGGATCCGCTGCCCGGCGACGGGTTCGTGGCGACCTGCAACGACGTGACGGCGCGCGTGCACACCGCCCAGGCGCTGCGCGAGAGCGACCACCAGTTGCGGCAATCGACGGAGACGCTGGAACAGCGTGTGATCGAGCGCACGGCAGAACTGGAAGCCAGTCGCGCCGAGGCCGAGGCCGCCAACCTCGGCAAGACGCGGTTCATCGCCGCCGCCAGCCACGACCTGCTGCAGCCGCTGCATGCCGCCCGCCTGTTCACGGCTGCGATGATCGATCGCGATCCCGGCAACGACCTCGGCGGCAAGATCGACACCAGCCTCGGTGCCGTCGAATCGCTGCTCGATGCGTTGCTCGACATCTCCAAGCTCGATGCCGGTGCCTTCAAGCCCGAGAAGCGGCCGTTCGCTCTGCAGCCGATGTTCGAGTCGCTGGGCACCGCCTTCGCGCCGCTTGCCGCGCGTCGCGGCATTGAACTGGTCGTCGTGCCGACGCGGGCCTTCGTTTCGACCGATCCGGCCTTCCTGCGCCGCATCCTGCAGAACCTGCTGTCGAATGCGCTGCGCTATGGCCGTGCGGAAGGCAGGCCGGGCCGCGTGCTTCTCGGCTGTCGTCGGGTTGTGGGAGAAGGCGGCGGCGAGGCGCTCCGAATCGAGGTCAAGGACAACGGGCCCGGCATCGCGGCCGACAAGCAGGTCATCATCTTCGACGAATTCGTGCGGCTGCAGCCCGAGGATGAGGCGCCACGCGAGGAGCGGGGCCTCGGCCTTGGCCTCGCCATCGTCGACCGCATCGCGCGCATGCTCGACCTGCCGGTCGGCCTCGCCTCGGCGCCGGGCCGCGGCTCGACCTTCTCGGTGATCGTGCCGCGCGTGCCCGCCGTGGTGGCGGCGTCCGTCGCGCCGCCGGTGCCGCAGCCCATGCTGTCGATCGACGCGGAGAGCTTCGTGCTCTGCATCGACAACGAGGCCCGCGTGCGCGAGGCGATGGCGACCCTGCTCAGTGGTTGGGGCTGTCGCGTGGCGGTCGCGGCGACCCACGCCGAGGCGCTGGAGCAGGTCGTGCGGGCCGGCCGGCTGCCCGACCTGGTGCTGGCCGACCTGCATCTCGACGAAGGGCCCGACGGGCTGGAAGTCGTCGACGCGCTCCGCCGGGCGTGGGACCGTGACGTGCCGGCGGCCCTCATCACCGCCGATCGCGATCCGACGCTGCGCCTCAGGGCGCGGACACGAAACGTCGAATTGCTGCACAAGCCGGTGAAGCCGGCGTCGCTGCGCGCGCTCCTGCGGATGCGCGCCTCGGGCACTGGTATGGGAGGGGGCCGGCTTACGGCCTGACCGGTTCGGCCGCGGGAATGGCGAGGCCGCGCGCCTCGATCACGGCCTGGGTGCGCGAGCGGACGCCCAGTTTGCGCAGGATCACCGTCACATGCGCCTTCACGGTCGCCTCACCGACGCCGAGCTTGTGGGCAATCTGCTTGTTCTGGTCGCCCTGAATCATGAGAGCAAGCACACGCCACTGCTGAGGCGTGAGCTGGGCCGCACGTTGCGCGAATGAATCAGGGAGCTCCGCCTCGGGCGGGGCGAATATCTCGCCCTCGAGCACCGCCCCCACGGTTCCAACGATTTCCTCGAGGGAAGCCGACTTGTCGATGTAGGCCGACGCACCGAATTCGTAGGCGCGTCGTACCACGATCGGTTCGCGCGCGGCGGACACGACGATGATCGGCACGATCGGATACTCGGAGCGCAACAACGCGATGCCCGTGAGTCCCTCCATGCCGGGCATGTCGAGATCGAGCAGCAGGGCGTCGGTCTCGGGCTCACGTTCAAGTGCCGCCTGGACCTGGCCGAGCGTTGCGGCCATGGCAATCCCGGCGCCAGGGAACGCCTGGCCGAGCGCCGACGCGAGCGCGTCGCGAACCATCGGGTGGTCGTCGGCGATCAGGAAGGAGGGGGCGGTCACCATGATGAAAGCTTGAACCCCGTCGCCGCGCGCGGTCAAGGAGACGACGTGATCGGCCGGCTGCTCAGCGCCGTGTGAACGAGCTCCGACGTCTCAGCGGAAGTGGCGAGCGCTTCTCGCAGTCGCGAAGTGGCGCGTCGGCCCAACCGCCTGGGATCGACCCGATTGTCGGGGATGCGACCGGCTGCGACGTCCTCGAGTTGCTGGTCGAGGATTGTCTCGACGATGACGCCGCGCGCTTCGGCCAGCGACCGCGCGGCATCCTCCGGGAATGCACCTTTTGTCGCCGCTTCGGCGAGGCGCGCATCCGTCGCGGTCGCGGTCGATCCCCAAGCGAGAGCCACGACGCGCGCGGCAGTCACGATCGGAAACAGCCCGTATCGCTTGAGATCGATGCGGCCTTCACGCGTGCGCAGACGACCCAGCAGATCGGTGGCCCGCGGAACATCTTCGGTTGCCGCAGCGAGTTGGTGGAGGAAGGTGGGGGAGTGTCCGGCGGCGCGCGTGGCATGCTGGCGGAGCACGCCGGCGAGGCGACGGGTGCCCAGCACCGCGGCGAAGTCGTAGAAAATGTCGGCGCCCAGCACCGCCTCCGGCTGTGGCCGGGCGACCCACGCGTCGACCTGGGCCTGCCAGCCTGCGAGCGAATGGCGATACGATGGGTTCTTGGCCATCACGCCGCCAGAGCAGTAGGGCACGCCGGCTTCGTCGAGCAGCCGGTTGAGGCGTTCGGCGAAGGCGGCGAACCAGGCATCGTCCTCGGTGGCGC
Source organism: Rhizobium sp. Q54 (assembly GCA_945903635.1). Classification (GTDB taxonomy): domain Bacteria; phylum Pseudomonadota; class Alphaproteobacteria; order Reyranellales; family Reyranellaceae; genus Reyranella. The sequence goes on along the minus strand of CAMDOT010000041.1, from coordinate 17,651 downwards.
CTTCGTGGATCAGCGCATTGTCTTGGTCTGGCGCCAGCAGCGATTCTCCGCGGCCGGCCGACCCCAGCACCAGCAGGCACCAGGGGGCGGGCGGCTCGCCTTGCCCCGCCGATTTCATTTCGGCCAGCGCCAACTCGCCGGCGCGCGCCGTGAGGTCGCGCGTAATGCCGGCAACGACGGACGACGCCTGCGTCGCGCTCACGTCCTCGCTGCGAAGGGCGCGGACCAGGGCCGGGAGCCGGTCGTGGAGCACGCGAAGGGCGCGCCCGTCGGGCGCCAGCGCGATCTCGTCGCCCAGCGTGAGGGCAAGAGAGGCGCGCTGCTTGAGGAGCGCGCTCGATGTCAGCATGCCGATCGGGCGGTTGTCGTCGTCGACGACCGGCAGATGCCGCACGTCGAGGCGCGCCATGCGGGCGAGCGCCCGGTAGATCGGCGCATCGGCTTCGATGGCGTGAACGGGCGTAGTCATCGCCGCCGAGATCGGATCCGCGAGTCTGTCGGGTCCGGCCGCGACTAGGCGCAGCACGTCGCGCTCGGTCAGGATGCCGTGCAATCGCCGGTCGGCATCGAGGACGATCACCGAGCTGATGCGCCGCTCGCTCATCAGGCGCGTCGCCTCGGCGACCGGCCGATCTGGATCGATCGTGACGATCGGCGCCGTCATCAGCTCGCTGACGCGATGCCGGTAGGGGAACGAGTCGAGACGCTCGAGGGCGGTCGTATCCACGGTGTCACCGGCGCGGCGCGCGATGGAAGGCGGCCACCCCGCCATAGGTGCCATGGCCCCGGCCGATCAGGCGGTGAGCCAAGGCGACGAACAGATCGGCCGCCATACGCGCGTCGCCCGCGGCGCTGTGGCGGTGCCCGCCGGGTTCGAGACCCAGATGGCTGAGCAATTCGGCGAGGTCGACGTGCGCCGCCGGATGACCGAGGGCCGCTGCCAGGTTCGCGGTATCGAAATGCGGCGGCTCGTGCCAGGACCGCCGTGCGCGTGCCGCTTCGCGGCCGATGATGGCGACATCGAAGCCGACGTGGTGACCGACCACGACCGAGCCCTCGAGGCACGCCACAATGTGCCCGAAAGCCTCGGCAAAGGACGGAGCCCCGGCCAATTGCGCGCGGTCGATGCCGTGGATTGCCGTGGCGCGGGCCGGGATGGCAACGCCGGGGTCGATCAGGAGATCGAGCGCAGGCCGGGCGGCTACGCGCAGGCCCTCGTCGATGCGGATCGCCGCGAAGGAAACGATGCGATCCCGCCTGGGATCGAGACCCGTTGTCTCGCAATCGATCGCCACCAGCGGCAGGCGTTCGAGCGGTGTATGGGCGGGGCCGCTCCAGCGGCCATGTGGCGCCGTGCGACGCAGGTATCGGCCGAAGAGATCGGCAATGGTCATTGCCTCGAAGCGACGAGTTCTTCGTGGAGGGGTGCCACCATCAGCAGCCTCCTCAGCCGATCGTTGAAGGCGATCAATCCGAAAGCGAAGGCGGCCGCGAGCACCGTGCGGCTCTCGACCGGATCGCGCGGCACGAAGGGAAGGGTGTCGAAGACCATGGAGCCGGTCGCCGTGGCATCGGCCTGTGGATTGACAGGGCCGACGGGCCGGGTGGCCAAGCGTGTTTGCAGTGCAGCGATCTCGGGGTCCCACCCTTGGGGACGGTGATCGGGAGGCGGGTGGCCGGCAAGGATGGTGGCGTAGAGATTGCCGAAGTGAGTGTCGAGCGCCGCGCGCGGCACGCCGGCGGCGAGCAGGTGCGCATGTGTAAGACCGATCATATCGGCCAATATGGCGGCGAACCCGTCCCAGCGGGACACCGTCATCTTGACCTGGAAACGCGGGTCGGCGAAGGCTTGGGCGCTCAGGCTGCCGAGTTCGTTGCGCACGAAGTCGACTACCGAGCGTTGAGCAAGGTAAGCCGCCTCACCATCGAGGAATTGTTGCAGCGCAGCAAGGCTGCGGATCTTCGGCTTGGGCAGAAACGCTTTGATGAAAGACAACATCTTGAGGTCAGGCCTTCGACTTTGGTCTGATTGTGGCGGTGGCGGGGCACACCGTACTCTCTACAAATAAAGAAGCTAGGAGCGTCGTGTCACGGCGCCCACGGGGAGGACAAAGCAGAGCATGTGCTGCAAGTCCACAAATCGCATAACCACACCGGTCGTTCCGGCGCGTGGATGCACGCCCCCACACCGCTGCACAACGAGCGATTGAAGAGGAGCAACGGGCATGGCTGAGCAATTCGATGCTGCACAGAGGCAGAAATACTGGAGCAAGACCTCGCGGCTGATGTGGATCATCTTCGCCTTGTGGATCCTCTTCAGCTTCGTCATCCCGCTGTTCGCGATCCAACTCAACACCATCAAGTTCTTGGGTTTTCCGCTCGGCTTCTACATGGCGGCCCAGGGCTCATTGATCGCCTTCGTGGTCCTGTGCGTCTGGAATGCGATCGCCCAGAACAAGATCGACGAAGAATTTGGCGTCCAGGAAGACTGACGCGGGGGAGATGAAACATGGCTGACTCCAAGGCCGCCGGCGGCGGCTTCCTCGGCAATCTCGGCAAGATCTATCTTGGCTACACCGGCGGCTTCATCGTCTTCACGTTGGCCCTCGGTGTTTTCGAGCAGATGGGAATGCCGAACAAGGTCATCGGTTACTGCTTCGTGATCCTGACGATCGGCGTTTACGCCTACATCGGCATCCTGTCGCGAACCATGGACCTGTCAGAATACTACGTCGCCGGCCGCAAGGTGCCGGCGCTGTACAACGGCATGGCGACCGGTGCCGACTGGATGAGCGCTGCCTCCTTCATCTCGATGGCGGGCGGCATCTATCTCGGCGGCTTCAACGCGCTGGGTTACGTACTGGGCTGGACCGGTGGCTACGTGCTGGTCGGCATCCTTCTGGCGCCGTACCTGCGCAAGTTCGGCCAGTTCACCGTGCCCGACTTCCTCGGCACGCGCTACGAGGGCAACGGTGCACGGCTGTGCGGCGTGGTCGTGCTGTTCTGTGCGTCATTCACCTACATCGTCGCGCAGTGCTTCGGCATCGGCATCATCACCTCGCGCTTCCTCGGCATTCCCTTCGAGGTCGCCATCTTCGTCGGTCTGCTCGGCATTCTGGTGTGCTCGATGCTGGGTGGCATGCGGGCGGTGACTTGGACCCAGGTGGCCCAGTACGTCATCCTGATCATCTCCTACCTCGTGCCGGTGGTCTGGTTGTCGACCAAGATGTACGGAATCCCGATCCCCGAACTGACCTATGGCGCGGCACTGGAGCAGATCGCCCAGCTCGAAACCAAGCTCGGCGTCGTGAAGCACTTCACGGATGGCTTCACCGACGTCAAGGGCCAGTTCAGCTGGACAGAGTTCAACAACTTCTGGGCCCTGGTGCTCTGTCTGATGATCGGAACGGCCTCGCTGCCGCACATCCTGATGCGCTACTTCACGACGCCCAGCGTTCGCGAAGCGCGCACCTCGGTCGCCTGGTCGATCTTCTTCATCTTCCTCCTCTACTTCACGGCGCCGGCCTACGCCGCCTTCGCGAAGCTCGAGGTCTACCAGAACGTGATCGGCCAGCCGATCGCCAGCCTCCCGGCGTGGGTCCAGAACTGGTCCCAGGTCGGCGGCTTGCTGACCATCAAGGACGGCAACAGCGACGGCATCCTTCAGCTGTCGGAGTTCATCATCAACCAGGACATCATCGTGCTGTCGATGCCGGAAATTGCCGGCCTGCCGTACGTGGTGTCGGGCCTGGTGGCCGCCGGCGGTCTCGCCGCGGCGCTCTCCACCGCCGACGGTCTGCTGCTTGCCATCGCCAACGCGCTCAGCCACGACGTCTACTACAAGATGATCGACCCCAAGGCCTCGACGGCCCGCCGGTTGCTCGTCGCGCGTGGCCTGCTGGTCGGAGTCGCGATCGTCGCGGCGGCGGTGGCCGGCACGCGGCCATCGGGCATCATCCAAATGGTGGCGTGGGCGTTCTCGCTGGCCGCGGCCGGCCTGTTCGCCCCGCTGGTGCTCGGCATCTGGTGGAAGCGCACGACCAAGATCGGCGCGATCTCCGGCATGATCAGCGGCTTCGGCGTCTGCCTCTTCTACCTGGTGATGACCCGCTACTGGCCGGCCGATTTCAAGGCGATGTTCGGAACCGACCTGTGGTGGGGTATCCGCAACATCTCCTCGGCCGTGTTCGGTTTGCCGGTCGCATTCGCCGTGACCTACGTGGTGAGTCTCATGACTCCCGAACCCTCGAAGGAGATGCAGGCCTTCGTGGACTCGATCCGCACGCCCGGGGGCGCCGTGGTGTCCCACGTCTAGTCTGGCGGAATGTATCGATCTGGAGCAGGGCCCCTCGCGGGGTCCTGCTTTTTTTCGCGCGCCACGCTAGAGTGAGCCAGGAGGAGATGGCGGCGTGGGATCTCAGGACATCTGGTGGAGCTACTGGTATTTCCACATCCCCAACTATTTCTTGTCGCTGGTCTTCTACTGCCTGTTCGGCCGCTTCTTCCTGAGCTTCTTCCTGCCGCCGGACAGCCCGAACTACATCTACCGCTCGTTCCGCTGGCTGACCGAGTGGATCTACCGCCCGGTGACCTACGTCACGCCCTCGGCCATACCGCCGATCATGACCGCCCCGGTGGCGGCCTTCTGGGTCGCAGCACTTCGGGTGGTGCTGTTCATGGTGCTGTACCAGCTCGGGCTGATGCCGCGGGCGCCGGTGGCGGGCTGAGCGCAATGGACCGCAATCTCCTTGTTTTCGCCGTGGTCGGCATCAGCATCCTGAACGGCCTGTTCTCACCCTTCCTCGCCATCGCCGTGCCGGTCGCGGCTGTCCTGATGCCTGAGGTCTTCCCCCGTTCGGTTGGCTGGGTCCTGTTCTTCAGCTCGCTACTGGTCGCCTCCGCGACGCTGCTGATCTCGGGCGTTCCTGCGGCGCTCTACGAGCGCCTGACGGAGCGTGGGCAGGGCAGCACTGCCGCCACGCTCATCTGGCTCGCCGGGGCGGCCTTGCTCGCCTTGCCGGCGCTCCGTCACCTGCTGGGCTGAGGCGCCCCTCTAGAATACGGCCGTCTGGAAGATGGCCTTCTAGAAGATGACCTTGAAGGTTCCGTCGGGTTGTTTTTGGGCGATGCACTGGAACAGCGCCTTCTTGCCGTCCAGCTCGTAGGGAATGTTGACCCGCATCTCTTCCTCGCCAGTGGAGCCGGTGATCTTGGATTGTTCGAGGGTCGCGAAGGCTGCGCCGGTGACCCTGGCGTCCTTCTTCGCCGAGGCCAGGCAGACCTCGTAGGCGAGCTGGTCCTGATTCGAAGATTTGCCGCAGGCGCCAAGTGCCAGTCCAGCCAGCCCTGCGATCACCAACATCCTGAAGCCACGCATGCGTATTTCCCCCGAATCTTTATGTAGTTTTTACGCAAGCACGCTAAATCGATTGCTGGGCGGCGGCAACGCGACATTGGTCGAAGACGGCCCGCGCGCTATCGTCGCGCCATGACCTACGACGACATCAGGCGCTACGCCGAGCTGTCGGTGCGGCGCGGCTGTGGCTTCGCCCTGATGGCGATCGTGACGGCCATGGTGGGCTTTTCCGGCGAGCCGTGGATCGCCGTCCGCTCCGGGTCAGTGTTCGTACTGATCGCCGCACTGGTACTGTTCTGGAAGGGGTGGACAGCGCGCACGCGCAACTATCGCCACACCGAAGTCTGGCTGATGATCGAGGATGCACCGGCGCTGCCGCGCGAGCGTTTGCAGACCATGATCGGCGGCGCCTTGGCCGACGTCTATTTCAGCCACGCCCGCGTTGCTGCCTACATGGCGCTGGCGATGTGCGCCATCGGATTTGCCCTCGGCAGTCCGCGCTAGACCTGTTCGCGCGAGTACCTGGCTTTGCATCCCGGCTGAAAATCCGCATCGTGAATCTATGACCTTAGTCGAGTGACTTTGGTCCAATTGCACACGGTGCAGCGCTCCGCCTAAACGCTACTCAACTAAAAACGCCAAATGTGCGTCAACGCGTTTCCATGGGAGTAAGCGCATGAGTGTAGCCAATCCACCAATGGGTGTAGTCGGCCCAACGCCGGGCGACGGTCGCGTCGTCACGAGAGAAGAAGAACGCAGGGTCATCTTCGCCTCGTCGCTCGGCACGGTGTTCGAGTGGTACGACTTCTATCTGTACGCCACGCTGGCGCCGTTCTTCGCGGCGCTGTTTTTTCCGCCAGGCAATGAAACGGCGGCGCTGCTGTCGGCTTTCGCCGCCTACGCGGCAGGCTTCCTCGTCCGTCCCTTCGGCGCGCTGGTGTTCGGCCGCCTGGGCGACATGGTCGGCCGCAAATACACCTTCCTCATCACCATTCTGTTCATGGGCGGCGCGACCTTCGCGGTCGGGTTGCTGCCGACCTTCTCGGCCGTCGGCTGGCTGGCGCCAGTGCTGATGGTTTCGCTGCGCCTGATTCAGGGTCTCGCCCTGGGCGGTGAATACGGCGGTGCCGCCACCTACGTGGCCGAGCACGCGCCAAGCGGCAAACGCGGTTATGCGACGGCCTGGATCCAGACCACGGCGACCCTGGGCTTCTTCATGTCGCTTGCGGTCATCGCGATCTGCCGCACGCAGCTGGATGCCAAGGCATTCGCCGAGTGGGGCTGGCGCATTCCGTTCCTGCTCTCGCTGATCCTGCTGGTCTTCTCGGTCTACATCCGGCTCAAGCTGAACGAGTCGCCGCTGTTCACCCAGATGAAGGCGGAGGGCAAGGCCTCGAAGTCGCCGTTGACCGACAGCTTCCTGCGCTTTCCCAACAACCGGCTGGTGCTTCTGGCCCTGCTGGGTGCGACGGCTGGCCAGGGCGTGGTCTGGTACACGGGGCAGTTCTACGCCCTGTTCTTCCTCACCATCACGCTCAAGCTCGACTTCCTGTCGGCCTACACGCTGGTCGGAATCTCGCTGCTCATCGGCACGCCGATGTTCATCTTCTTCGGCTGGCTGAGCGACAGGATCGGCCGTCTGAAGATCATCATGGCGGGCTGCCTGATCGCGGCCGTTACCTACTTCCCGCTGTTCGGGGCGCTGACCCACTACGTCAACCCCGACCTCGAGGCGTTCCAGGCCAAGACCAAGATCACGGTCACGGCCGACCCGACGCAGTGCAACTTCCACATCTTCGTGGGTCCGTGGTCGAAGTTCACGGAATGCGACAGGGCCAAGGATGCGCTGACCAAGTCGGGCCTGTCGTTCACCTCGGTGAAGGCGCCGCCGGGCTCGGCGACAGTCGTCGTCGATATCGGCGGCACGAAGCTCACTGGCTTCGATGCCAAGGAAGGCGGTCCCAAGCTTGCCGCCGCCCTCAAGGCGGCCGGCTATTCGGCGACGGCCGACAAGGCCAAGGTGAACTGGTTCATGGCCGAAGTGATCCTGGTGATCATGCTCGTCTATGTGACCATGGTGTATGGACCCATCGCGGCCTTCCTGGTCGAGATGTTCCCGACCAACATCCGCTACACCTCGATGTCGCTGCCGTATCACATCGGCAACGGCTGGTTCGGAGGCATGCTGCCACTCCTCGCCACCGCGCTGGTGGCCTGGTCGGGCGACATCTACTACGGCCTCTGGTACCCGATCGGCATCGCCGTCATGACGCTGATCATCGGAACGATCTTCCTCAGGGAAACCAAGGACGTGGACATCACCAAGTAAGTCCACGACCCGGCAAAAGGAGAGGGCCGCGCCGCTGGCGCGGCCTTTTTCGTTTGATCTTGCTGGCACTGCCAGCAGCCCAGCAGAATACGCGAGGCAGGCTTGCGATAGGAGATTTGCAGGTTCAGCAGGATTTAGGCTATCTTTTTGATACGTTGCCACGACGTGTGTAATGCGCGGGCCGCCCGGGTCTCTTGCCCGGAGCGGCCTTTTTCGTGGCCGGTGGCGTTCTGCCACCACGAACCATTGGCCATGCCCCGCCCGGCGCGCCCGCCGGGTAAGATCCCTGGAGGATGAGGGGCCGCCCCGCGACCTGTACCGGGTATCCGGTGCTGAGCCGTGAGTAGCAAGCACAAGGCCATCCCCGCCGCATTGACTGTCCGGCAGGTGGGTGGACCGAGGCGCAAAAAACGCGTCCGAGTGTTGATTAGACGGTCATCTGTGGCTGCCCGAGGTGGAGCCACAGGGTCAGATTCCCGACGATGTCACAGGTGGGCGCTCAACCTGTGTCACAACATTTGTCTCAACTTGGTGTGACACTTTTTAGTGTGACACCCGGGCTTCCCGGCAAGGGCTCGCTCGCGTCCGTACTCAGGACCGCCGGTTTCTTTTGTGATTTTGCAGCCTATCCGTCAGGATCGCGCCATGAACCTCGATGCCATCGCCATCGGCTACCGGCCGCCTGAAGACGTGAACACCATCATCGAGGTTGCGATCGGGGGCGAGCCGATCAAGTACGAGATGGACAAGGCGGCGGGCACGCTGGTCGTCGACCGCTTCCTCTACACGCCGATGCGCTATCCCGGCAATTACGGCTTCGTGCCGCACACGCTCAGCGACGATGGCGACCCGATCGACGTTCTGGTCGCCAACACGCGCCCGATCATTCCCGGCGCGGTGATCAACGTGCGCCCGATCGGCGTGTTGCGCATGGAGGATGACGGCGGCGGCGACGAGAAGATCATCGCCGTGCCGTCCTCCAAGGTGACGCAGCGCTACGTCCACGTGAAGACCATCACCGACCTGCCCGAGATCACCCGCCAGCAGATCGAGCACTTCTTCGTCCACTACAAGGATCTCGAGCCCGGCAAGTGGGTGAAGCTGCAGGGCTGGGGCGATGTCGAAGAGGCGCGTCGCCTCATCTCCGAAGCCATCGAACGCGCCAAGAGCAAGCGCTAGGCCCTTTTTGTTTCTGCACTGCACGGCTATGGTCGTCTGCAGATCCAGTGTAGCCTTGCAGTACGTATCAGCAGGCCAGCGTGAATAATTCGGAGGAGGCGTGTCCGTGCCAAATCATTCTTTGCGTCATGCGGTCAACATCGCTGCCGATCACGGTAAGGTTCACAATGCCCTGACCACCCTCGAGGGATTGAAAGCCTGGACCATGGCCGAGGTATCGGGCGGCGGTGGTGTCGGTTCGAAGTGGTCGCTGAAATATCCGAACGGCCCGACCTTCATCTGGGAGATCGCCGCACACGACGACCACGAGATCGCGTGGAAATGCGTAGAAGGTCCGGGCGAGTCCAAGGGTACGACCGTCACCTTCAATCTCGGCAAGACGCCGCACGGCCGCGTGCATCTGTCGTTCGACCATGCCGGCTGGCCGCATCAGGAAGGCAACTTCGCCAAGTGCAACAGCCTATGGGGGATGATGATGCATCACCTCAAAGGCTACGTGGAAAAAGGAAAGGTCGCTCCCGCCTACTCCTGACGCGTTTCTTCATCAGCGGGATCAGACCATGCAACAGTCGCTTTCGGATTTCGTCGCCGCCATGGACAAGGCGGGCTTCCTCGTGCGCATCAAGGAAGAGGTGCGCGTCGACCAGGTCCCTAAGCTCATGGAAGACAATCCGACCAAGGCCGTCCTGGTCGAGAAGATCAAGGACACCGAGTTCTCGGTGCTGGCCAACGCCTATTCGAACCAGGAAATGTTTGCCTGGGCCATGGGCTGCGACAAGACGCGGACCGGCCTCGAGATGGTCGCGCGCTCCAAGGGTCGCGTGAAGTGGGAGACGGTGACGACGGCGCCCTGCAAGGAAGTGATCCTGAAGGGCGACGACGTCGACCTCACGCGCCTGCCGCTGTTCCTGCATCACGACCGCGACGGCCACGCCTACACCAACGACAATCTCTTCATCAGCAAGCATCCCGACACCGGCGTCTACGACTGGGGCATCTACCGCTCGATGTTCCGCTCGAAGAACGAGAAGTCGGTCGACATGACCTGCACCTCGCACCGCCAGCGCATCCACGCCATGGCGGCGGCGGCGAAGGGGCAGAACCTCGAGGTCGCGATCGTCATCGGGGGGCCGACCATCGACAAGATCTCGGCGTTGGCCGGCGTCACCTCCGACACTGACGATTTCGAGGTGCTGGGCGCCTTCTACGGCGCGCCAGCGAAAATGATCAAATGCGAGACCATCGACGTGATGGTGCCGGCCAATGCCGAGATCGTGCTCGAATGCGAGCTGATGGCGCAGGAAGGGCTCATCTTCGACGAGGGTCCGTACGGCGAGTTCACCGGCATGTACGGCGGTGGCATCAAGCACAATTATCGCCTCAAGGTTAAGGCGATGACCTACCGCAAGGGCGGGATCTTCCAGCATTGCACCATCGGCGGCCTGCATCCCTGGTATACCGACAACATGCTGCAGCTGCCGGCGATCGAGGCCGACCTGTTCAACGGGCTGAAGCAGGGCGGCATCGACGTGCGCGAGGTGCGCTGCCCGCTGGGCGGCCTGTCCAACATCGCCTACGCCAAGATCCATCCGCTGGGCGGTGGCGACGCCAAGCAGGCGCTGGGCATCATGCTCACCTGCTCCAAGCAGGGCCTGCCCAAGATCGCCATGGTCTTCGACACCGATGTCGACATCTGGGACGACCAGGCCGTCCTCGCCGCCATGGCCTATCGCTACATGCCCGACCGCGACACGGTGCGGCTCGACGGGCTCAACACCATGACTGTCGATCCCACGAGCGCGGTGCCCGGCATTTCGTCCAAGATCGGCATGGACTGCACTGTCCCGATCGGGCCGGACTGGAACCCCAACGAGTTCGTGCGCAGCACCGTAACCGATCTCGGCGATCCGCCGGCGAACGTGAAGGCGATGACGGAGGAGGCGCTGACGAAGGACATGGAGGCGTTCATCGCTGCCCAGCCGCGCGCCTGGTACGAGATCCTCAAGAACTATCACGGCCAGCCTTATCCGGTTCTCTACCGGGCCTTCGGCAACCTTCGGCACAAGCTCGGCCGGACAAACGATCCGCCGTGGTATCGCTACACCATCTCGGACAAGCCCTTCGCCTGGGAAGCCAAGCCGCAGGGGCTTAACCACTCCGACCCGCGGCACATGAAGACGACAGATTAGACGGCGATGCGGCGTGGCGGAGACCTAAGCGATCTTCGCACGGATCCGGGCGAGGATCCGGCGCCCGGCCAGGATCACGATGAAGGCGACCGCCGTCCCGATGGCGGCCTCGGCCAGCCGGTCGATCAGCAGCGGCTGCCAGGGCGCACCGCGGCTCAGGTTGCTCATGGCGATGGCGAGCGGCGAGAAGAAAAGCAGCGCGACACCGTAGTTGCGCGACACCGCGATCTCCGCGACAGCTTGGCAGACAACGATGATCGCGATCAGCGCGAGATGGCCGGGATCGAAGGAGAACAGGAAAGTGGCGATGGCTACACCGCCCAAGGTACCCAGCATGAGGTGAATCGTGCGGCGCCAGACGTCGGCGGCGGCCAGCGCCGGCATCAGTGCGGCGACGGTGACCGCGCCCCAGAAGGGATTGCCGACGCCCAGGGCAAGGGCCAGCGACCAGGCCGTGAGGACGCCGAGCGTGGCGGCCACGATCAGCACCAGATGCTGCCGGCGGTCGAGATCGGCATATCCCGAGACCATGCGGCGATGCCATCCGTCGCGTTTCGCTTCGTCCGGGGGCGCACCGATGCGGTTGAGCGCGGCGAGCAGTACGGAGAAGGCGGCACCTCCGGCGCCGACGGCGATGCCGAGCGGCAGGCGGTCCCAACTCGTGGGGATATCGGCGATGATCAGCAGCACCAGCACGAAGAACATTTCTCCGCGCGGTACCCAGCGCATGGCCGCCCCCAGCGTGACGGCAGCGATCACGGTGGCGGCAAGCAGGACGCCCAGCACGGCCACCGGCGCCTGCGCGGCCGAGTAAGCCATGGCCACCGCGATCGTGACGACCAGGCCGGCGCCCGCCACGATCTGGCTTTCGACGCGTCGCTTCGCGGATTCGCTGTGGCCGTAGAGCATCGCCAGCCCGCCGAACGCGGCATAGACGGCGAGATCGAGGCGGCCGATGGCATCGAGCGCCAGCAACGGCAGGCCGACGGCCACGGCAACGCGAATGGCCGACTCGATGTCATGACGATGGATGTCGGCAAACAAGCTACGCATCATGCATTGTACTCGGAAGAAGCAAGGACGGATTGAACATGCCCTATCAAGATCTGCGTGCCTTCCTGACGGCCTTGAAGAATGCGGGCGAACTCGTCGATATCGACCGGCCGGTCGCCCTCAAATACGATGTCGCAAAGGCGCTGGCCAAGGCAAGTTCGATGCAGGGCCCCGCCCTGATGTTCAAACAGACCGGCACGGATTTTCCGCTGGTGGCCGGCGTCTACGGCAACCGCAGGCTCGCGCTGATGGCCTTCGAAGCGTCCGAGAAGACGATCCACGAGAAGGTCCTCAAGGCCATCAACAACCCGATCGCGCCCGTGGACTTAAAGGGCAAGCCGCCCTGCCAGGAGGTCGTGCTGACGGGCGATGCGATCGACGTCACCAAGCTGCCGGTGCCGATCTACAGTCCGAAGGACGGCGGGCCCTACATCACCGCGGGCATCGTGGTGTCGGAAAATCCTGAAACCGGCATTCCCGACATCGGCAATTACCGCTTCCAGGTCCACGGGCCGAAGGAGCTGGGTGTCTTCTCCGCCCCCAACCATCGCTTCGGCAAGAACATGGCGCACGCCACCCAGATGGGGAAGCAGCTCCACGGCGCCCTAGTGATCGGCGTCGATCCATTGACGATGTACTCCTGCCAGGTGCAGTCGAGCGATTCCACCAACGACTGGTTCGTGGCGGGCGGCCTGCGGGGGTCGCCCGTCGAGCTCGCCAAGGCGATCAGCAACGACATGAAGGTGCCGGCGCTCGCCGAGATCGTGATTGAATTCACGGTCGACACCAACGACCAGAAGGTCGAGGGGCCGCTCGGCGAATACACCGGCTACTACACGCCCGCCTCGCCCAAGCCGGTCGCCAAGATCACCGCCATCACCCACCGCACAGGCGCGATCTTCCAGGGCCTGCTGACCGGCAAGCCGATCACCGAGAATCATGTCCTGAAGCAGATCCCGTTCGAGAGCTCGATCCTGCGCCAGCTCCAGGCCCAGTTTCCGACGATCAGCGACGTCTCCATCAACAGCTCGGGCGGCGTCCAGGTCTATGTCGTGATCGCCATGAAGCCGCGCTACGAAGGCGAGGCACGCCATGCGATCCTCGCCGCCATGGCCGGCAACCTCCATCCCAAGTGGGTCATCGCGGTCGATCCCGACATCGACATCCGCAACTCAGCCGAAGTCGAGTGGGCGCAATCCTTTCGCGTCAAACCGAGCGAGGACGTGTTCATCGTCGATCGCACGGCGACAGCGCCGCTCGATCCCTACACCAATGGCGGCTACTCCTCCTCGGTCGGCATCGATGCGACCAAGCCGTTTGGCGCCGAATTCCCGGAGGTGTCCGAAGTCCCCGGCTGGCGGGAGTTCGACCTGCCGGAGATCGCCAAGCAATAGCCGTCATACGGCCGGAGGCGGTTGGTAGTGGACGCAGTCGACCGCGAACCGGTCTCAGGTCGAATTCCCTGCTAACAGGGAAAATAACAGGGAATTTGGTCTTATCCCTCGGCTCACAGCGGTGAAATCCCAGCAAAATGGCCATTATGACCGATCCGGGCCTGTAAACCCGGCCCGATAGAACAGGGAATTATCCATGGTGGAGCAGGGAAGTCGTCGGGCTCGAACAGGGAAACGCGGTCCGTTTACGTGCGCCGGTCAAGCAGCCTTTGCCTGGTCCAACTCGACGGCGCCTGCCCTTAAGCGAGGGATCAGTTCGCGCCCGAATTCAACCGTGTCCTTGTACGGATCGAAGCCGCGGATAAGGAACGAGTGGATCCCGAGCTTGTAGTATTCCAGCAGGGCGGAGGCGACTTGCTCGGCAGTACCGACGAGGCAGGAGGTATTGCCTACCGCACGGGTCGCTTCGGCAATTGGCATCCAAAGGCGTGCATCGTGCGTCTCACCCTGGGCGGCGAAGTGCAGGAGGCGCCGGGCCGATTGATCAAGCGGCCCCCTGTTGTTGCCAAAACCGGTCAGATCGCCCGGTCTCTGAATGGTGAAGCTGCGGGCGATCGCCGCACCCATCCCGCAGGGCGGCGCCTGTGACGCAGACACTGCGGTCACGCGCATCCGGATCGGTCATTACGCTGTCACGCTTTCCAGTTCAGCCATCGGCAAAGCGATGCGCCCATCACCGCCGCCCTATCCGCGCCGCCGAGCCACGGAAGGTGCTCGGTGAACATCGTGACCGCATCGCGGTAATCGCAGGGCAGGCGCGTCAGGTCGGATCCCCAGAACAGTCGCTCCGGCCCGAAGGCGTCGAAGGCGGCTTTCAGGAATGGCTCGACGCTACGATAGGGATAGCCGTCTTCAGCTGCGCATGGCAGCGCGGAGGCCTTGATCGCGACATTGCCGAACCTGGCGAGGCGCAGCAGATCGCCCAGATGTTCGAAAGCCGCCGCGCCACGGTGCTCGACATGCGCGCCCATGTGGTCCAGCACGAGGCGCAGGCCGGGATGGCGCTCAGCAACCAGGCCGACCGCCTCGAAATCCTCGTTGACGAACAGCATCAGGGGGAGGCCGTCGGCCTCGGCCTGGCGGAAGATCCAATCGACGCTGCCGTCGCGAAGCTGGCGGACCGCTGCGCGGCGGAAGTTGAGCCGCGCCCCCAGCATACCGGGAATGAACCGCCACTCGCTGAAGCGGTCCCGGCTGTCCGGTGCGTCCAAGGGCAGTCGGCCCATGACGGCGAAACGGTCGGGATGCCGCTGGGCCGCCGCGAGGCACAGCGCATTGCGGTACCCTTCCCAGGATGGTGGCACCAGCACGGCGCGTTGCACGCCGGCGCGGTCCATCTCCGCCAGCAACGCATCCGGCGAGAGGGGTTCCGCACGCTGGACCACCGCGGGCGGCGGTTGCGGCCATGGATGGTCGGCTGGTTCCGCCGCCCACACATGCACCTGAGAATCCGCGATCATCATCGGCCCTGCCCTTGCGCCTACTCCGGCTGGTAGTTGACGCTGCGCAGCAATTCCCCGGCACGCTGGATTTCGGCGGCGATGAAGCGGCGGCTATCGTCGATGCTCTCGACGACCGGTTCGATCACCTGCGTGGTGAGGCGCTGGGCGATCTCCGGATCCTTCATCGTCTCCTGTATGAGGGCGTTGACGCGCTGGGCTATCTCGGGCGGCGTGTCCTTCGGGCCCCACACGCCATACCAGGCCTGGAACTCGAAGCCTGGGAGGCCTGCTTCCGCCATGGTGGGCACATCGGCGGCCAGCGGGGAGCGCTGAGCCGCCGCGATGCCCAAGGCGCGGATACGCCCGTGGGCCCGGCTGGCAAGCAGCGCGAAGCTCGGATCGATCAGAAGCTGCGCGCTGCCGCCCATCAGGTCGGTCAGCGCCGGCTGGGTGCCGCGATAGGTCACGACGTTCAGATCGACGCCGGTCCGGCGCATGAAGTCGATCGTCGCCAGATGGCCGGCCGATCCCAGCGCCGAGATTGCGATGTTCCAGTCCTGTGGCTTCGCCTTGGCCGCCGCGACCACCTCCTGGATCGTCCGCTCGGGCCGCGAGCCGCTGATCACCATGACCAGCGGCGCCTGCGCCGTCCGTCCCATCACGGTCAGGTCCGTCTGGGGGTCGAAACTTGCGCCCTTGAGGACCAGCGGCATGACCGCTGTGTTGAAGGTCGAGGCCAGCAGCGTGAAGCCGTCCGGCGGTGCCTGGAGCACGACATTGGTGCCGAGCAGCGCCGACCCGCCGGGCCGGTTCTCGACAATGGCAACGGCCCCCAGCCGGTCCTGCAGCCGCTGCGCGAGCAGCCGAGCCAGCATGTCATTGGCCGCGCCCGGCGGCGTCGGGCAGATGACGCGGATGGGCCGGCCCAGCGGCCAGGTGGATTGCGCGCGTGCGACAAGGGGCGCCGCAAGCGCGATCGCGCCTGCGGAAGTGCCCAGCATTCGCCTGGTCAGCATGGATCGGTGTCCCTCACTCGGGCTGGTAGTTGACGCTGCGCAGCAGCTCAGTGGCGCGGGTGATCTCCGTGCCGATAAAGCGCCGCGTCTCCGCGATGCTCTCCGTCACCGGTTCGAGGAGCTGGCCCTTCAGCCGATCGATGATGGCGGGATCGCGCATCGTCTCCTGCATCAGCGCATTGACGCGCTCATTGATCTCGGCCGGCGTGCCCTTCGGCGCCCACACCCCGTACCAGGATTGGAAGCGGTAGTCGGGCAGCCCGGCCTCCGCCATGGTCGGCACATTCGGCGCCAAGCTTGAACGCTCCGCCGTCGCTATGCCAAGGGCTCGGATCCGTCCGTCCCCGGTCGCCGGCAGCAGAGCGAAGCTCGGATCGATCAGAAGCTGCGCATGGCCGCCCATCAGGTCCATCAGCGCCGGCTGCGTGCCGCGATAGGCCACCATGTTGATCTCGACGCCGGTGCGGCGGACGAATTCGATAGTCGCGAGATGCCCCGCTGAGCCGAGCGAGGAAAGCGCGAAGTTCCACTCTCGGGGCTTCTCCTTCGCCGCGGCGATCACCTCGGCCAAGGTCCGCTGCGGACGCTGCCCGCTCATCACCATAACCAGCGGCGCCTGCGCCGTGCGGGCCAACACCTCCAGGTCCCGCTGCGGATCGAACGTCGCACCCTTCAGCACCAACGGCATCACCGCGGTGTTGAACGCCGAGGCAAGCAGTGTGAATCCGTCCGGCGCGGCCTGCAGCACGGCGGTGGTGCCCACCAGCCCAGCGCCGCCCGTGCGGTTTTCCACCACCGCGGTGGCGCCGAGCTTTTCCTGAAGCCGCTGCGCCAGCAGCCGCGACAACGCGTCATTGGCGGCGCCGGGCGGCCAGGGGCAGATCACGCGGATCGGCCGGCCATGCGGCCAGGCGCCTTGCGCGTGAAGGGCGGGGGCAGCCAGCAGGCCGACGCCCCCGGCTGCGCTCGCGACCAGCATCTGACGTCGATTCATCGTATCCTCCATGCGATCGGCCGTCCTGCACAGTGGCGGCCGTTTGATTCGGTCGGTCTTCGAGAAGCGACTTCTCCTCCGCCGCGGACAGCGGCAGCAGCGGGGGGCGCAGGCGCCGCCAGCCAGGTTCGCCGATGCGATCGGCGAGGAGCATCTTCAGCGAGGCCATCTGCGCGAAGCGCGGTTGCGCGCTGCGACGCCCGCGCCCGGCCACAGGCGGTCCGGCGCGATGCCGGCTCCAACAAACGATTCCAGCAGCGCGCCGCGTTCGTCGGAGGAGAGGGAATTCGCCTCTCCCGTCGTGCTGAGCGACGCGATGCCGTCGCAGCCCTCCTCCAACAGGCGCCTGCGGTGCGCGACGAACAGCGCATGGTCGGGTGCGAGTGCCTCGGTCACCGGGGTCAGCGCGGCGCTGAACACGCCGCGCCGATGCAGCGCGGTCATACGCTCTCTCCCGCCGCCCAGTCCGGCGCGACGCGGACATATTTGATGGCCTGCCGCCAGTAGGTGTAGGCGATATGCAACGCCCGATCGGGCGTCTGGCAGAGCGACGGGTAGGAGAATTCCCGATTCAGCCGGTCCTTCGAATTGTTGGTCATGCAGTATCCGTCACCGATTTCGAGGTTGCGGCGGATGGGC
>CAMDOT010000040.1 GCA_945903635.1 Rhizobium sp. Q54 | reverse complement strand
TGTGAAATCCATGAAGGTGTGGGTGAGGCCGAGCGGATCGGTCGGCTGCGTGCTGTCGGTCTTGTAGCGCTCGGCGAAGTCCTGAAGCAGCTTCTGGCTGCGCTCGGCGATATCCTTGAACGCGGCCTGCATCTTCTCGGCTTCGGCAGGCGACACTCCCGGGAGGGCTGCTGGGACGGGTGTCTCCGACATGCGTTTCCCCTTCAAAATCATAGGCCTTGCAGCGTTTCTTGCGGAACTTTCACCGTCCCGGTACCATACCTTGTGTCTGCCGGCCTGAATCGCTGATGACTTGTGTATAGGTAGGCTGCGACAACAGATGGGTCAAATTTCCTCTCCACTTCCGCTAGTACAATGCGGGAGCGGGGCTTCAAGCGGGTGACGACGATGCAGCGAGAACAAGACACGATCGGTGGCCGTCACCTTTGGTTCGGTCTGGTCGGCGTGTCTGCGTTGGCGATCCTGTCGGGCTGCGGGATGTTTGACAGCAGCCCGCCGCCACAAAGCGTGAAGGCCCGCCCGGGTGCCGACGCCCAGGTCCCGGCGAGCGCCAGCCTGCCTTCCGCCAGCACCGGCCGTCAGTACGATGCGGGCGTCGTGCCCGTCGACGAGACACGCACCGGTCCCCAAGTCGGCTCCATCGTTGCCGGCCGCGGCGGCCAGAAGGCGCAAAAGGAAGCGATCGAGAAGGAAGCCGCTGAGCGCGACGCGAAGTCGCGCGAGCAACGCCAGGCGCGCACCGCCGCCGAAAAGGAAGCCAAGAGCAAGATGCCGGCTGAAGGGGCCAAGGGGACGCCGCCTGTTGCCTCACCGTCAGCAGATCCTGCACCTGCGCCGATCGTGTCGGTCCCCGTTGCTCCCCCCGCCGCAGAGCCAACGCCGGCACCTGCACCGGCGGCCGCGCCAGAACCAGTTGCCCCGCCGGCTCCGCCCGCCGATCCGAACAAGGCTTTCATCCCGCCGCCGGGCTGGGCGCCTCCGGGCCAGCCCGCGGCACCTGCCTTTGCGTCAGTCGCGCCCGTTACGACGCCCACCGCACCGCCGCCGGCAGCCGTTGTGACGACGATGGCTGAGCCGCCTGCGCCGGCTCCGGCACCAGCGCCAATGGTTGCCGAGGTGGCACCGGCACGGCCTGCCGACCCCAGCAAGGCATTCGTTCCGCCGCCGGGTTGGACACCTCCGGGCCAGCCCGCGGTGCCTGCCTTTGCGCCGGCCGCGTCGGGGCCAGCTTCGGCACCCATGCCGGTCGCCGTGACGGCAACCGAGCCAGCAGCACCGCCGCCTGCGTCGCAGCCTATGACCATTGCGGCGGGGCCAGTACGTTCGGCCGATCCCAGCAAAGCCTTCGTGCCGCCGCCGGGCTGGACGCCGCCAGGTCAGCCGGCAGCGCCGGTGGCTGCTTCGGCCGCGGAAACTCCCACCCCGTCCGTTTCGCCTGTGACAGCGGCGCCGGTTGTCTTGGCGTCAGCCCAACCGGCCAGTCTGGTGCCGACTCCGGCCGTGGTCACGTCACCGTCTCCTGCGCGTCGTGGAGATCCCGACAAGGCCTTCGTGCCGCCGCCGGGCTGGATGCCGCCGTCCCAGACTGCAGCGCCTGCCGTCGCAACGGCGGCACCGGCGCCAGCCACTGCGCCGACGCCTGTACCGGTCGTCATGGCGGCAGCCGAGCCGTCAGCGCCGCGCGCCGTCGCGCCGTCTGCGCGTCCCGTGGATCCCAACAAGGCCTTTGTCCCGCCGCCGGGTTGGTCGCCGCCGAGCCAGGCGGCGGCACCGATGGTTGCCGACGTATCCTCGACGCCCGCGGTGCGAGATGTAGCTCCTCCGATTGCCGTGCCGGCCCCGGTTGTGTCGGCGCCAACACCGCCAGCACCAGTCGTGATGGCCGCTGCCTCGCCGCCGCCGGTTCGAGTGGCCGACGCCAGCAAGGCCTTCGTTCCGCCGCCAGGCTGGGCGCCTCCGAGCCAACCTCAAGTCTCGGAAGCGATGGCGCCACCGCCACGCCAGGAGCCAGTGGTCGTGACACCAGCAGCGCCGCCTGTCGTGGCGACGCCCGTGGCCATGCCGGCATCGGCACCGATCGAGGCCAATATTGCGACCGCGCAATCGGGCGCGGTGCCATTCAAGGACATCAAGTCTCCGCCCTTCGGCGGGCCGATGCAGGTCGCCGTGATCCAGTTCGGTCGCAGCTCGTCCGGTCTCGGAGGAAACGACTACGACGTGTTGGCGCGCGTGGCTGAAATCCAGCGCCGCAATGGCGGCACGATCCGGATCGTGGCGCATGCCGATCAAGATTCCTACGGCGCCTCGGCGGCGCAGCTCGAGCGTGGCAACTACGACGTCTCGCGCCGTCGCGCGCTTGCGGTGGCCCAGCAGCTCCGTGCGCTCGGCGTTCCAAGGGACCGCATCGTCGCCGAGGCCGCCTCCGACGACGAGCCGATCTACCAGACCAGTACCGCCCGCGGCATCACCGCCAACCGGCGCGCTGAAGTTTTCATCGACTTCTAGCTCGCCAGGGAAGAACACGATGGACGACTCTGAATTTCACCGGCTGAAGCGCCTGCCGCCCTATGTGTTTGCGGAAGTGAACGCCATGAAGGCGCGCGCCCGCGCCGCCGGCCAGGACGTGATCGATCTCGGCATGGGCAATCCAGACCTGCCGACCGCGCCCCATATCGTGGCCAAGCTCGCCGAGGCCGCCGGCAATCCGCGTGCCCACGGCTACTCCGCGTCGCGCGGCATCCCGGGCCTGCGCAAGGCGCAGGCGGCCTACTATGCACGCCGCTTCAACGTCGATCTCGATCCCGAGAGCGAGATCATCGTCACGCTGGGGTCGAAGGAGGGGCTCGCCAATCTCGCGCAGGCCATCACCTCACCGGGCGACACGGTGCTGGTGCCCAATCCCAGCTATCCGATCCATCCCTACGGCTTCATCATCGCCGGCGGCGCGGTGCGCCATATCCCGGTGCCAGGCAGCACTTCGCTCGCCGAATTCCTGCCGGCGCTCGAGCGTGCCGTGCAGCATGCGGTGCCCAAGCCGCTGGCCCTGGTCCTGAATTACCCGTCGAACCCGACAGCCCAGGTCGTCGATCTCGATTTCTATGGCGCGATCGTCGATTTCTGCAAACGCCAGGGCATCTGGATCCTGTCGGACCTCGCTTATGCCGAGATTTATTTCGACGACGTGCCGCCGCCCTCGGTGCTGCAGGTCCCGGGCGCGCGCGACATCGCCATCGAGTTCACCTCGATGAGCAAGACCTACTCGATGGCAGGCTGGCGGATTGGCTTCGCGGCCGGCAACAAGACGCTGATCACGGCGCTGACACGTATCAAGTCCTACCTGGACTACGGCGCCTTTACGCCGATCCAGGTGGCGGCGACGGCGGCGCTGAACGGTCCGCAGGATTGCGTTGCCGAGGCCCGCAACACCTACAAGGAACGTCGTGACGTGCTGATGGAAGGCCTGCTTGCCGCTGGCTGGGACTTGCCGGCGCCGTCGGCCAGCATGTTCGCCTGGGCGCCCATCCCCAAGGACTTTGCCGAACTCGGCTCGCTTGCCTTCTCCAAACTGCTGCTGACACAGGCGAATGTCGCGGTCTCGCCGGGCATCGGCTTCGGCGAGCACGGCGACGCCCATGTGCGTATTGCACTCGTCGAGAACAAGCACCGCATCCGCCAGGCTGTCCGGAACATCCGCCAGGTGATGGCCGATCCGGCACGCTCGATCGACCTCTATCTGCGCGGCGTTGGGGACAACATCACGCCGATCAAGGCTCGCGCCTAGCCACATCCTGTCGTATCAGGCGCCTATGAAAACACCTCTCAGAATTGGCATCGCCGGTCTCGGCACCGTCGGTGCTGGCGTGGTCAAGCTGCTGGCCGAACACGGCCGGCTGCTGGCATTGCGCGGCGGACGCCCGCTGAAGCTGGTCGCGGTCAGTGCCCGCTCTCGCGCCAAGAAGCGCGATATCGATCTCGCCAGCGTTCGCTGGGAGAAGGATCCGCTGGCGCTGGCCACGGCCTCCGACATCGACGTCGTCGTCGAATTGATCGGCGGCAGCGGCGGAATCGCCCGCCGGCTGGTGCAGAAAGCCCTCACATCCGGCAAGCACGTCGTCACCGCCAACAAGGCACTGCTGGCGCTGCACGGTGCCGAGATCGCAGCGCAAGCCGAAAAGAAAGACCGCATTCTCGCGTTCGAGGCCGCGGTCGCGGGCGGCATCCCGATCATCAAGGCGCTGCGCGAAGGCCTGGTCGGCAATCGCGTGCAGCGCCTCTATGGCATCCTCAACGGCACCTGCAATTATATCCTGACGACGATGCGCGAGACCGGGCGCGATTTTGATGTCGTGCTGGCCGAGGCCCAGGCCGCTGGCTACGCGGAGGCCGACCCGAGCTTCGACGTCGACGGCATCGATGCCGCGCACAAGCTCGCGGTGCTGACCGGCGCGGCTTTCGGCGCGCGGGTCAACTTCGGCGGCATCCACGTCGAAGGCATCCGGCGCGTGACGTCGATGGACATCCAGCTTGCCGAGGAACTGGGCTATCGCATCAAGTTGCTGGGATTGGCACGCGAGACGAAATTCGGCATCGAGCAACGCGTGCATCCCTGCATGGTGCCGCTCGCCACGCCGATCGCTCACATCGAGGGCGTGTTCAACGCCGTCGTGATCGACGGCGATTTCGTCGGCACCACGATGTTCCAGGGTCGCGGCGCGGGACAGGGGCCGACCGCTTCGGCGGTGGTGGCCGATCTCGTCGACGTCGCGCGTGGCCGTCACATGCCGGCCTTCGTCGTCCCGGCCGACCGTTTGGCGGACAGGCCCGCCTCGCCGATGGACCGCCATGTCGGCGCCTATTACATGCGTCTGATGGTGCAGGACCGGCCCGGCGTGATCTCCGCCGTGTCGGGGGCACTTGCCAAGGAGCGCATCTCGCTGGAATCGATGCTGCAGCGTGGACGCTCGGAGTCGGGTGAAGTGCCAGTGGTGCTGACGACGCACGAGACGGAAGAAGCAGCGATGCGGCGCGCAGTTGCGCATATTGCCAAGTTGAAGGCGGTGGCCGAAGAGCCCTGCCTGATCAGGATCGAGGCATTCTAGGAAGGCGCTTTAGACGCCACACGGAGGAAGCAATGGCCGACACAGGCAAGATGGACCGCAATCTGGCGATGGAAGCGGTGAGAGTAACCGAAGCCGCCGCGCTGGCGGCGTCCAAGCTGATGGGACGCGGTGACGAGAAGGCAGCCGACCAGGCAGCCGTCGACGCCATGCGCAGCGCGCTGAACACGCTGTCGATCGAAGGCACCGTGGTGATCGGTGAGGGCGAACGCGACGAGGCGCCGATGCTCTACATCGGCGAGAAGGTTGGCGCCGGCGGGCCCAAGATCGACATCGCGCTCGATCCGCTCGAGGGCACCACCATCACCGCCAAGGGCCTGCCTAACGGGCTCGCCGTCATGGCGATGGCCGAGCATGGCGGGTTCCTCAACGCGCCCGACGTCTACATGGACAAGATCGCCGTCGGCGGCGGCCTGCCGGACGGCATCGTCGACCTCGACAAGACGGCCAAGCAAAACCTGGCCGACCTGGCCAAGGCGAAGAAGGTCGAGATCGCCGACCTCGTCGTCTGCATCCTCGACCGGCCGCGGCACACCGAACTGATCACCAAGGTCCGCGAGGCGGGTGCCCGCATCATGCTGATCGGCGACGGCGACGTCTCGGGTGTGATCGCGACCTCGACCGGCGATTCGGGCATCGACATCTACATGGGCTCGGGCGGTGCGCCCGAAGGTGTGCTGGCGGCGGCGGCGCTGCGCGCCATCGGCGGCCAGATCCAGGGCCGGCTGCTGTTCCGCAACGACGACGAGAAGGCGCGGGCACGCAAGTGGGGCATCACCGATCTCAACCGCAAGTATTCGATGACGGACATGGCCAAGGGCGACGTCATGTTCGCCGCGACAGGCGTCACGTCGGGATCGATGCTGAAGGGCGTGCGTCGCTTCCACCACGGCGCCGAGACCCATTCGATCGTGATGCGTTCGAAGACCGGCACCGTTCGCTGGATCTCGGCGCACCATAATTTCTCGATCAAGACCGGCCTGCCGAGCTGGGCCTAGGGGCGGCGTGGAACGCGGCGAGCGCGCGGCGTTTCTCGGTGTCGAGCGGTCGCTGACCGGACGACGCTGGGCCGCGCGCCTGGCCGACGAACGCACGGCACTCGCCATCGCGCAGCGTCATGGGCTGCCCGAGCCGGTGGCGCGGCTGCTGGCGGCGCGCGATGTCGCTCTCGATACGGTGCCGGACTTCCTCGACCCCACGCTGCGTCGCTTCCTGCCGGATCCGTCGCACCTCAAGGACATGGATGTTGCAATCGCGCGGCTGACGCAGGCCGTGCAGGGCGGCGAGCGCGTCGTTGTGTTCGGCGACTACGACGTCGACGGCGCGACGTCCTCGGCATTGCTGCTGCGCTTCTTCCGTGCCGTCGGCGGCAATATCGGCGTCTACATTCCCGACCGCCGCAAGGAAGGCTATGGCCCCAATACTGCCGCGCTCCTGAAGCTGAAGGCCGAGGGCGCGGCGGTCGTGGTCACCGTCGATTGCGGCGTCACCGCCTTCGAGCCGCTGGCCGAGGCCAAGCGGGCAGGGCTCGACACCATCGTCATCGACCATCACATGGCCGAGATCTCGCTGCCCGATGCCGTGGCCGTGGTCGACCCCAATCGGATCGACGACGAGAGCCCGCACAAACAAATGGCGGCGGTGGGCGTGGCTTTCCTGC
Source organism: Rhizobium sp. Q54 (assembly GCA_945903635.1). Classification (GTDB taxonomy): domain Bacteria; phylum Pseudomonadota; class Alphaproteobacteria; order Reyranellales; family Reyranellaceae; genus Reyranella. Next base: position 27,151 of record CAMDOT010000040.1, on the reverse strand, counting down.
TGGCCGTCGGCATCAATCGGAAGCTGCGCGAAGCCGGCTGGTACGGGGCGGCGGGCCGTGCCGAACCCGATCTGCGCCAATGGCTCGACCTCGTGGCGCTGGGCACGGTGTGTGATGTCGTGCCGCTTACCGGCGTAAACCGGGCGCTGGTTCGCCAAGGCCTCAAGGTCATGGCCGAACGGCGCAATATCGGTCTCGCGGCTCTTGCCGACGTTGCCCGCCTCACGGAAGCGCCGGGCGCCTATCACCTGGGTTTCCTGCTGGGGCCCCGGGTCAATGCCGGTGGCCGCGTCGGCCAAGCCGACCTCGGTGCACGATTGCTGTCGAGCGACGACCCGCACGAAGTCGGCGCCCTGGCACTCCGACTGGACGAGTTCAATGGCGAACGGCGTGCCATCGAGCGCGACGTGCTCGATCAGGCGATCTCGCGGGTCGAAGGGCTCTATGGCCCGGATCGGCAAGGCATGCCCGCCGCCCTCGTGGTCGAAAGTGAGGGCTGGCATGTCGGCGTCATCGGCATCGTCGCCAGCCGGCTGGTCGAACGTTATGGCCGTCCGGCCTTCGTGATCGGGCTCGACGGCGATCTCGGCAAGGGCTCGGGCCGCTCCGTGCGTGGCGTCGACCTGGGCGCGGCTGTCATTGCGGCCCGCCAGGCCGGCTTGCTCGTGAACGGTGGGGGCCATGCCATGGCGGCTGGCCTGACGGTGACACGAGAAGCGTTGCCTAGTCTTGCGCGCTTTCTCGACGAACGTATAGCCCCGCAACTCGGTGCGGCGCCGCCGGTCCGAGAACTCGGCATCGATGCGGCCTTGTCGCCGGGGGCTGCAAGCCGGGAACTGGTGGACATGATCGAGCGGGTGGGGCCGTTCGGTGCCGGCAACGCCCTGCCGCGATTCGTTCTCACTAACACCCGGGTAAGTTACGCCCAGACGGTGGGCGAGGGGCATGTGCGTTGCACCCTCATCGGGGCGGAACGCGGCCGGGTCGACGCGATTGCCTTTCGGGCCAACCAGACGGCCCTGGGCCCGGCCCTTCTGGACCCGGCGCGACCGGTCCTTCATGTTGCGGGAGCACTACGTATCGATCGTTTCGGAGGGCGTGAAACAGTTCGCCTGCAAATCGACGATGCCGCGGCCGGCACCGGGGCGGTGCTTGCTTGATTTCGGGGCCTCCAACCGCTACATGCAGCCGCGCTTTCGGCTTCGTCCCCATCGTCTAGAGGCCTAGGACACCGCCCTTTCACGGCGGCGACGCGGGTTCGAATCCCGCTGGGGACGCCAATCCGACAGCCAATAGGCTCCCTAGGAAGGTGAAACGTAGCTTTACGTTTACCCCGGAGTGTTCCATCATGGTCCCTGCTACTCGCTTTTTTATGGGGGGATGATCTCTATGTTGAAGTCACTGTTCGCCGTTGTCGCCGCGGCGCTGTTGTTGGGCGCATGCGACGAGCCGCCGAAGCCGGTAGCCGCGCCGCCGCCGCCGCCACCGCCGCCATCTTTCATGGTGTTCTTCGATTGGGACCGCTCCAACCTGTCGTCCCAGGCCATGAATACGATCCAGCAGGCAGCATCTGCCTACAAGACTCGCGGTGGTGCTCGCATCACGGCGACCGGTCATACCGACACGACGGGTTCTGAGACCTACAACATGGCGCTGTCGCTGCGTCGTGCGAACACCGTCAAGGACGCCCTGGTCAAGGAAGGCGTGCCGGCAACGGCAATCACCACCGTCGGCCGTGGCGAAGCGGGCCTCCTCGTCAAGACGGCTGATGGCGTGCGCGAGCCGCAGAACCGTCGCGTCGAGATCGTTGTCGTCGTCGGAAGCGCCGGCTACGACATGGTCGCCTACTGCAACGACCTGATGGCTCTGTGGCGCAAGACCAGCACTGCCGTGCCGGCGCAGGGCCCCGTGCCTGACGCGATGGCCCAGTGCACCCAGGGCAACCCGGCGGCCGGCATCCCGGTCCTCGAGAAGGCCCTGACGGACTCGAAGGTTCCGCTTCCGCCGAAGAAGATGATGTAAGGAATGCGATGGGTGGTCGGCCGCGAGGCCGGCCACCACATCAACGAAAAGGCGGCCCTTGGGCCGCCTTTTTTGTTTTCGGGAATTGTCTCCCTACCTAGCCGCAGGTGACCGAATAGATGTGCTGGACTTCGCCTGGCAGCGGCATGGCCTGCCACGTCTTGCCGGCGTCCTGAGTGCCGAACACCTCGCCATCGTAACGGGCGCCCATATAGACCTGCGCCGCGTCGCGCGGGTGAAGGCCGATCGACATGATGGTGCCGTGGACCTGAACCTTGTCGAAGCGCTTCCAGCTCTGGCCGCCATCGCTGCTGCGATAGAGCCCGCCATCGTGGCTCGCGGCCGCGACGCTCAGAGCCGAATAGAGCGTATTGGGTTCGACGGCTGAAACCTTGACGTCGCGGCCGTAGGTGGTGGGCGAGAAGCGGCCGACCTCCATGTCCTGCCAGGTCCGACCCTGGTCGGCGCTGCGGAAGAGACCCATGCGCATTGCCGCGATCACCGCATCTGGGTCGGCCGGATTGATGGTGACGGCATGGCTGTCGAGCATGCCTTCGGCCGTGGTGTCGCTCACGATCTTGCTCTGGAGGTGGGGCAACTCCGCGAGCTTGATCAGGCCGGCGCTGCAGTCTGTCCAGGTCTCGCCCGAGTCGGTGCTGCGCATGACGCCGTTGATCTCGAGCGCGGCATAGATCTCGTCGGGCCGCTTGGGGTGCTGGACCAGCCGCATCACCCGAGAGGCGAAGGGGCCCTTGCAGTGGGTGGCCATGCCGGGATTGGGAAGCTTGCGCCAGCTCGTGCCGCCATCGTCGCTGCGATAGACGTCGATCGGCGAGGCCCCCGCAAAGATTCGCTTGGGATCGCGCGAATCGACCATGAAGGACCACACTTCCTTCTTCTCGTCGGGGAACTCGGTTCGCCGGAAGGTGGCGCCTGAATCGATGCTGCGCCACACGCCATCCTTGGTCCCGGCAAAGACGGTCGTCGGATCGGTCGGATGGACGAACACCGTGAAGGTCTGGACGGTGCCCAGTACATGCTGCCAGTCACCGCCTCCTGTGCCGCGGCGGAAGACGCCGACGCGGCCGGGGTGGTCGGGTTTCCCGAAATAGCCGGCGACGCCTACATAGATGTTGGATTGATCGGCCATATTGCGGTCCTCCCGATTCGGCTCAGTTCTTCTTCACCAGCGGGCATTCGCCCTGGTCCATTGGACGGAACGCCTCCTCGCCGGACATCGTCGAGATCAGCTTGTAGTAGTCGTAGGCGCCCTTGGATTCCGAGGGCTTCTTGACCTCGAACAGGTACATGTTGTGCATTTTGCGGCCATCGGCACGGATGTAGCTCAAACCGAAGACCGGATCGTCCCACTTGATCTCCTTGAGCTTGACCATCACCGCGTCGCTATTGTCGGTGTTGGCGGCCTTGATGGCATTCAGGTACTGCAGTGCGGCAGAATAGAAGCCCGCCTGGATGCTGGTCGGCATCTTGCCGTTGTTCTTGGCGGCAAAGCGATTGGAGAAGGCGCGCGTCTTGTCGTTGAGATCCCAGTAGAATGCCTCGGTGAGGCTGAGGCCTTGCGCGCGGTCCAGCCCGAGGGAGTGCACATCGGAGATGAAGACCAGCAGGCCGGCCAGTTTTTGGCCGCCCTTGACGATGCCGAACTCGGAAGCCTGCTTGATCGAGTTGATGGTGTCGCCGCCGGCATTGGCGAGACCGATGATCTGCGCCTTGGAGGCCTGGGCCTGCAGCAGGAACGACGAGAAGTCGTTGGTGTTGATTGGATGCCTGACCTCGCCCAGCACCTTGCCGCCGTTCTTGATGACGACGTTGGCGACGTCGCGCTGCAGGGCGTAGCCGAAGGCATAGTCGGCGGTAAGGAAGAACCAGCTCTTCCCGCCGGCCTTGACGACTGCCGAGCCGGTGCCGTTGGCCAGCGCGAAGGTGTCGTAGGTCCAGTGCACGGTATAGGCGTTGCAGAGCTTACCGGTGAGGTCCGACGACGCCGGATCGGTGGCGAGATAGATCTTCTTCTTGTCGGCGGCGACGCGCGACGTCGCGATCGATGAGGACGATGCACCGGTGCCCAGGATCACGTCGACCTGCTCGGTGTCGAACCAGCGGCCGGCAATTGTCGCGGCCACGTCGGCCTTGTTCTGGACGTCGGCCTGGACCATCTCGATCTTCTTGCCCCCGACGCTGCCACCGAAATCCTCGATCGCCATCTGCACGGCGATGACGGCGCCAGGACCGTTGATGTCGGAGTAGAGGCTCGACATGTCGGTAAGCACACCCAGCTTCACCACGCCGTCGGTCATTTGCTGAGCCGGCGCAGATGCCGACCATGCCGCGACGGCAAGCGCCGCGCCGCAGAACATAAGACGCTTCATCATTTCGCTCCCTAGGCTTTCTTGTTGTGTGAAACCTAGCAAGGTGCTGGCATGCTGCAAATAGGAGGAATCACCCAAATGCTCGAACAGACTCTCGATATCGCGACCAAGGACGGCGCGATGGAGACTTTCATCTGCCATCCGGAACGCGGCGGACCGTATCCGCCGGTGCTCCTGCTGATGGATGCGCCGGGCATCCGCGAGGAACTGCACGACATGGCGCGTCGCCTCGCGACGTCGGGCTACTACGTGATGCTGCCGAATCTCTATTACCGCGCCGGCCGCGATACGAAATACGGACCCGACGTGCTGAAGCATGGCAGCGAAGACCACGGGCGGATGCGCGCCGTGCGCACCAAGATGACCATTCCCCCGGTGATGGACGATGTCGCCACGATGATTGCCTTCGCCGACCAGCAGAAGGCCGCCAAGAAGGGGCCGGTGGGCACCCACGGCTATTGCATGAGTGGACCCTATTCGCTGGCCGCTGCGGCGCGCTATCCCGACCGGGTCGCCGCCGCCGCCTCATTCTATGGCACTTGGCTCGTGAGCGACGCGGTCGAGAGTCCGCATCTCAATCTCGGCAAGACCAAAGGCGAGCTCTACATCTCCTGCGCCGAACACGACGAGCTGGCGCCGCCGGACATGGTCAAGAAGCTGAAGGAACTGTTCGACAAATCAGGCAATGCGGGCGAACTGGAAATCCAGATGGGCGTCCATCACGGCTTCGCCTTCCCGCAGCGCTGGTGCTACGACAAGCCGGCGGCGGAGCGCCACTGGGAGCGGCTGATCGCGCTCTATCGGCGGCGACTGGGCTAGTTCACTTCGGCTAGTTCACTGCGGCACGCCGTTGGCCGGCTTGGCCTTCTAGACGCCGTCCTTCTTTTTCTCTACGCCACCTTCGCCGGCTGGCGCTTGTCGGTCTGCCAGCTGTTCAGGATGTCGCGTGCATGGCTCTTCTTCGGGTCCATCGCACTTTCCTTGCCGGGTACCTTGGCTGCCAATTCGATCACGTAGCCGTTGGGGTCGCGGAAGTAGATCGAGCGGATGAAGTGGTGGTCCGAGACGCCCCGGACTTCGCGGCCCTGGGCCTTGCCCTTGGCCATCATCTTGTCGAGCGCCTCGGGCTCGACCTCCAGCGCGATGTGCAGGTCGAAGTCGTGCTGCTCCTTGAACTCGAACGGCATGTCCGGCGCCTCAAAGAAGGCGAGACATGAGCCGTCGTCGAGCTGGAAGAAGGTGTGCAGCACGCCGGTCTCACGACCGGTCTTGGTCTGCTCGATCTTCAGCGTATGGACGAGCGGCAGGCCAAGGAAATCCTCGTAGAAGCGACGGGTTTCCTCGGAGTCGCGGCAGCGGTAGGCATTGTGATGCAGACCCTTGATCATGGGTGGCCTCCTGGGTGGCTCGGCTTCACATAGGCCACCCGGCTGCGGTCGACCAGAGGAGCGGTGGTAATTTCGTCACCGAATGGAAAGTACCGACTCTATCGCTTGGGCTGGGCGAGGCGTAGTATTCGGCTATGCGATTTATCACAAGCCTGCTGGTCGGAATAACGTTCAGCCTGTCCGCTGCCGCTCAAGACTATCCGAGCAGGCCCATTCGAATCATTGCACCGTTCGGGCCGGGAACGGCGACGGACACGGTGGCGCGCGTCCTCGCTTCCGAATTGTCGAGCCGCACCGGCCAGAGCGTGGTCGTCGAGAACAGGGCGGGCGCCGAAGGCCAGATCGGCGCCCAGGCGGCCGCCATGGCGGCGCCTGACGGCTACACCGTCTTTGTGACGACGCAGACGACGCAGGCGATCAACCAGCACGTCTACAAGAACCTGAGCTACGATCCGGTGAAGAGCTTCGCGCCGGTGAGCGGCCTGTCGCGCGGCGCCCAGATCGTCATGGTGCGCAACGACCTGCCGGTGAAGTCGATCGCTGATTTCATCGCGCTCGCCCGTGCGCAGCCCGGCAAGCTCACCTTCGGGAGCGGCAACGGTTCGGCTCGCGGTGCCGCGGAGCTGTTCAAGATCATGGCCAAGGTCGACCTGCTGGGCGTGCCCTACAAGGCTCAACCACAGGTCATCGCCGACCTGCTGGGCGGCCGCATCGACGTCACCTTCAGCGACTTCACCACGGGTCTGCCGCCGGTGAGGGACGGCCGAGCGCGTGGCCTGGCAGTGACCAGCCCGCAGCGCTATCCCGGCCTCGAGCAGTTCCCGACCGTGGCCGAGAGCGGCCTGCCGGGTTACGCATCGCAGCCTTGGAACGCCGCCTATGTGCCGGCCGGCACGCCTCGACCGATCATCGACAAGCTGAACCGGCTGATCCGCGAGGCGGTCCTTTCGGAGGCCTATGGAAACCTGATGCGTACGACCCTGGGCGTCGTTTTTCCTGGGTCGCCGGAAGAGCTCGCTGCGTTCCAGGAGAGCGAGATCCGCAAGTGGGGCGAGGTCGTGACGCTCGCGGGAATGAAGGAACCCTAGGCGGCGAGCGGCCGTCGCGCCGCTGCGATCTGCCAGACGGCCGCGATAAGCACGCAGGCCGCCACGAAGAAGAAGGCCATGCGATAGCTGGCGATAGCGGCGATCAAGGCGAAGATCGGCGGACCGAATACGGCGCCGGAGAAGGCGAGTGCCGTCTGCACGGCAGCGACGGCAGCGGTCTCACCGGGCGGCGCGAGATGGGCGAATTCCGCCTGCGAGGTCCCGTTCCAGCTGATGACGACCGCGCCATAGGCCACCACCACCAGGGTGATCAGCCAGAAAGGCGTGTCGGCCTCCAGCAAGCCGGTGGCGACGCAGCCCACGGTCATCAGCACGCCCGTCCATCCCAGCAGCTGCATGCGCGGCACCCGGTCACCCATGCCGCCGCTCAACAGGCGCACTCCTGTTCCAACGAGCTGCGAGGCCGCCAGCACGAAGCCCGCGCGCGCGATGCTGAGCCCGCAATGCTCATAGAGGTAGGTCACGAGATAGAAGGTGAAAGTGTGCTGGGCGATTACATAGACGAAGGCGGACCAGCCCAGGACGCGAAGCTGCGCGTGGCCCAGCACGAAGCGGATAGAACGCAGGATACTGGTCTGCGGCCTGCCTGCCGTGGCGCTCACGTCCAGACTGGAACGCAGCGGCTCGATCAGGAGGGCGGCGAGAACCGCCGCACCTGCCGCGACCAGGCTGGCGCCCTGCCAGCCCACCCAACCCAGTAGAAAAGGGAAGATCAGCCCCGCCAGAGCGAAGCCGATCGGCACGCCGGTCTGCTTGATGGAAAACACCATGCCGAACCATTCACGCGGCACGCGCTGGGCCAGCACATGCGCCGACGCCGGATTGATCGGCCCCTGGGCGGCGCCGATGAAGGCCACGGCCAAGACGGTCGCGGCGACCAGAGCCATGGCATTGAGGGCGAGGCCGACCGCGGCCATGAGAAGTGCTGCCTGGCAGACGCGGACCGCGCCCAACCGCACGATCGGTCCCGCCGCCGCCAACGCCATGACGGCCGCGACGGCATAGATGATGGCGGTGAAAATGCCGACAAGCTTTGGATCGATCGCCAGATCCCTGGCGACGGCGGGCATCATGACCGAGAGCGACAGCACGCTGATCGAGACCATCACCTGGATGGCCAGCATGCTGGCCACAGGGATGATCGCGCGTTTCATGGTGTCGGCTTACATCCCGTAGAGATCGGCCTTGTTCAGGATAGTGTTGCGCAGAATTCGGATAGAGGCCACGTCGACCATGATGCCGTCGATGTTGATGGCGCCCAGGCCCTTGGCCTCGGCCTCGGCATAGGCCTTCTCGAGCATGCGGGCGCGGGCGATGTCCTCGGGCTTGGGCGAGTAGACGTCGAGCGCGACGTCGATCTGCGAGGGATGGATCGCCCACGTGCCGACGCAACCCAGGATCATCGAGCGCCTGCACTCCTCGCGGTAGACCTCGGGATTTTTGAAATCGGCGAACGGCCCGTCGACCGGATCGATGCCGGCGGCGCGGCAGGCCATGATCAGGCGGAAGCGGGCGTAGTGCCAGATGTCGCCCGGATAGCCATCGTTCTCGCCGACATTCTTGTTGGTGACGCCCATCGAGGCCGAGAAGTCGCCCATGCCGAACACCAGGCACTCGAGACGAGGCGTGCTCTTGGCGATGGCATCGACGTTCTGCATGCCTTCGACCTCCTCGATCAGGGCTTCGAGGCCGATGCGGCGCTTGAGCTTCAGCTTCTTCTCCATCTGGAACAGCAGCTTGTCGGCGAACAGCACGTCGGCCGGCGTCATGACCTTGGTCATCATGATGGTGTCGAGATGCTCGCCGGCGCCCTCGACGATCTCGATGATGTCCTCGTAGGCATACTCGGTGGTGAGATCGTTGATCCGCACGCAGCGCGTCTTGCCCTTCCAGTTGAGCGTCTTCAGGCCCTCGATGATCTTCTTGCGGGCGTCACGCTTCTGGCTGGGGGCGACGGCATCCTCGAGGTCGAGAAAGACGTGGTCGGCCTTCGACTCGGACGCCTTCTGGATCATCTTCTCGCTGGAGCCGGGGGTCGAAAGCTGGACGCGGCGTGGGCGACGGGGAGGGCGGTCGGTCATGTCAAATCTCCTCAGGCAACGATCTTTTCAGCCCTTAGGTGCGCAATTTCCGCGCCACCGAGGCCGAGTTCAGTCAGATAACGGTCCGTATGCTCCCCCAGCAAGGGGGCGCGATGGCGCACGCGGCCAGGGGTCTCGGTCATCTTGATCGCCACGCCGGCCAGCAGCACCTCGTGGTCGAGACCGGGATGGGGCACGGACACGAGCATCTCCCTGGCCGCGAAGTGCGGGTCGGCCACGATGTCGCGTACGTTGTAGACGGGCGAAAAAGGCACCTGGCCGCCGAGATGATTCAGCAGTTCCTGCTTGGTGCGCTGGCGTGTGAAGTCGGAGACGACGCCGATGATCGCGTCCTGGTGGGCGCGGCGGCTCTGCACGTCGATGAAGCGCGGGTCGGCTGCCATCTCGGGCTTGCCAATCAGGCGGCAGAGAATGGGGAAATGCTGGTCGGCATGGGCGGCGATGGTGACGAAGCCGTCCTTGGCGGGAAACATGCCGAATGGGCAAAGCAGCGGATGATGGTTGCCCTCCGGAACCGGCAGCGAGCCGAGATAGGAGTGCTGGTGCATGACACGTTCGCAGAGCGCCAGGATGGCGTCGACCATGCCGACGTCGACGAACTGGCCCTTGCCGGTCTTGTGGGCGCGGAAGATCGCCGAGACGATGCCGAAGGCACAGGTGATTGCCGGCACGAGATCACCGACGCCTGGACCGACCTTCATCGGCGTGTCTTTGTCCGGGCCGGTGATGGCCATGATGCCCCCCATGGCCTGCGAGATGACGTCGTAGGCTGGCCAGTCGGCGTAGGGGCTCTTGCCGGTGCGCTGGTCGCCGAAGCCGCGGATCGTGGCATAGACCAGCTTGGGGTTGCGCTCGTGCAGCGCCTCGTAGGAGAGGCCGAGCCGGTCCATGACACCGCCGCGGTAATTTTCAACCACGGCGTCGGCGTTCTCGCAGAGTTTCATCACCAGGTCGCGGCCCTGCGGCTGCTTCAGGTCGATGGCAATCGAATGCTTGTTGCGGTTGACCGAGGCGAAGTAGCCGCCGAAGGCCTTCAACTGATCGTCGGCATGATAGGGGCCGATGATGCGCGTGTGATCGCCGTCGAGTGGCTCGACCTTGATGATCTCCGCGCCCTGGTCCGCCAGCAGCATGGTGCAATAAGGACCCGCCAGCATCTGGGTGAGATCGACGATGCGGACTCCGTCCAAGGCACCGAGTGGAGCCTCGTCGCTCACTTGTCTCCCCAGTGACTGCGCCGCTTGATCAGAACCGTGCGCTCGCCTTCGAAGATGTGCTTGTCGTCCTGATTCACGCCGTAGTGCTTGAAGCGCACGACACCGGCGTCCGCCTGTTTGGCATCCTTCTTCTCTAGCACCTCGCTGTAGCAATAGAGCGTGTCGCCGTGATGGAGCGGACCTTTCAGGCGTATCTTGTCCATGCCGAGTTCCATCAATGCGTTCTCGGCAGTGTCCTCGGCGGCAAGACCGATGCACATCGAGATGGTGACGCCGCCGAAGCCCAGGCGCTGCCCGTAGGGCATGGACTTGGTCAGGTGCTCGTTGAAGTGGGCTTCGGCCGTGTTCATGGTCACGTTGGTGATCCAGACCTGCTCCATCGGCTCCACAGTCTTGCCACGGGCATGCTTCATCACGTCGCCGACGGTGAAGTCCTCGAAGTAGTTGTTCTTCCCGGTGAGGGCGGAGACTTTCATCAATTCCTCCCGCGGCCGAGCAGACGATCCGAGATGATGCGCTTCTGGATCTCCGAGGTGCCCTCGAAGATCTTGGTGAGGCGGGCATCACGCCAATGGCGCTCGACGGCATGTAGCGTCGTGTAGCCCGCGCCACCGTGGATCTGGATGCCTTCACTGGTGACACGCTCGGCCATCTCGGACGCAAAGAGCTTCACCATCGAGGCTTCCTTGTCGCAACGCTGGCCGGTGTCGATCTGCTCGCAGACGAAGTACATGAGCTGGCGCGCCGCCTCGATTTGCGTCGCCATGTCGGCGATCTTGAAGCGGATCGCCTGAAAATCCGAGATCGAGTGGCCGAACTGCTTACGCTCATTGGCGTACTTGATCGAATCGTCGAGCGCGCCCTGGGCGAGCCCAATGGCGCGAGCGGCAGTATGGGCGCGGGCGGTCTCGAGCCCCGACGTGGCGTAATAGAAGGCCTCGCCTTCCTTGCCGATCAGGTCGGCGGCGTCGACGCGAAAATTGTCGAAGGCCAGTTCCCAGGTCTTCCAGCCGAAATAGCCGATCTTGGGAATCGGCGCGCCGCTGCAGCCCTTCGGCAACTCGCCGCGCTTCTTCTCGACGAAGAACATGGACAAGCCGAGATGGCGCTTGCCCGGAGGCGCGTCGGATGTGCGCGCGATGATGATCATGAAGTCAGCACCGTCGGCGAAGGTGCACCAATACTTGTTGCCGCTGATCAGGTAGCCGGAGCCGTCTTTCCGGGCGCGGCAGGAGATGTTGGAGATGTCGGAGCCGGCATTGGGCTCGGACATCGAGAAGGCACCGAGGAATTCGCCCTTGGCCATGCGGGGGAGGTAACGGCTGCGCTGTTCCTCGCTCATCTCCTGGGCGCCGATCAGCAGGTTGCCGCGGGCGATGATCGAGGCGACGCTCATCCAGCCGCGCGACAGCTCCTCCGTGACGATGCAGTACTCGGAGCAGCCCAAGCCAAGGCCACCGTACTGCTCGGGGATCAGGATACCGAAATAGCCGAGCTCCGCCATTTTGTCGCGGAGGTCCATCGGGATGTCGCCCTTCTCGGGGTCGAGCTTGTTGGCGACGGGGAGCACTTCGTTCAGCGTGAACTCGCGCGCCTGCTCCTGGATCATGCGGCGTTCTTCGGTAAGGAAAGGCATTATTGGGGATTCCTGAGGCGCACGAGGTTGGTACGCTTGAAGTCGATGACGAGCTCTTCGCGCTGATTGAAGCCCTTGCTGTGCCAGGTGACGATTCCGAACCCCTTGTGCGAGTCCGAAACGCGCCGATCGAGCACCTCCGATTCCGCTCGCAGCGAATCGCTCGGATAGACGGGTTGGTGATAGGTGAGTTCGTTGACGCCGAGAAACGGCCCACCGCCTTCGCTCAGATCCTCGACTGTTAGGCCGAAGACCGTCGTGAAGACGAGCAGCGGGTTGGCGACGATACCGGGATGGCCGTGGGCACGGGCATATTCGGCATTGAAGTAGTGCGGGTTGAAATGCAGCGTCAGCGTCGAGAAGAGGGTGCTCTCCGACTCGGTGATGGTGCGGCCCCAGTGGTGCCTGAAGAGCCGCCCGACCTCGAAATCCTCGTAGCGATTGCCCTTCGGCACCAGCCGTGCGCGTGTCCTGAAATCCTCCGACATTCTGTCTCCGTCAGGCTTTGGCCGAGGCGCGGGCGAGGTCGCCCACATCGGCGAGTTCGTCGATGCGTTCGATGGCATCGTGCAGGCGCTTGGTGCCCGCCGTACCCAGGATCGGTGTCACCAGGCTCTCGTACTTGGCCTCGAGTGCCTGGCGCTGCTTGGCGACATCGGCCCAGGGGATTCCCGAATCGTGCGTGGCTTCGATGGTCGTGCCGTCGTCGAGCTGGATCGCCATCTCGGCCAGCGAGTGGGCCCAGTTCGGCCTGAAGTCGATATCGACCTTTTCGCGCAGGGCCTGGATACGCGGATCCTGCGTCACCGCGTCGTTGTAGGAGTCGAGGTTCGCGGTATCGACGCCGGTCAGTGCCATGGCGATGGTCTGGCGCAACGAGAACTTGGCTTCCAGTCCGGTCGTCGGATGCGGGATGTTGCAAACCTTGTCCGAGCCCGAATCGATACGCAGCAGGATCTTCTTCACGCGCTCCGGCGGGAAGTTGTTCTTCAGGCGGATTTCCTTGGCGCATTCGATGGGCGCATGCGTCAGGTAGCAGGCGGCGTGATATTTGAAGAGGTTATTGCGCAGGTGCCAGCCGGCCGGCGGCTCGCCGAGCGCGGCATCGGCGTTCATATGATCGCTCTGCGAAGAGGCGAAGCCCTGATCGCACTCCAGCGAATCGCCCCGGGCAGTAAACCCCTTGGCAGCGAGGCGCGCGGCTCGCAGGCCATGCTCGGAGGCGGTGCCGGCGTGCAGCGGCTTGCACATCGTGCCGAAGTTGGATTTCAGTCCGGCGGCCTGGGTGGCGGCGATGCCGAAAGCCACGGCAAGCTGTTTGTCGCTGAGGCCCAGCATGCGGCCGGCCGCGGCCGTAGCCGAGAAGGAGCCGACCGTGCCGGTGACATGGAAGCCTTTCTGGTAGTGGCTGGGGGCTACGAGCCGCCCAACACGGCCTGAAGTCTCGTAGCCAGCGACGAAGCTCTCGATGAACAGCCGGCCGGAGGCTCGGGTCTGTTCACCCAGCGCGAGCAGGGCGGGAACCACGGTCACGGTCGGATGACCGCCCATCGCGAAATTGACGTCGTCGTAGTCGAGGGCGTGGCTGGCGGCACCGTTGATCAGGGTCGCCACCGATGGCAGCACGCGCTCCGAGCGGCCGACCAGCGTGGCCGGCCCCTTGGCGCCATCCTCCAGCGCCTCGGCGACCAGGATATCGGTAAGTTCCTCCTGCGCCCCGGCGACTGTCACGGCGAACCAGTCGAGCAGGCACTGCTTGGTGCGCTCGACCAGATCATCCGGCAGGTCGTTCCAGGCGAGGTGGGCGGCTCTCTTGGCGATTTCGGCAGTGACAGGAACGGCGGTCATGGAACCTCCTTCGATCGAGCGCCGGAGTGTCGGACACCGGCCGCTGCCTTGTCCACTTCGGCTGCCGTCACGGCTTCCGCGCAACGATATGGAAGATGTGCCAGTGCTTCGGTTTGCCTCGCGGCGTGACACCATCGGCTTCCTCTTCCTCGAACATTTCGAGTTCGAGGCCTTCCAGCATTGCAAGCGCCTCCTCACGGCGCAGGAAGGTGATGCCGGGCCGGTCGGCCCAGCTGTCGCGCGGACCGTACCATTGCCCGCAGAAGCGGCCGCCGGAAGGGAGACCTTCCCGGATGCGCGCCCACAGATCGTGGAAAGCCTGCGGTTCGCAAAGGGGCATGGCGAAGCTCGAATTGACCAGAAGCGTGCCAAGCGGAATGGGGACTTCCTCCAAGCGTGCAATGACGGGCGTCACCTCGCTGTCCGTAGGAAGGGGCCGTGCCTGAAGTTGCCGCAAGGCCTCGGGTTCGGCATCGACGGCGACAACGCGCCAGCCTCGCCGCAACAACTCGATGGCGTCGCGGCCGTCGCCGCAGCCGAGATCGAGGGCGAGCGCGCCCGATGGCATAGCGCCGAAGGCATCCAGTGCCGCCAGCAGCGTCTTGCGCGGCGGACGATCGCGAAGCTTGTCGTAGTACGCAGCCCATCCGGCGGATTGCTCGTTTTCCGTCATGCGCGTCCTCTTGCCGGCCCATGCTTGTCGCGTGGCGCTCCGTGTGATCGTATCCTACCCAACAAAAATAAGGTCGCTGTCTGGGGGGAAACCATGAAGATTCTGGTACGTCTTGCCATCGTTGCTGCTCTTGCCCTGGCACCGATCTTGGCGCCCATGTCGGCGCGGGCCGATCTCAAGGCGCTTGAGGAAGCCGCCAAGAAGGAAGGCGAACTCACCTGGTACGTCGCTCACTACACCTCGGAAGGTGCCGAGGAACTTGGCCGTGCTTTCACCAAGACTTATGGCATCAAGGTCAACGTCGTGCGAACCACCGCGCAGGTCGCCTACCAGCGCCTGCTGCAGGATATGAAGAACAACCAGACTATTTGCGATGTGTTCTCCTCGACCGATCTTGGCCACTACGCGCGGCTCAAAGCCGACGGCAAGTTCGACAAGTACATCCCGGAGAATGCGCCGAAGATCGACGCGGCCTACCGCAATTTCGATCCCGACGGCTATTACCATCCGACGGCGGCAGGCCTGGTCGTGCTGACCTACAATTCCGCCAAGGTGAAGGCGGAGGACTCCCCCAAGAAGTGGACTGACCTTCTCGACATCAAATGGAAAGGCAAGGTTTCGACGGGCCACCCGGCGTTCTCGGGTTATGTCGGCACCTGGGTGCTGTCGATGCGCAAGCTCTACGAGTGGAAGTACTTCGACAGCCTGGAGAAGAACAAGCCGCAGATCGGCCGCTCGATCAACGATACGGTGACGGCGCTTGTGGCCGGTGAGCGCCTGGTCGCCGCCGGCGCCGATGGCTCGACCCTGTTCAGCGCCGGGCGCGGCAATCCGCTGGCGGTGAACTATCCGACCGACGGTTCGGTGCTGATCATCTCGCCCTCGTCGATTGTCAAGGGCACCAAGCACCCGAACGCGGCGCGTCTTTTCATGGAGTTCCTCTATTCGATCGAGGCGTCCGAGATCAACGTCAAGCACTTCGGCATGCCTCTTCGCCCGGAAGTCGCCGGTGGGCCGGGCACCCAGCCGCTCTCCAAGATCAAGGTGATCCGTCCGACCATCGAGGAGGTCGAGAAGGGCATCCCGCAGGTGATCGAGCAGTGGCGCGACACGTTCGGTAACTGACAGTGGCGATGACGGCGTCATCGGGCGCTGCATCCCGGGGCCCAATCCTGCGCGCGGGGCGCTGGGACGCGACATGGTTGCTGTGGATCGCGATCATTGCGATCCTCCTGGTTCTCGTAGTGAGCCCGTTCGTCTATCTCGTGCTCACCAGCTTCCAGGCTGAGAAGACCGGAGACTTCACGCTGTCCAACTACGCCACGGCCTACGGCCGCGCGCGTTATATCGATGCCTTGTTCAATTCCTTGCAGCTGGGAGCGTGGGCCGCTCTCCTGGCCGGTGTCTTCGCCATCCCGCTCGCCTGGGGCGTCGCACGCACGGACATGCCGGGGCGCGGCCTTACGCGCATGCTGGTGCTCGCGACCTTCATCACGCCGCCCTACACCGGCGCGGTGGCGTGGATCCTGCTCGCGGGTCCGAACGCCGGTTGGCTCAATCGTTTCTATATGTTTGCGACCGGAGCCGAGGCGGGACCGTTCAATATCTACAGCTTCGCCGGCCTCGTCGTCGTCATCGCGCTTTATTCCTTTCCCTACATCTTCATCTTCGCCACGGCGGCGCTGGAGCTGGTGTCGTCGGAGATGGAGGATGCCGCCAATATCCTGGGGGCAGGAACCTGGCGCACGATGCGGCGAGTGACCTTGCCGCTCGCCCTGCCGGCGATCCTGGGTGGTTTGATCATTTGCTTCCTCGAGGCGATTGCGCTCTTCGCTTCACCGGCGATGATCGCGATTCCAGCACGCTTCAACGTGGTGACGACACAACTCTTCCAATTCTTCGGCAACCCGGTGCGGGTCGAAGTGGCCGCGGCCTATGCCATGCCGCTGTTGGGCGTCACCGTACTGCTGATCCTGGTGCAGCGCCTGATCACGTCGCGCAAGGGATTCGCGACCCTCACCGGCAAGGGCGGCGAGCGGCGGCCGATCCGGCTTGGGCCGTGGCGCTGGGCGATGTTCGGTTATGCGATGTTCGTGGCGAGCCTGTCCGTTTTCCTGCCCTACATCTTCCTGGTGCAATCGTCTCTGGCCAAGGCCTGGGGACGCGGCTTCTCGCTCGACAATCTCACGCTGCGCAACTTCAATTTCGTGCTGTTCGAGCACGCGACGGCCGCGCAGTCGGTGATCAACAGCTTCCTCTACGCCGCCGCCGCCGCCACGGCCGCGGTACTGATCACGCTCGGCATCGCCTACATCGTGACCCGGCGGCTGGTGCCATTTGCCGAGGTCCTGGGCTTCCTGTGCGTGGCGCCCTTCGTGATCCCGGGCGTGGTTCTGGCGATCGGCTTTTATGCCGCCTATGCGCCGCCGCCGCTCTCGCTCTATGGTACGGCGTTGATCCTTATCCTGGCCTTCACCACGCGCTTCCTGCCAATCGGATATGTCAACGCGAGTGCGGCGCTACGAAGTCTTAATCCGGAGATGGAGGAGGCCGTCCGGGTACTGGGCGGCAGCCGGGTGATGGCGTTGCGGCGGGTCGTGGCACCCCTGTTGAAACGCAGCCTGCTCGGCGCTTGGCTGCTGATCTTCATTCCGGCGACGCGCGAGCTGTCGTCGGCGATCTTTCTCTATGGTCCCAACACCAAGGTGGCGTCCGTCATGATCTTCGACATGAGCGAGGAGGGGAATTTCGAATACCTCTCGGCGCTGGCCCTGATCCTGCAACTCCTGACCCTGCCATTGCTGTGGATTGGCCAGCGCGCGCTCGGGCGCGACTTCATGCTGCGGCGGACCGCGACATGAGCAAGCTGGTCCTGAAGAACGTCTCGCGTCGCTATGGTGCCTTCGAGGCGGTCACCGATTTCTCCCTGGAACTGCAGAAGGGCGAGTTCGTCTCGCTGCTCGGGCCGTCGGGCTGCGGCAAGACCACCACCTTGCGCATGATCGCGGGCTTTGCGCCGCCCAGCACGGGCACGATCGAGATGGACGGCCAGCAGATATCCGCGCCGTCCGGCGTGGTGCCGCCAGAGCGGCGGCGCATGTCGATGATCTTCCAGAGCTACGCCATCTGGCCCAACATGACGGTGGGCGAGAATGTCGGCTTCGGCCTGCAGGTCCGCAAGATGTCGCGCGCCGAGATCGACCGCCGGGTCGATACCATTCTCGATGTCGTTCAGATGCGCAATCTCAAGGGCCGTTATCCGTCGGAACTGTCCGGCGGCCAGCAGCAGCGCGTGGCTCTGGCGCGCGCTATCGTGGTCGAGCCGGAGGTCTTGTTGCTCGATGAGCCCTTGTCCAATCTCGATGCCAACCTGCGCGAGGAGATGCGCTTCGAGATTCGCCGGCTGCACGACGAATTCAAGATCACCACGGTCTACGTCACGCACGACCAGTCCGAGGCTATGGTGACCTCTGACCGCATCGTGGTCATGAACAAGGGCCGGATCGAGCAGATCGACGCACCGCATGTCCTCTATGGCCGGCCACGCAGCCGCTTCGTGGCGGGTTTCATCGGCCGTACGAACTTTCTCGAGGGAGCACGGAACGGCAACGATGTGCGTTTCGACGGCTTCACGGCGCCGGCTGGAGCGGTTGAGGGCGCGAACGGAACAGGCCAACTGCTCTATTCCCTGCGGCCTCAGGCGGTCGGCCTCACTGCCCAGAAGCCGGCTGGCCCGGGACTTGCCGTCGAGGCGGAGATCACCGATCGCGCCTATCTCGGGGAATATTGGGATTATCAGGCGCGGCCGCTGGGTGGCGCCAAGCCGATCCGGGTTTCGACGGCGCCGGCCTCCGTTTTCGAGGTCGGCAGCCATGTCTGGCTGGAGATCGATCCGGCCGCCATGGTACGCGTAGAATAGTCTTTTAACCCAGAGTGAGAGCATGACCGCAGGACCGCTTGCCCGTTTTACCGTCCTTGACCTCACGCGCGTGCGCGCCGGCCCGACCGCGGTGCGCTACTTCGCCGACTGGGGCGCCAACGTCATCAAGATCGAGATGCCGCCGGGAGCTGGCGACGCCGACATGGGCGGACCGCGCCACGGCCCGGACTTCCAGAACCTGCACCGCAACAAGCGCTCGATCACGCTCAACCTCAAAGAGCCGGACGGCAAGGCTGTCTTCCTGAAGATGGTCGAAAAGGCCGACGTGGTGGTCGAGAACTACCGCGCCGACGTAAAATTCCGGCTCGGCATCGACTACGAAAGCCTGAAGAAGGTGAACCCCAAGATCATCCTGGGATCAATCTCGGGCTTCGGCCAGGACGGCCCCTACGCCGAGCGCGCCGGCTTCGACCAGATCGCCCAGGGTATGGGCGGCATCATGTGGGTCACCGGACAACCGGGCGGCGGTCCGGTCCGCGCCGGTATCGCCGTCGCCGACGTGGGTGCGGGCTTGCATTGCGCTATCGGCTGCCTGATCGCCCTGCTCGAGCGCGATGTTTCGGGGCAGGGGCAGTGGGTGTCGAGCTCGCTGCTGCAGGCGATGATCTCGATGTGCGACTTCCAGGCCGCGCGCTGGACCATCGCCAAGGACGTGCCGGGCCAGGCCGGCAACAATCATCCGACCGGAATCCCGACCGGGGTATTCAAGACCAGCGATGGCTACATCAATATCGCGGCGTCGGGGGACCACATCTACAAGCGCTTCTGCGAGAGCATCAAGGCGCCGGAACTGCTGACCGACGAGCGCTTCTCGACGGCCAAGGCGCGGGTGAAGTACCGCGACGTGCTGAACGAGGAGATCGACAAACGGATGGCCGCCTTCACCAGCGCCGAGGCGGTCGAGAAACTGAACAAGGCGGGCGTTCCCGCCGGGCCGATCTACAAGATGGACGAGATGTTCGCCGATCCGCAGGTCAAGCACCTCAAGATGGCGCATCCCGTCGAGCATCCCAAGCTAGGCACGATTGAGCTGATCGGCCAGGCGATCAACATGAGCCGCACACCGTTCGAGATGAAGACGGCGACGCCGGAGCAGGGGGAGCATACCGAGAGTGTCCTGACGGAATTCGGCTTCGATGCCGCGGCCATCGCCGATTTCCGCAATCGCAAGGTGATCTGATGAACTTCAGTCCCACTCCCAACATGATCGCGGAGAAGGTGGGGCCGGTCGGCCGGCTCGTCTTCAACAAGCCGCAGAAGCACAACGCCACCTCGACCGACATGTGGGAGGCGATCCCGGTCATCCTCGACGAGTTCGAGAAGGATCCGGCGATCCGCGTCGTCGTGGTCACCGGTGCCGGCGACAAGGCCTTCGTCTCGGGCGCCGATATCTCGGAGTTCGAGAAGGCGCGCAATACGCCGGAGCAGGTCGCCTACTACGACAAGATCGGCGAGGTCGCCAACGCGCGCCTCAACAAGTGCTCCAAGCCGACGATCGCCCGGATCCGCGGCTACTGCATTGGCGGCGGGCTGGCGGTGTCGCTGCTCTGCGATATCCGCATCGCCTCGGACGTCAGCAAGTTCGGTGTGCCGGCGGCACGCCTGGGCCTCGGCTATCGCGCGAGCGGCCTGAAGATCCTGACGGATCTGGTCGGACCGTCCCACGCGAAGGAAATCTTCTTCACTGCCCGGCACTTCAGTGCCCAGGAGGCGTTCGGCATGGGCCTGATGACCCGCGTCGTACCCGATGCCGAGCTCGACTCTTATGTCGACAACTACTGCAAACTGATCGGCGAAAATGCACCACTCACCATGCATGCCGCCAAGCGTACCATCGAGGAGCTGACCCGGCTCGACGGCGAGCCCGACTTCGCCCGTCTCAGCGGGTTGGTGAAGGAGTGCTTCGACTCCGAGGACTACAAGGAAGGCCGCACCGCGTTCATGGAAAAGCGCCGACCGGCATTCAAGGGACGTTAGGGGATCGGACGCTAAAGGAGACGGCCATGGCGGTTTTGACCCAGGAACAGCGCGACGCCTTCTGGCGCGACGGCTATCTCGTGGCCGAAGAGGCCGTGACATCTGCCCAACTCGCCGCCCTGAGGGCGGAGATTTCTTCCTGGGTCGAGGAGAGCAGGGCTCATTCGGCCCCCTTCGGGCTGCCGACGATCGACGGCCGGCCGCGCTACGACATGGGTGTCGAGCACACGGCGGAAAAGCCGGCGCTACGGCGGATCAACAATCCGTCCGACATCTCCGATGCTTATCGAAATGTCATGCTCGATGCGCGCATGGTGGATATGGTGGCCGAGCTGGTCGGTCCGAACCTAAAATTCCACCACTGCAAGATCAACTTGAAGCTGCCCGGCGCCAAGACAGAGGTGTCGTATCACCAGGACTTCTCCTACACGCCCCATACCAACGACGACATCGTGACGGCCTTGCTCTTCCTCGACGACATCGACGAAGCAAACGGCGCGCTCACGGTCGTACCGGGCTCGCACAAGGGACCGGTGCTGTCGCTGTTCGATGGCGACCGCTTTACCGGCGCGGTGGCGGCCGACGAGGAGAAGAAGGCGCTAGCGCAGTCGGTACCGTGCTTCGGCAAGGCCGGCAGTGTCTGCCTCATGCACACGAGGCTGCTGCACGGTTCGGCCGCGAACGGATCGGACAATTCGCGCGGCCTCTATATCTGTGTCTATACCGCCGCCGATGCCGTGCCGCTTGCACGCAATCCGATGCCGAGCCCCAATGAAGGCCGCATCGTGCGCGGAACGGAAGCGAAGTATGCCCGACTGAAGGAAGGGCTGGTCGAGCTGCCGAAGCAACCCAAGACAGCGTCGTTCTTCACCGTGATCGGACAGGATTCGAAACAGGCCGCCGAGTGAGCGATCCGTTTCCGGCCATCGCCGAAGCCGCGGCGACCGGAGAGACCGCCGACCTCTTCGCCGACATCCGCGCCACGGTGGGCGTCCGCGTGGTCAATCTGGTGTGGCGGCACCTGGCGACACTCGACGGTGCCTTGCCTTGGGCCTGGGCGGCGGTGAAGCCACTCTACCTGGCTGGTATGCCGGACGAGGCCGCGCGGCGCTTCCGCGAGACCATGTCCCTCCCCAGGCTGGCCTCGCTTGCCGGCGATGATCCGGCCAGTGTCGATGCCGTGCTGGCAAGCTACGACCATTCCAACACCATCAACCTGTTCGCGCTGGGCGCCCTGGTCGCTTGGCTGCGCGGCGAGGCGGTATCGAGACCCGCGCCCCTGGGCGGCGTGCGCCTGCCGGCGCCTGATGTGACCTTGCCGCCGCTCGCCTCGGAGGCCGACGTGTCGCCCGAGACCTGGGCCCTGGTTCTGCGGCTCAACC
Source organism: Rhizobium sp. Q54 (assembly GCA_945903635.1). Lineage (GTDB taxonomy): Bacteria > Pseudomonadota > Alphaproteobacteria > Reyranellales > Reyranellaceae > Reyranella. The sequence goes on along the minus strand of CAMDOT010000040.1, from coordinate 5,467 downwards.
GGTTCGGCGACCGTCCGCAACCGTTGATCCTGGCCAGCATGTACCGCCATCTGGCGCACGCGCCGGCATTCCTGCAGCGCGTTGAGAAGGTGCTGGCGTCGGCCCGCGCCGATGGCTCGCTCGACCGAGCTATCACTGCCAATCGCGCCGCCGCCCATGAGTCGGCAAAGCATCTGGCCAAGGCCATTTCGGCCCAGCCGCCAGCCTTGGCCGACAAGATCGAAGCCGGCGTCTCCGGTTTCGTCGATCATGCCATCGGCAAGATGGTGACCATCTGCCGTGCTATCCGCGTCGCCCGGGGCAGCTCGCTCTAGCTACTCCGCGGCGGCCTTGCGCCCGCCCTGGCGACGCACCAGCCACTCCTGCATGGCGTCTTCCATGGTGGCGAAGACCGCGCCGCCCTCGATCAGGCGCTGGATCAGTCGCTCCAGCATCATCATGCGATGGCCGCGGCCGATCACGTGCGGGTGAAAGGTGTAGGTCAGGATCCCGAAGTCGCAGACCCGGGTCATGTAGGTGTAGTCGTCGACGAAGTTGTCGAGCACGCCCGAGGCATTCATCAGCCCCTGTTGAACCGAACCGTTCGGAAGCCGCATGTATTCGAAGTGCGGGAAGTCGTCGAGCGACCAGCTGATCGGCATCTCGACCAACTTGGTCTCGCGGCCGCGCACGAACGGTTTCAGTAGCTCGGCCACATCGCCCTGACGAGCGTAGTAGCAGTCGTAGTCGTGGCCCATCATCGAGCTGTCGTACTGGATGCCGTGCTTCAGCAGCAGCTCGATCGAGTGGGGCGAGAGATCCCATGCGGGTGAGCGGTAGCCGCGCGCGACCTGTCCGCTGATCCTCTTGATCGACTCGTTGCCGCGCACGATCTCCTCTTCTTCCTCCTCACGGGACAGCGTGACGGGCAGGCGATGGGTCCAGCCGTGATGGGCGAGTTCGTGGCCCGCCTCGACGTAAGGCATCACCGCCTCAGGCGTACTGTCGATCGTATGGCCGGGCGTGAAGAAGGTTCCCTTTACACCGTAGCGCGCGAGCAGCGTCATGAGGCGGGGAATGACCACCATGTCGTACTCGCCGCGCGAGATCGCCGTCGGCGATGTCATACCGCGTGCAATGAAGCCGGACAGGTGGTCGTGATCGAAAGTTAGGCAGACGATGTGGCGCGGCATGTAGCGGTCTCCCGTCGATATCTTTGGGCGGTGTCCCGAAGTTTAGGCAGATTTGTTGCCTTCGCCCACGGGAGCCTGCATGATCCCTCCAAATATAAGCACGACCAAGAGTGCGACGTAGGGAGGGTTCATGATGGGTGCGTCTGCCCAGCGCGCTGTTGCGCGGGAGGGCGACAACCAGCTCGTGGTCAAAGGGGTGTCCAAGCGGTTCGGTGGCGTGACCGCCGTCCAGGACGTTTCCCTCGAAGTTCCGCGCGGCGGCATCGTTTCCATCATCGGCCCCAACGGCGCGGGCAAGACGTCGCTGCTCAATATGATTTCCGGCTTCTACAAGCCCGACTCTGGTCAGGTGATCCTCGAAGGCCAGGACATCACCCAGAAAAAGCCGAGCGATGTTGCCGCGCTGGGCATCGCCCGCACCTTTCAGAATATCGCCCTGTTCAGCGGCCTTACCGTCCTCGACAATCTCATGCTCGGCCGGCACGTCCGGATGAAGGCGGGCGTGCTGTCGAGCGTCATCTATTGGGGCATGGCGCAAAAAGAGGACATCGCCCACCGCGAGGCGGTCGAGGAGATCATCGAGTTCCTGAAGCTGCAGGATCTGCGCAAGCAGCAGACTTCGGCGCTGGCCTATGGCCTGCGCAAGCGTGTCGAACTGGGGCGGGCGCTGGCGTCCGAGCCGAAGGTCCTGCTGCTCGATGAGCCGATGGGCGGCATGAACCAGGACGAGAAGGAGGATATGGCCCGCTACGTCCTGGATGTGAACCAGGAACGCGGCGTGACCGTCGTCCTGATCGAGCACGACATGGGCGTGGTCATGGATATTTCCGACAAGGTCGTCGTGCTCGATCGCGGCCGTGGCATCGCCGTCGGCACGCCCGACGAGGTTCAGCGCAATCCCAAGGTTGTCGAGGCCTATCTCGGCAAGAGTAAGGGCGGGGGCAGTGCATGAGCCCGGACAGTTCCCTTGGCATGACGACATTGCCGAAGTTGCTGCAACGCAATGCCGAAATCGATCCAGCGGGCGCCGGTATCCGCGAGAAGACGCGCGGTGTCTGGCAGACCTACAGCTGGACGGCCTACCGCGACAACGTGCGGGATTTTGCGCTCGGACTGGCGTCACTCGGCTTCACGCGCGGCGACAAGCTGTCGGTGATCGGCGACAACCGGCCGCAACTCTACTTTGCGCAACTCTCGTCGCAGGTACTGGGCGGGGTGTCGGTGCCGGTCTACCAGGATTCGATCGCCTCGGAGCTGGTCTATGTACTGAGCCACGCCGAGACCTCGGTCATCGTCGCCGAAGACCAGGAACAGGTCGACAAGGCGCTCTCGCTCAAGGACAAGCTGCCCCGGCTGCGCATGATCGTGTTCGACGATCCGCGTGGCCTGTGGGCCTACGACGACCCGATCCTGCGATCCTTTGCAAGCGTGCTCGAAGCCGGGCGTGCTTTCGGGGCCGCGGACCCGGGCTTCTACGAGACCGAACTCGCCAAGGGCAGTGCCGACGACACGGCGATGATCGCCTACACCTCGGGAACCACGGGCACGCCGAAAGGCGCGATGCTCAGTCATCGCAATATGGTGGCGGCCGCCCAGGCATTCATGGAAGTGAACGAAGTCAAGCAGGGTGACAATTGGTTGTCCTACCTGCCGATGGCCTGGGTGGGCGATGCCGCCTTCACGTTGGGAATGGCGCTGGCGGCGCGGTTGACGGCCAATTGCCCGGAGAATCCTGAAACCGTGCAGCGCGACCTGCGTGAGCTCGGGCCCAATGCCATGCTGGCGCCGCCGCGCATCTGGGAGAACATGCTGACCCAGATGCAGATCAGGGGCGACGATGCGACACCCTTCAAGCGCCGCATCTTCGACTTCTTCCGAGGCCTCGCCGAACGCTGCGAACTCAATCGCTCCGATGGCAAGGCGCTGTCGCTGGTCGACCGGCTGGGCCTCGCGCTGGGCGAGGTACTGGTCTACGGCCCGGTGCGCGACCAGCTCGGGCTGCGCAATGCGCGCTGGTGCTATACCGGCGGGGCGCCACTCGGCCCTGATACCTATCGTTTCTTCCGCTCCTTCGGCATCAACCTGAAGCAGGTCTATGGCGCCACGGAAGCCTCGGCGATGATCTCCTGCCAACCCGATTCCGAGGCCAACCCCAACACCGTCGGCCGGCCGATCCCGCACATCGACGTCAAGATCGACGATCTTGGCGAAGTGCTGCTGAAGGGGCCGAACGTCTTCATCGGATATTTCAAGCAGGAGGAGGCGACCCGGGATACGATGACGTCGGACGGCTGGCTGAAGACCGGCGATGCCGGCTTCTTCGACAAGCAGGGTCACCTCGTCATCATCGACCGCGCCAAGGACGTCGGGAAGCTCTCCGACGGTTCGGCCTTCGCGCCGCAGTTCATCGAGAACAAGCTGAAGTTCAGCCCGTTCATCCGCGAGGCCGTGGCCTTCGGCGACCAGCGGCCGTTCGTGGCGGCGATGATCGCCGTCGACATCCAGACAGCCGGCACCTGGGCCGAGAAGCGCGGCATCGCCTACACCAGTTTCATGGATCTCAGCCGCAAGCCCGAGGTCGCGGCCCTGATCGGGGCTGAAATCGCCAAGGCCAACGCCACGTTGCCCGACGTGCAGCAGGTCAAGCGCTTCCTGCTGCTGAACAAGGAACTCGACGCCGATGACGCCGAGATGACGCGCACGCGCAAGGTGCGGCGCCGGTTCGTTGCCGAAAAGTACGCCAACGTCATCGAGGCCATCTACGGCAACAAGAGCGAGGTCGACGTCACCATGGAGATCACCTTCGAGGACGGCCGCAAGTCGACGCTGAACTCGACCATCGTCATTCACGACATAGCGCCTGGCGAGCCCGCCCGGCGGGCGGCCTGAGGGAGCAGCGATGTCCGAGGACCTGGAATTCGCCTTCTCGTTGCTGTTGAACGGCGCCTCGATCGGGCTGATGTATTCGCTGATCGCACTCGGTTTTGTGCTGGTCTACAAGGCGACCGACGCCATCAACTTCGCGCAGGGCGAGTTCGTCATGCTGGCGGGGCTGATCGTGGCGATGCTGCTGTCCTTCGTGGGCATGCCGCTGATCGTGGCCGTCGCGGTGACGCTTGCCGTGATGGTGGGCTTCGGCTTCGGGCTGGAACGCGTCGTCCTGCGACCACTGCTCGGGCGCCCCGTGGTTGCCGTGATCATGGCCACCATCGGTCTCGCCGCCATCCTTCGGGGCGTGGGCCCCGTGGTCTTCGGCAGCGAGACGAGGGCATTGTCGCTTCCCATAGGGGATGATCCGATCGTCATCGGACCGGCCAGCCTGCCGCCTATCCAGGTCGTGGGCGCCGTGGTGGCGATCGCCTTCTTCCTGGCATTCAGCTGGTTCTTCAAGAAGAGCCGGATGGGTGTCGCCATGCGTGCGGTGGCCGACAACCAGCAGGTCGCGCAGGCCATGGGCATCAACGTCGAGCGCTATTTCGCGTTGGCCTGGGCGATGGCCGGCGTCGTGTCGGCACTGGGCGGCATCGTCTGGGGCAGCATGCTGGGCGTCGACGTGCATCTGGCGCTGGTCGGCCTGAAAGTGTTCCCGGTGGTGATCCTGGGCGGCCTCGATTCGATCGGCGGTGCGCTGGTGGGCGGCTTGATCATCGGTATCGTGGAAAGTCTCGCCGCCGGCTATCTCGATCCCTATGTCGGCGGTGGCACCAAGGACTTCGCGCCCTACGTGCTGATGATCCTCGTGCTCATGATCCGGCCTTACGGCATCTTCGGCAAACGCAAGATCGAGCGCGTGTAGGCCCATGTTTCATCGCGAGTCAGGAGTCTTCAAGACGACCTACAGCGCCGACATGGCGCTCTATCCGTTGCCGATCGCAAAATGGACGGTTGCAGCTCTGGCCCTGATCTTCGTCGTGATCGTGCCGCTCACGGTCCATGAATACTATCTCTCGATCCTCAATCTCATCTTCATCGCCATCGTGGGCGCGCTCGGGCTCAACATTCTCGTGGGCTATACCGGGCAGATCTCGATCGGCCACGCGGCCTTCATGTCGGTCGGCGCCTATACCGCGGCCAATCTCGCCGTAAGGCTCGACCTGCCGTTCTGGATCACACTCCCGGCGGGCGGGCTGATGGCGGCGGCGATCGGCGTCGTCGTCGGCATGCCGAGCCTCCGCATCAAGGGTCTCTATCTGGCGATCGCCACCCTGGCCGGCCAGCTCATCATCGAGTGGACCATCAACCATGTGCCGGCCATCTCGGGCGGCGCCCAGGCCTCTATCCAGGTCAACCGGCCG
>CAMDOT010000039.1 GCA_945903635.1 Rhizobium sp. Q54 | reverse complement strand
GCGCCGCACAGGCGCAGCATGTCCTTCTTCTCCTGGCTCTGCGTCTCGGGCATCACGATCACCGAGCGGTAGCCCAGCGCATTGGCGACCAGGGCGATGCCGATGCCGGTGTTGCCGGCCGTGCCCTCGACCACCACGCCGCCCTTGCGGAGCGTGCCGCGCTCCTCGGCGTCGCGGATCATCGCGAGTGCGGCTCGATCCTTCACCGATCCGCCGGGATTGAGGAATTCCGCCTTGCCGTAAATTTCGCAGCCCGTCGCCTCGGAGGCTGCGCGTAACTTGATCAGCGGCGTGTTGCCGATGCTTTCGATGAAACCCGACCGGACGTTCATGTCTTACTCACTGTGCTGGACCCTGCACTCCCGGGCGGACGGTAGACAGGGAGCGGCCCCCCCGGCAAGCGCGCTGGCGCAACCGGCCTAGCGCCAGCGGCTTCGTACATCGTCGCGATGAAGCGCCAGCCACTGCAGAGCGATCACGGCCGTCGCATTGTCGATCTCGCCGCGGTCGAGCATCGCGCGGGCTTCGGCGAACGGCACGACCTTGACCAGAATATCCTCGCCTTCCGATTCAAGGCCGAACACGCCGCCGGCATTGGTCGTGTCGGTGCGGCCGACGAAGAGCGCACAAGTCTCCGACATCGCGCCCGGACTGGCGATGATGTGGTGGATCGGGATCACATCACTGATCGCGAGGCCTGCTTCCTCGACCGATTCGCGACGGACCACTTCTTCAGGCGTCTCGCCCTCTTCGATGATCCCGGCGACCGTCTCCCATCCCCAGGGATGGCGCCCGGCGACGTACGACCCGGCGCGGAATTGACGGATGAGGACGACTTCGTCGCGCACTGGATCGTAGGGCAGGACCGCGGCGGCATGACCGCGCTCGAAGACCTCGCGGACGATGAGGGGACTTTGGCCGCCCTGGAAGAGGCTGTGTCGGAAGGAATAACGGCCGACTTTGAAATACCCCTGGAAAGCCAGGACGTGCTCGACCAGTTCGGCCTTTTCGTCGGGTGGGGGAGGCTTGGCCATGGGGACAACTCCATAGGCAAAAAGGGGCCGCTCTCTTCCGAGAACGGCCCCGATTGGCTCCGGAGGTAGGACTCGAACCTACGACCGGGCGATTAACAGTCGCCTGCTCTACCGCTGAGCTACTCCGGAATGAAGTCGTCGCGGACGGCGGTATCCAGCCCACGAAGGCGCGATCTTTTGACAGAGCATCCCTGCCCACGCAAGGGCATCGGTCGACGCGGTTTGTGGAGGCCTGGGCCGGAATCGAACCGGCATACGCGGATTTGCAGTCCGCTGCATCACCACTCTGCCACCAGGCCGCGCGAGGAACGGCGGCTGCTATACTCATGCGGCGACTGACCGGTCAAGCCGAGCGCGAGGGGCCGCGACACGGCTCCCTTTGACGCTGTTGCCGCCTGCCGCCTATAAGAACCGCTATATCTTGAGGGTTCTAGATGACGGATTTCGCTCTCGCGCGCCGCAACATGGTCGAAGGCCAGCTCCGGCCCAATCGAGTGACAAATGTGGAGCTTCTGACCGCCATTGGCGCCCTGCCGCGGGAACGGTTTCTCCCCGAAGCCCTGCGCTCGGTCGCCTACGCCGACGACGATGTGCCGCTGGGCGGCGGCCGTTACCTGATGGAACCGATGGTTTTGGCCCGGCTGGTCCAGACACTTCAGCCGCAGCACCGCGACCGGGCCTTGGTCCTGGGGGCGGGCCGCGGCTATGGCGCCGCCCTTCTGGCACGGCTCGTGAAACTCGTGACGGCAGTCGAGAGCGACCCGGCCCTGGCGGGCGCGGGAGGGCTGATCGCCAGGGAACTGGGTCTCGTCAATATTCACTGGACCACGGGCAAGCTGGAGCAGGGAGCGCAGGACTCGGCGCCCTACGATATCGTGCTGATCGAGGGCGCGGTTCAGCAGGTTCCGCAGGCGATCCTGGATCAGTTGGCCGAAGGCGGCAGGCTTGCCGTTGTCGTCTCCGGTGCTCCCGGCGCGATGGGGGTGGCCCAGATCTTCGTGAAGGAGGGCGGTGTCACATCGGGACGTCCGCTGTTCGAAGCCGGAACGCGGCTCCTTCCGGGGTTTGCCCCGCCGCCGCGCTTCACCTTCTGACGCCGTGAGGGGCTGACGCCGTGAAGGCCCGGTTATTGAATTGGATCGGGGGCTACCAATGCCTGTTCCGGCAGTGCTAGGGTCTCGGTCACACATGAGAGTAGCCCAAATGCGTATTCGGCCCGGTCTGAGCCACGCCTTCTCTGCGGCGGCAATCGCGCTTGCAGTCGGCATGGGTGCGGCACCGAGCGCCCAGTCGCAGAGCCTGATCGAGGCCCTGTCGACGACCTACAACTCCAATCCCGATCTTCTGGCGGGCCGGGCGGTGCTGCGGCAGACCGACGAATCGCTCGCCCAGGCGGTTGCGAACTGGCGGCCGAGGGTGTCGCTGTCGCTGAACTTCAACAAGAACATCGACGCGAACTATCCCCAGGTCTCCCCGAACAGCTTCGCCACGTTGAATGGCAAGAACACCACCCTGCAACTGACCCAGCCGCTCTTCCTCGGAGGCACGACCGTCGCCAACACGAAGCAGGCGCAGGCAAACATCCAGGCCCAGCGAGCAGCACTCGCCAATACCGAACAGACCGTGCTTCTGGCGGCCGTGACCGCGTACGCGGACCTGATCAGGGACATCGCCACGACCGATGCCCGGCGAAACAACGTCAATGTTCTCATGCAGCAGCTCGATGCGACGCGCGAACGCTTTCGCGTCGGCGAGCTCACGATCACCGACGTGTCGCAGGCCGAAGCGCGGCTGGAATTCGCCAAGGCCGAACTGGTCCAGTCCGACACCCAGGTGCGGATCTCCGAGGCGGCGTTCCAGCGCACGATCGGGATGAAGCCCGGCAAGCTGGGCGAGATTCCCCTCGTGGGTGGACTGCCAGCCAGCGAAGAAGAGGCCGTGGCACTGGCCATGGACGCGGGACCCAACCCGATCAACGCGCAATACTTGATCACCGCGGCGGCGTATGGGGTGAACAGCGCGATCGGCGCTCTGCTGCCCCAGGTCAACCTCGTGGGCACCATCCAGCAGCAATTCGAAGTGCAGGTCCCCGGAGACAGGTTTTACAACTACATCCTGGGCATCCAAGCCACGATCCCGATCTATCAGGGCGGCGGCGAGTGGTCGAAGATCAGGCAGGCGAAGGAACTCGTCGGGCAACGGCGCAACGCACTCGACAGCGCCCGCCGTCAAGCCGCGGAAAGCACCATCCGCGCCTGGCGACAGCTCGATTCTTCACGCTCGCGAGTCACGTCGTTCGAGGCCCAGGTGCGGGCCAACGAAGTGGCCCTGAACGGCGTCCGCCAGGAAGCCCTGGTCGGCTCGCGCACCACCCTCGATGTGTTGAATGCGGAGCAGGAACTGCTCAACGCCCAGGTCAACCTCATCCAGGCACGGCACGACGTTCAGGTGTTCTACTACGGCGTTCTCAGCAACATCGGGCGGCTGACGGCGCGAACTCTCACTCTGCCGGTCGAGTACTACGACGAAGAGCGGTACTATAACGACGTCGGCTCGCGCTGGATCGGCTGGGGCAACAGCGATTCCGGCGGCGGCGTCAACGGTGGCATTTCAGGCGGACCCGGGGTTTTTCCAGGAACCAGCCGCAAATGAACGAAGCGCGGGGCGCAAACAACGACCCTTCAATGGACGACATCCTGGCGTCCATCCGCAAAATCATTTCCGACGACGAGGCACGCGCCCAGGTCGGCCGCCAGCAAGCATCGATTCAGTCCGTCCGCCCGACTGCCGTCCCTGGATCCGAGCCGCAGTCGGCCACGGCGCCCGTCGACGCCGGTCGCGACGACGTCCTGCTGCTGACCGACCTCATAGAGGAACCCGGGTCTGGCGCTGCCGACGCGAAGTCAGCGCCGATCCCGCTGCCCCGGATCGATCCCGCCCAGGCAGCCGAGATGCCGCAGCCGTCCGTCGAACCGCCGCCGGGCGAGGCGCTCGTCGGTTCGGGAGTCGTCGGAGCGGCCAGTTCGGCATTTGCCCGGCTCAACCAGGCGGTTCAGGAAAGCGTGCCGCAACCCGCCGCCCATGAACCCGGGCCGAGCGTCGACGGCAACGGCAAGACGATCGAGGACCTGGTCAAGGAGATGCTGCGGCCGATGCTGAAGGAATGGCTGGACCGCAACCTGCCGCCGATGGTCGAACGGTTCGTCGAACGCGAGATCGTCCGGCTGACACGCCGCTGACCCCCAGGCGCCACCCGTAATTCAACGCCACGGCCCCCGCCGTGGTTTTTTAGTTGAGGGGGCGTTTTCGTTTATAAGGCAAGAGATGCTCGACAAGACCTACGACCCCAAGGAAATCGAAGCCCGCCGCTACCCCGAGTGGGAGGAGGCCGGGGCTTTCCGTGCCCACCCCGAGTCGGCCAAGCCGCCGTATTGCATCGTCATCCCGCCGCCCAACGTCACGGGCAGCCTGCACATGGGCCACGCGCTCGACAACACGCTGCAGGACGTGCTGGTCCGCTGGCGCCGCATGAAGGGCGACGACGTGCTGTGGCAGCCGGGCACCGACCATGCCGGCATCGCCACGCAAATGGTCGTGGTGCGCAATCTCGAACAGGAGGGGATCGGCCTCGCGGTCGAGGGCGCCGCCCGGAACGACGCCAACAAGAAGCTGCTCAACCGCGAGGAGTTCCTCGCCAAGGTCTGGGAGTGGAAGGCTTTTTCGGGTGGCACCATCACTGGCCAGCTCCGCCGCCTCGGCGCTTCGTGCGACTGGAGCCGCGAGCGCTTCACCATGGACGAGGGGCTTTCTCACGCCGTCCTGAAAGTGTTCGTCGAACTCTACAAGGCCGGCCTCATCTACAAGGACCTCCGGCTGGTCAACTGGGATCCCAAGATGCTGACGGCGATCTCCGACCTGGAAGTCGAGTCGCGCGAGGTGAGGGGCAGCCTCTGGTACTTCAAGTATCCGATCGAGGGCAGTGACGAGCATATCGTCGTGGCGACGACGCGGCCGGAGACGATGCTGGGCGACACCGGCATTGCCGTGCATCCCGACGATCCCAAGTGGAAGCACCTGATCGGCAAGCATGCCGTGCTGCCGCTGGTCGGCCGCAGGATCCGCATCGTCGCCGACGAATACTCCGACCCGGAGAAAGGCTCCGGCGCGGTGAAGATCACGCCGGCGCACGACTTCAACGATTTCGAGGTCGGCCGGCGCCACGACCTCGAAGCGATCAACATCTTCGACAAGTTCGCGCGCGTGAACGGGAACGCACCGGAGAAATATCGCGGCCTCGACCGCTTCGATGCCCGCAAGAAGATCGTGGCGGAGATGGAGGAGCAGGGCCTGGTCGAGAAGATCGAGCCGCACACCCACGCCGTGCCCTATGGCGATCGTGGCGGGGTGCCGGTCGAGCCTTATCTCACCGAGCAGTGGTACGCCGATGCGAAGAAGCTCGCCCAGGAGCCGATCGCGGCGGCGCGCGACGGGCGGGTGAAGTTCGTGCCCGAGCGCGGCCGCGACGAGTTCTTCCGCTGGATGGAGAACATCCAGCCGTGGTGCGTGTCGCGCCAGCTCTGGTGGGGCCATCAGATCCCGGCATGGTATGGACCGGACAAGAAGGTCTTCGTCGAGCTGACCGAAGACGAAGCCAAGGCGGCGGCACTGAAGCACTACGGCAAGGAGGTCGCGCTGGAGCGCGATCCCGACGTGCTCGACACCTGGTTCAGCTCGGCCCTGTGGCCATTCTCGACGCTGGGCTGGCCGGACCAGACACCTGAGCTTACGAAGTACTACCCGACCAGCGTTCTGGTCACCGGCTGGGACATCCTGTTCTTCTGGGTCGCCCGCATGATGATGATGGGCATGCACTTCGTGAAGGAGGTGCCGTTCCGCACCGTCTACCTGCACGGGCTGGTGACGGACGAGAAGGGCCAGAAGATGTCGAAATCCAAGGGGAACGTGATCGATCCCCTGGAATTGATCGACAAGTACGGCGCCGATGCGTTGCGTTTCACGGTAGCATCGCTAGCCGCATCGCAGGCCGGCCGCCTTCGGCTGGCACCGGCTCGCGTCGAAGGCTCGCGCAACTTCGCGACCAAACTGTGGAACGCCACGCGCTATGCCGAGATGAACGGCGCGGCGCTGCCCAAAGGGTTCGATCCAGCCACGGCGACACTCACCGTCAACAAGTGGATGCTGGGCGAGCTCGCGCGCGCCAACACGACGATCGACAAGGCACTGACGGACTTCCGCCTCAACGATGCGGCCACCGCGCTCTACGAGTTCATCTGGGGAATTGTCTGCGACTGGTACGTCGAATTGACCAAGCCGATTCTGCAAGGCGCCGACGGCCCGCAAAAGAACGAGACGCGCGCTGTCACGGCCTATGTGCTGCGCGAGACGGTAAAACTCCTGCACCCGGTGATGCCGTTCATTACCGAAGAGCTATGGGACAAGCTTGGCCACCGCAGTGAGCACGGTGCCCTGATCGGCCAGCCCTGGCCCGCGCCGCCGGCACTCGATCCTGACGCCGATGCGGAAATGGGTTGGCTCGTAAAACTTATTTCCGACATTCGCTCGGCGCGTGCCGAGTTGAACGTGCCGGCCGGCGCCAAGCTCCAGATGCTGGTGGTGGGCGGCGACGGCATCACGGTGAAGCGGCTGGAGACGCATCGTGCTGCGATCGAGCGGCTAGCCCGCATCGAGGGGATCGAGGCGGCTTCCACGGCGCCGAAGGGCGCGTTGCAGATCGTGGTGGGCGAAGCGACCTATGCCCTGCCGGTGACCGATGTGATCGATCTCAAGGCCGAGAGCGCGCGGCTGCAGAAGGAAATCAAGAAGCTGGCCGACGAAATCGGCAAGATCGACGCCAAGCTCGGCAATGCAGCCTTCGTGTCGCGGGCGCCGGAAGAGGTGGTCGAGGAGCAGCGTGAGCGCCGCAGCCAGGCCGAGCAGACGCGGGCCCGGCTCAGCACGGCCCTGGAACGATTGGGGGCGTAGCGTCCATTCACGCGGCGGTGGAAAAACGAGAGATCACTGCTTGACCCGGCCCCTGGGACAGCCCCGATAAGGAAAGCGGTCAGCAAGCAACGAGGTGATCCGTGAGCTCTTCCGCCCAATTCCTGAACTCTTCGGAAGCCGCCAAGCGGCTCGGCGTTTCCACCAAGGCCCTCCGACTTTACGAACAGCGCGGCCTGGTCACGCCGGTCCGAAGCGCGGCGGGATGGCGGGCCTATGGTCCCAATGAGATGGCCCGCGCCGCCGAGATCGTGGCCCTGCGCGCGCTCGGTCTCAGCCTCGCCCAGGTGGCGCGGGTGCTGTGGGGCGACGCCGAGGATCTGGAGCCGGCCCTGGCCACCCATCAGGCGACGCTCGAAGAACGGGCCCGGCATCTCGCCGCCACCGTGGAGAAAGTCCGCGGGCTGCGGGCCGATCTTGCTCAGGGCCAGATGCCGACGGCGGGAGAACTGACGCGCCTCCTGGGACCGCCCTCCGACCTCAGCATCGCCTTCGACCTCCCGTGGCCGTGGGGCGGCGAACGGTTCGAACTGCGCGACGTCAGGGCCTTGAACTACATCATTGGCCCGCTGGGCAGTGGCAAGACCCGGCTGGCTCAACGGCTGGCCGAGACCTTGCCCGACGCTGCCTTCCTGGGTCTGGACCGATTGGCGGATGGCGGGGCGGCGTTGCGGGCGCGGTTGGACACCGACCCGGCCCTGAAGGCGCGGGTCGATGAAAGCCTGGCCTGGCTCGTCGAGGACGGCGCCGTGGTGTCGAAGCCCCTGGTCGCGCTGCTCGTCGGCCTGGAATCCCAAGGCCCCGCGGTGCTGGTCGTCGACATGGTGGAGCAAGGGCTGGACCAGGCAGCGCAGGAAGCGCTGATCGCCCATCTGCGCCGCCGCGGCCCTGGCGGTCGCCCGCTCTTCCTGCTGACGCGCTCCAGCGCGATCCTCGATCTGGCCGCCGTCGGACCCGACGAGTCGATCATATTCTGCCCGGCCAACCACAGCCCGCCGAGCCGTGTCGCCCCTTATCCCGGCGCGCCCGGCTATGAGGCCGTCGCCACCTGCCTGGCCTCGCCAGAGGTGCGGGCGCGGACCGAAGGCGTCATCGCCTGGCGTCCCCAGGTGGCGTAGCGATCTGCGTTCGCGCTCGCTAACGCAGCGGCTTCGTCCACCAGTTCGATGCGATGGTGAGGTCGGACCGGCGCAGCATCTCGGCCTTGGCGAGCTCGCGATCGGCGCCGACCACCACGATCTGGGTAGCACCTGCCTCGTGGATCAACGTGGACACGTGCGAGAGCAGGGCCTCGCCGATCGTCAGCCAGTGATGCGGTTCGAGGACGCAAAAGTCGTCGACCATGTAGGTGTCACCGCCCGGCGCATATACGGGCGGGGCGGGGAACTTTCGCGCGATCAGAAAGCCGAGCAATTGAACGCCCTCGATCGCGACCAGGAAAAATGTCTCCTGCTCCGACAGGAGCTTGGTGAAGAAGCCTCGCGTTGTTTCCGCCGAATTGGCGGCCTTGTGCCAGAATGTCGGCTGATATTTCTGAAGCTGGCGGCGATGGCGTTCGACGAGGGCAACGACCACCTCGAGATCTGAAGCGGTGGCCTTCCGGATCTCCATCGCCTGTAAGCTCCCTACGACGCCTTACGCAGATCCGGCACGTAGGGCTTGCTGGCGAAGTGCTCCTGATTGCCCGTGGCGAAGCGCAGGCCGGCCCGGCGGATCGCCTCGTCATCGACCGGCTCGAGCGGCACGTAGAAGCGATCGTCGACCCTGGTGAAGGTGTCGTTGTCGACACGGTTATAGCAGATCAGCAAAGTCCAGCGCCGGTTGGCCGAGCGGTTGGCGTCGGAGCGGTGGATTGCATTGCAGTGGAAGACCAGCGCGTCGCCGGCCTCGAGTTCGCAATACTCGATCGGGCACTTCTCGAGGATGTGCGGCATGCGCTTGGGATCGACCTCATTCTGGGTCGGCGACAGCGGCGTGTGGTCGATGCGGCCGAGCTTGTGCGAACCGGTGGCGATCTGCAGGCAGCCGTTGTTCCGGTCGGTCTTGTCGAGCGCGATCATGACCGACAGCAGATCGGGCCGGAGGCAGCCGTTGTAATACCAGTAGCCGTAATCCTGGTGCCATTCCCAGGCGCCGCCGACCTCCGGCTCCTTGGCCGTGAGCTTCGACTGATAGTGATAGACCGGCCCGCCAAGCAGTGCCGCCGACGTGTCGACCATCCTGCGGGTGCGGGCGGCGAGGCCGTAGACGCTGTCGCCGGCCCGATTCCACAGCGCAATGCGCGTCGAGCGGCCTTCGCCGTCGCGCCGGTCGAGGATGCTGTCGCGCACGGCGGGATCTTCTTCCATCGCGCGCGTGAGGAGCTTCACCTCGTCGGGCGCGAACAGGCCGCGCGCATAGGTGAAACCCTTCTCGTTGAATTCGGCTATCTGGGCCGCGTTCAGGATGTTGGACATCGGTTTTTCGCCTCGATCGGGGCCTAGATCGGGCGGAAGACGTTGCGGCCGCCCTCATCGGAGACCGACACCTTACGCCCAAGCTGCTCGCGCGTCAGCATGTCGGCCATGATCGCTGGCTCCTGGGGCGTCATGGCGACGAAGCGGTCGCCCGAGACGTCGAGCCGGCCGAGAATGTAGCCGCGCTCCGGGGCCTCCTTGCCGTAGGTGACGCAATAGGTCTCGATCGTGCCTGTCCCGGACGGCTTGGTCTCGACCCTCCGCTTCGGCCGGGCGTCGAGTTCGGCCTGGAATTTCTTGGGATCCTCACGCTGCCACGACCCCTTGGTCGGTTCGGTCGAATAAAGGCCGGCCGAGTGCTTGGTGAGGTAGTTGCCATTGGCCGTCACCATGCCGAACGAGCCGGGCTTCTTGCGCACGACGTTCATCATCTCGGCGATCGAATGGGTGACGTAGTTGTTGCCCGGGCCACCGAAGAACGGCAGGCCGCCGGTGACGCTGATCGGCCGCGGATCGTCCTCGGCGATGCCGATCTCCTGCATCGCCACTTCGACCGCGGACGGGAAGCAGCTGTAGAGATCGAAGGCCGCAACATCGGCTACTTTCTTGCCGGCCATGTCGAGGGCGATGCGCGCACAGCCGCGGATCGCGGGCGAGGCGTCGAGCTTTTCGCGCTCAGAGACAACCCAGGTATCCGTTCCGTCGGCGCAACCGTGCAGGAATACCCAGCGGCCCTGCGGGATGCCCCATTCCTGCGCCTTGCCCACCGAGGTGACCAGCACGGCGGCGGCCTGATCGATGATGGCGTTGGCGTTCATCAGGCGCGGGTAGGGGAAGCAGATCCAGCGGTTGTCGTCGGAGATCGTCGACAGGGCCTCGGCGCTAAAACCTTCGCGGCGGGTGGCCAGGGGATTGCGCTGGGCAACGGCGGCAAGGCGCTCGAACAGGCGGCCCATCGCCTTCATGTGGCTGTCGACGTCGTGCCCGAGGCCGCCGCGGATGGCATTCTCCAGCAGCGGATAGAAATGTATGGCGGCGCGGAGTTCGTGGCGGGCTTCCTCCTCGCTGAAGCCGAAACGCGGATCGCCGATGCGGACAGGATCGCTGCCACCGGGATCCTCGTTCCAGTCGATCTTGAGATTGGCCCGCCGCGCGTTCTGGGTGCTGCGCAGAAGCTCGGCGCCGCAAATAAGGGCCAGTTGGGTCTCGCCGCGCGCGATCTCCTCGGCAAAACGGTTGACCAGGTATTGGGGCATGTTGCCGCCGGAATGACTGTAGAGGAGCTGCCGCGGCTGGGCATGCAATCGGTTGGCCACGCTTTGGGGCGGATTGCTGGAGCGGCCGTAAGGCGAGGCGAAGCGCGGGCTGATGTCGCTGAAAAACTCCATCACGGCCAGCGCATCGATCTCGTGGCCGAGCGCATGGCCGCCGATCGCCGCACCGGTGTCGTCGAGCGCGAGGGCCGCTGCTTCGGCGCAGAAGGCAACGCGCGAACGTTCGCTCGACGGCGCGCTGGTCGTGTCGGTTACCTGGCCACAGCCGACGAGAATGGGGGTACGCGGGTCGATCATTTCAGCCCGGATCATTTCAAGAGGGCCTCGATTTCGCCCGGTGCTAGGCCGGCGTCAGCCAGGACGCTCCTTGTATCCTCGCCCAGGCTGGCGACTTTCGGGCCGCTCTGGAGCGCCGAGCCGGAGAAGCGGAAGGGCGGTGCGGGTGACTTGAAGGCGCCGGCGCTGTCCTCGATCGTGCAGAGCGAGCCGCGATGCTCGACCTGCGGATCCTTCAGCGCTTCGGTCACGGTGACGTAGGGCGAACAGGGCACACCGTGCTTCTCGAGGACTGCCACGACTTCCTTGACCGTGAGCGTCTTCGACCAGGCCTCGAACTCGTCGACGAACTGGCCCCAGTTCATGCGCCGGTCGGCGTATTTCTCGAAGCGCGGATCGGTCAGCCAGTCGCGCCGGCCCGCCGCGGTCGCCATGTCCTGGAAGGTCTTCTCGCTCGCCGTCGCGAGCATGACGTAGCCGTCGTTGGCTTCGACTGGCCCGTACATCGGCCGAGACGGCATCTCGAAGTCGAATTGTGCGCGGTTGACCTCGCCCAGCAGCATGCCGACCAGGCTCTCGAACATCGAGACATCCACCATCTGGCCTTTGCCGGTGACGTTCCGCTGATGAAGCGCCGCCAGGATGGCTCCCATCGCATAGGCGCCGCTGGCGTAATCGGCGACAAAGATGCCGCAATTGTCGGGTCGCTCACGGCCCTGCTGGTAGAAGAGATGCGCCATGTCGTAGCCGGTCGAGGCATGGATGACAGGCGCATAGGCCGGCCGGCCGGCGCCGGGGCCGGTCTGGCCGTAGCCGGAGATGGCGCCGTAGATGATCTTGGGATTGATCTTCGCGAGTTCGGGATAATCCAGGCCCAGGCGCTTCATCACGCCCGGCCGATAGTTCTCCAGCACGATATCGACCTGGGCGACCAGCTTCTTCACGGCGGCGATGGCTTCCGGCCGCTTGAGGTCGAGCACGATCGACTTCTTGCCGGCGTTGAGCTGGCCGAACATCGTCCCGGCACCGCTACGCTGCACAGGGCGCGAGCGCATCAGGTCACCCCCCGGCGATTCGACTTTTATGACATCGGCGCCCATGTCGGCCAGCAGGCGGGTGCAGTGCGGGCCCGCGATGGTCGTCGAGAAGTCGAGGATGCGCAGGCCGTGGAGCGGCCTTGTCTGTTCGGTCATGGGATCACCGCGTTACGAGAATGAGAACGACGCCGCCGATCACGAGAATGCTGCCGATCCATTCACCGAGGGACGGGCGCTCCTTGAGGACGAGGCGTGAGGAAATGAAAGTGAAGACGAGTTCGATCTGGCCGACGGCGCGCACGAGAGCGGCGTTCTCCAGCGTCACGGCAAGCGCCCAGCCGGCCGAGCCCAGCACGCTGAAGATGCCAACCCAGATCGAGGAGCGCCAATTGTGCCACACCTTGCCGAGCTGCGGGCGGTCGCGGCGCGCAAGGTAGGCCGCCATCAGCACGACCTGGATGGTGTTCATGCAGGCGAGCACCGTGATGCCGCGGATCACGAAGTCGCCTTCGGGCAGAAGCTTCGAGGCCTCGCGGATCGTGCCGGCGGCGATGGCGAAGACCGCACCGGAGAGGATGCCGTAGACCGCACCCTTGTGCGTGAGGTCGGCGAGCACGCCGCGTATGTCGGAGAGCTTGCCGCGTACGCTCAGGATGGCGACGCCGCCCAGGCAGACGAAGATGCCCATCCACGAACCGAAGGCCAGCGGTTCGCCGGCAATAAAGGTCGCGAACAGCGCCACGAACACCGTCTCGGTCTTCGAGTAGACGGTGCCGACCGTAAAGTTGCGCAGAGAGAAGGAGTGGATCATCAGCGAGGTGGCCACGATCTGCGCCACGCCCGCGATGGTGACCAGAAGCAGGAAGCTCCAGGAGATGGACGGCACATGGCGGCCCGTGAACAGGACAAGGAATGCGAGCGCTCCCAGCGCCAGCGGGGCGCCGTAGAGGTAGCGGACGAAATTGGCACCGTCGACGCTCAGAATGCCGCGAATCTTCTGCTGCATCGTCGTCCGGATGTTCTGGCACAGCGCGGCGGCGATGGTGATCGGTATCCAGAGCGGCACGGCATATTCTCCCTTGGGAGGAGTGTATGGCTTCCCCGGAGGCGCGTCTGCCGTCCAGATTTCCGCGATGCAGGCCTCATTCCGGCTGCAGCCGACCTATGCGCCGGGCAAAAGCATGGCTAGAGTTCGACCGGCTTCGGCGGAGATGATTAGGCACCGGAAAAAGAGAGCCACGCCTTCGCGGATATCTTGGGGAGGAAACCAATGTCGCGGAAAGCGATCGGTCGGCGAAGCATTGTAGGGGCGGCGCTTTCCGTCCCCTTGTTCGGCTCGGCGGGCAAAACGCAGGGTACCTGGCCGACCAAGCCTATCCGGATCGTTGTCCCGTTCAATCCTGGTGGCGCAATCGATGCCTTGGTCCGCGTCATCGCAGATGGCCTCGCGACGCGTCTGGGCCAGCAGGTCCTGGTCGATCCCAAGCCGGGTGCCAACACGATCATCGGGGCGGACATCGTCGCCAAGGCACCGCCCGATGGCTACACCTTCCTGATCACGACCAATTCGACCCACACCAACAACCCGACGCTTTACGCCAAGCTGCCGTTCGATCCCGACAAGGATTTGATCCCGGTGTCGTTGGTATCTTTGGGAACGATCCTCGTGGTGGTGAAAGCCGATGCGCCATTCAGCGATCTTCGCGGCATGGGCGCCTGGGTGAAGGGTCTGGGGCGGCCGGCGACCTACGGCAGCTGGGGAATCGGCTCGAGCGGCCATCTCTATGGGCTGATGTTCGAGAAGGCGCTCAGCGGTCCAAATGGGGGCGGGCTCTACAACCATGTGCCCTATCGCGGCGATGTGCCGGCGATCCAGGACGTCGCGAACGGGACGCTCGACATCACCTGGGCGAGCCCGACCAGCGCCAAGCCGCAGATCGCGGCCGGCCGGGTGAAACCGCTGGCCGTTGCCGGCGCCAAGCGCTCGGCGTCGATGCCCGAACTCGGGACCTTCGCCGAGCAGCTGATCGCGGGCTTCGACCTCAGCCTGTTCGTCGCGGCCTATGCGCCAGCCGGAACGCCGGCTGACATCGTCAATCGAATGCAGCGCGAGATCGCAGCGGTGATCCGCCAGCCCGATGTCGCCGAGAAACTGATCGCGCAAGGACAAACACCCGTGGGCTCCACTCCGGCCGAGCTCGCCGGGGTGCTCGCGCGCGAGACGCCGATCTGGGCCGATCTCATCAAGCAATCCGGCGCCAAGGTGGAGTAGGGAATTCGGCATGAGCACGATCGCCAATGTTCACTCCGCGTACGATCTGAAGCCGCCGACCTACAACGCACGCCTTGCGGAAGTGGGACGCGGAACGCCAATGGGGGAATTGCTGCGACGCTACTGGCATCCCGTCGGCATGGCAGCGGACGCCGGCCCGACGCCGCGGCCGGTCAAGGTCCTTGGCGAGGAGTTGATCCTGTTCCGCGACGGGCGAGGCCAGGCCGGCCTGGTCTACCCGCGCTGCTGCCATCGCGGCACGACGCTGTACTACGGCAAGGTCGAGGAACGCGGCATCCGCTGTTGCTATCATGGCTGGCTGTTCGACGTCGAAGGCCATTGCCTCGAGATGCCGTGCGAGCCCAATCCGACCGGCGCGCAGTGCCAGCGCGTGCGCCAGCCGTGGTATCCGGTCGAGGAGCGCTACGGACTGGTCTTCGCCTATTTCGGCCCACCGGCGAAGAAGCCGCTGCTGCCGCGCTACGAGTGCCTGGAGGTGCTGCAGCCCGGAGAGTTCGTCGAAGCGGACGATTCAAGCATCGGCAGCGGCGGCATCACGATCGCGCCCTGCAACTGGCTGCAGCATTTCGAGAACGTGGTCGATCCCTACCACGTGCCCATCCTGCATGGTTCCTTCAGCGGACCGCAGTTCGTCGAGCAGATGAACACCTTCCCGAAGGTGAAGTTCGAGTATGGCCGCCAGGGCGTGAAGGCGACCTCGGTGCGCCCCGGACCGGAGGGAAAGCGCTTCCGTCGCGTCACCGAAGCCGTGGTGCCGACTCTGCGGGTCGTTGCCAATCCGCGGGTGGCACAATACGGCATGGTCGAGTCAATCGGCTGGACGCTGCCCATCGACGACACGCACTACCGCATCTATGTCGCCGGCCGGGTGCGCGAGAAGGGCGAACTCGCCAAGTTCAAGTCACGCTACAATGGCAAGACCTGGGCCGAGCTGACGCCGGAGGAACACCAGCAGTTTCCCGGTGACGTCGAGGCTCAGGTCGGGCAGGGCGCGATCACCTTCCATTCGGAAGAGCACCTGATGTCGTCCGACCAGGGCGTGTCGATGCTGCGCGTGCTGTTGCAGAAGCAGATCGATATCGTGGCGGCAGGGGGCGACCCCGTGGGCGTGGCCTTCAATGCCGAGAGTGCGTACGTCAAATTCGACGCCGGCCAGTACCTCGACGAGGCTTCAGCGTAGATCGGCGCCGATCGCATCGGTCACCGAGGTGAAGCCGTCGCGGGCGAGCAGAGCGGCCAACTCGTCCTTGATGCGGCGGATCAGCGGCGGGCCCTCATACACCATGGCCGAGTAGAGCTGCACGAGGGTCGCGCCGGCGCGGATCTTGGCATAGGCGTCGGCGCCCGAACCGATGCCGCCGCAGCCGATCAGGGGAAACTGGCCATCGACGCGTTGCGCCGTGCGGCGCAGGACATCGGTCGACAACGTCGTGAGGGGCGCGCCCGAAAGCCCGCCGGTCTCTTCGCGCCGCACTGACCGCAGAGAGGGTGGACGCGACAGCGTCGTGTTGCCGACGATGATGCCGTCCATGCGGAGATCACGGCAAACCGAGACGATATCATCAAGATCGTCGTCACCGGCGTCGGGCGCGATCTTGACCGCGAGTGGCACCGGCTTGGCTGAGATCGCGTCCTGGACACGCCTGAGCAAATCCGAAAGCTGGGCGCGGCCCTGGAGATTGCGAAGCCCCGGTGTGTTCGGCGACGAGACGTTGCACACGAGGTAGTCGGCGTAGGGTGCCAAGGCGACGCTGCAGGCGACATAGTCCGCGGCCCGATCGGTGCTGTCCTTGTTCGCCCCGACATTGACGCCGACGAAGCCACGCCGGGGGCGAGCGGCCAGCCTCGAACGGGCGGCCTCCAGGCCTTCTCCCGGAAAGCCCATGCGGTTGATGACTCCGCGGTCTTCGGGCAATCGGAACAGTCGTGGCCTCGGATTGCCGTCCTGAGGTCGTGGGGTGACGCTGCCGGTCTCGACGAAGCCAAAGCCCAGGCCAAGCATGGCGTCGGGAACCTCGGCATTCTTGTCGAAACCGGCGGCGAGGCCGATGGGGTTGGGCAGCTGGCGGCCCCAGACGGAAACCGAAAGGGACGGCGGGTCGTCACGGCGATCGCCCGGCATCAAGCCGCTTTTCAGGACGCGAAGCGCCATTGCATGTGCCGTCTCCGCGTCGAGGCGGGACAGAACCATGTCGGCGAGGGAGTACCAGACGGCCATGGCCGTCTGGTTAGCAGAGAGTCCCTGTGGAGCGCTTCGGTCCTTAGCGGCGGTCGAAGCCGCTCTGCGGCCGCAGGGCAATCGAGTCACTGAACACGACCATGAACAGCTCCCGGAAGAGCTGTTGGATGCGCGGATCGTCAGGGCCGTTTGCCGGTGTCCATGCCGTCGTCGTCGACATCGTCATATCGTTGCGGCAGTAGACGGCAAAGACCTTGAAAACGCCCGGCGTCGCGGGGCCGGTGCGGTAAGTGCCTTTGCAGACCGCATCCGAACCAAGATCGTTGGCATAGTCGAACACCAGGACCAGCCGGTAGTAGGGACGCGGATCCTCGGAGGGCTTGGAATAGGTGAAAGTCAGGTTGGGCCGCGGCTTGGCCACCTGCATGGCCGGCAGCAGCGCCTGCGCGACTTCGTCGAACGGTACGTTGGAAAAGGGATTGCCGTGGACGACGACCTGGAACGGCTTGTTGTCCGCGGCGGCCCAGAAATCCGTGTAGTCGTACTGGGGAGCGTACCAGACGCCACCGATGGTGGCGGCGCAGGCGATGGCCGGAAGGGAGATGATAGCAGCGACTGCCGCCGCAATTTTCTTCGCATAACGCATGTGGACGTTCTCCTCCGCGCCTTTCCTGCCCGTGCACAATACGGCGCGATTCTAGCCGCATCACATCACATTGTCGCGCATCCGCGTCAGGCCGCCGTAAGCTCGATCAGACGTCAAGGTCGCGCGCGAACTTGGCGTTTTCCTGGATGAAGGCGTAGCGCTTCTCGGGCTTCCGTCCCATCAGAGACTCGACCAGGTTCGCCGTCCGCGCGTGTTCCAGGCGTGCGTCGGCATCGACCGTCGTGGGCACGTCGACCTTGAGCAGGATGCGCTTGGTCGGATCCATCGTGGTCTCGCGCAGATGGACCGACTGCATTTCACCGAGACCCTTGAAGCGCGTCATCTCGGCCTTGCCGCCGAACACGGTGCGCAGCAGCTCGTCCTTCTGCTGCTCGTCATGGGCATATTCAGTGCGGCCGCCCTTGCTCATGCGGAACAGCGGCGGCTGGGCAAGGAAGAGATGGCCGTTCTCGATCAGCTTCGGCATCTCGCGATAGAAGAACGTCATCAGAAGGGAAGCGATGTGGGCGCCGTCGACATCGGCATCGGTCATGATGATGACGCGCTCGTAGCGCAGCCTGTCGTCGTTGTAGTGGTCGCCGGCGCCACAGCCGAGCGCCTGGATGAGATCCTGGATCTCCTGGTTCTCGCGCAACTTGTCGGCGCTGGCGCTGGCCACGTTCAGGATTTTCCCGCGCAACGGCAGAATGGCCTGCGTCTCGCGGTTGCGTGCCGCCTTGGCCGAGCCGCCGGCCGAATCGCCCTCGACCAGGAAGATTTCGGTGCCGATCGATCCCGTGCTGCTGCAGTCGGCCAGCTTGCCGGGCAGGCGGAGCTTGCGCGTCGCGGTCTTGCGCTGCTGTTCGCGGTCCTGCTTGCGGCGGAGCCGCTCGTCGGCCTTGGCGATGATGTGCTCGAGCAGGAAGTTGCCGACTTCCTTGTCGCCGGTCAGCCAGTGCTCGAAATTGTCGCCGACGATGGTCTCGACCAGCTTTGTCGCCTCGACGCTGACGAGCTTTTCCTTGGTCTGTCCCTGGAACTGCGGCTGTTCGATGAACACCGACACCAGGCCCGCCGCGCCCTCGATCACGTCGTCGGCGGTGATGATCGAGCCCTTGCGATTGCCCGTGAGCTCGGCATAGCGCTTGAGGCCACGCAGAAGCGCGCTGCGGAAGCCCGACTCGTGCGTGCCGCCTTCGGCGGTCGGCACGGTGTTGCAGTAGGAGCGGACGAAGCCTTCCTCGTCGTTGGGCCACCACACCGCCCATTCGACCTTGCCGCCGGCAGTGCCGTTGGTCTCGCTCTTGGCCTCGCCGGCGAAAGGCTGCGGCACGACGGTCGGCCGCGCGCCAATCTCCGACGTCAGGTAATCCTTCAGCCCGCCGGCGAAGTGGAACGACTCCTCGGGCGGAATCGTGCTGCCTTTGGGCAGCAGCGACGGATCGCATTTCCAGCGGATCTCGACGCCGCGGAACAGGTAGGACTTGGATCGCGCCATGCGGTAAAGCCGCTCGGCGGAGAAGGCATGTTTGCCGAAGATCTCTGGGTCGGGATGGAAAGTGACTGTCGTGCCGCGGCGGTTCGGCGCCGGGCCGGCCGACTTGAGCTTGGAAGTGGGCTTGCCGCGCGAGAAGGTCTGGACCCAGGCCTGCCGGTCGCGCGCGACCTCGACGATCAACTCGTCCGACAGCGCGTTGACCACCGAGACGCCGACGCCGTGCAGACCACCGGAGGTCGCGTAGACCTTGCTGTTGAACTTGCCGCCCGAATGCAGCTTCGTGAGGATGACTTCGAGAGCCGATACGTTCTTGTACTTGGGATGCGGATCGACCGGCATGCCGCGGCCGTTGTCGCGCACAAGGATGCGGTTGCCGGCCAGCATCTCGACCCAGATCGTGTCGGCGTGGCCCGCGACAGCTTCGTCCATCGAGTTGTCCAGCACCTCGGCCACGAGGTGATGCATCGCCCGTTCGTCGGTACCGCCGATATACATGCCGGGGCGCTTGCGGACGGGTTCCAGCCCTTCCAGAACCTCGATGTCGCGGGCGGTGTAGGAGGTGTCCTTGGTCGCCGCGGCGCGCTTGCCGCCGCCCGACTGACCGAAGAGATCGCCGTTTTTGGCCATGTTTGCTTCTTTTGTTACCGGCCGCGCGAGGGGATCACTTGATGGCCGGTGGAGCATGGGTATGGTAGCAAAATCGCCCGAAATCAACCATATCCGGTGGGGAATCGATGTCTGAAAGTCGCCGTGATCCCATCGTAAGAACCGTGCCGCAGCCCGCCGATATGAACGGGAACGGCGACATTTTCGGCGGCTGGGTGCTCTCCCAGATGGATATCGCGGGCGGCTCGCTGGCCGCTCGGGTGGCCAAGGGAAGGGTGGCGACCGTGGCGATCACCGCCATGACCTTCGTCCAGCCGATCAAGGTGGGAGACATGGTGTCGATTTATGGAGAAGTCGTGAAGGTAGGCCGGACCTCGATCACCATCGCCCTGGAAACGGTCGTGCACCGCCGCCACGAGGAGACCGACCTGCGCGTCACTCACGGCACCTTCGTTTTCGTGGCCATCGACAATGACGGCAAGCCGCGACAGGTACCGGCGCAGGAAAGCGCGATATGAGGGTCGTCACGAGACTCGGCGGCGGGCTGCTTCTCGCTATCACCTGTCTCTTGGTGTCAGCCACCGCCCAGGCCCATCCGCACATGTGGATCCAGGAAGTGGTCCGGGTCATCGTCAAGGACGGCAAGTTCACCCATGTCGAGATCGAATGGCGGTTCGATCCGTTTTCGAGCGAGATCGAGATTCCCCTGATCGACGAGAACAAGGACGGCAAGTTCTCGGCGAAGGAAACGAAGGTGCTGGCCGACGAGATGATGCCCGAGCTGAAAAAATACGGCTATCTCACCTGGCTGAACACCGGCGCCAAGGATTTCCGCCCGACCCAGCGGCCGGCTTTCGTCGCTCGCATCGACGATCCGGCAAGCTTTGTCCCGCCGGAGTGGGATCGCGCGGCCGGCGACAACGCCGGCATGCCGATGCCGGCCAACAAGAGGGCCGCGCAGCCTGACGCACCGCGCAAGAATGGCCCCCGCAACCTGGTCTACGTCATGCGGTTCGCGCTACCTGAACCGACCAAGAAGTTTTCGGTCGTGACCTACGATCCGGAGGACTTCATGCGGCTCGAGCTCGACAAGGCGTCAGTGCCGGCGGGCTGCTCGCTGTCGAAGAGCCCAACGCACAAGGCCGAGTTCGTGCGCGGCTATCCCGTCTTTGCGGACATCGTGACGTGCCAACTTCCGTGAAATCGGCGGTCCTGCGCTCGCCGTTCCTCTGGGTCGGTGTGCTGTTGCTGCTGGCGTTGGTCGGGGCGCTGGTCTTCAGCGACGGCGTGGCCCAGCTCGCGCGCTACAGCGCCGACTATCAGCGGCAAATCCAGCAGTCGCTGTCGACAGCGCTGCGCGATATCCAGTCCGGCTCCGGATCGGTGGCGCTGTGGACGCTCGCGGCGGTTTGCTTCGGCTATGGCGTGGTGCACACGCTGGGCCCGGGGCACGGCAAGGCAGTCGTCGTCGCCTATTTCCTCGACAGCACAAAGCCCAGGGCCTGGATCGAGGGCATCTTCGCCGGCGCCTGGATCGCCTTCACCCACACGCTCGCGGCCCTTCTGCTCGCCGGCGTCCTGAAGATGTTCTACGCCGTCGGCCTGCTGGGCGCCTTGCGCGAAGTGCGCAACGTCGAGATCGTCTCCTATGTCCTCATCCTCCTGGTGGGCTTCTGGCGGCTGTGGGCGGGGATCACCGGACGGTTGCACGAGCATGCGCATGGGGCAGGGCACGATCATGACCATCATCACCACGGGCATGATCACGACCACGAACATCGCCACGAGCATGCCGCGCCGCAGCGAACGATCGCCGGCTGGCTGCTGCTGACGGCGGCAGGCATCGCACCCTGCGCCGGCGCCCTGGTGGTGATCCTGCTGTCGGTGGCGCTGGGCGTGCTGTGGGCAGGGGTCATCGGCGTCATTGCCATCGCCTTCGGCATGGCCATCACGCTGGCGGCCATCGGCATGGCCTCGATGGTCGCCCATCGCCTGATCATCGGCGACGGACGCTCCCAGGAAATCGGCCGTTTCACTTCCATTGCCGCTTCCCTGATCGTGATCGCAACGGCTGGAACGCTGCTGCTGGGCGCACTCGAACGCTTCATCCGCTGAGACACGCGATGGCCGAAGCGAGGGCGCCCAGCCGATCATCGCGGCCCTTGCTGGGCGTGCTTCTCATGTGCACGGCCTGCGCACTGTTTCCCGTCATGAACGGGGTCGTGAAGCTCCTGGCCGCAAGCTACGAGCCACAACAGATCGTCTGGTTCCGCATCGTCTCGCATCTCGTCCTGGTTGCCGCTGTCTTCATGCCACGGATGGGCCTGGGCCTGCTGCGCACGCGGCGGATCGGCACGCAGTTCGTGAGCTCGGTGATGATGCTGCTGTCGACTCTGTTCTTCTTCTCAGCCGTGAAGTCGATCCCGGTGGCAGAGGCAATCTCCGTCACCTTCGTGGCGCCGCTTGCGGTCGTCCTGCTGGCCTGGCCGTTGCTCGGCGAGCGCATCACGTTCTTCCGGCTGGCCGCCGTGGTTGTGGGCTTCGCCGGCGTGCTGATCGTGATCCGGCCGGGCAGTGTCGTCTTCCAGTGGGCGTCGCTGCTGCTGCTGGGCAGCGCGATCTGCTACGCGATCTACCAGATCCTCATCCGCCGCCTTGCCGGGATCGACGCCCCGGCGACCTCGATCTTCTACAGCGTGCTCCTGGGCGCAATCATCATGTCGATCTGGCTGCCCTTCGTGTGGAAGATGCCGACAAGCTGGACCGACTGGGCGTTGCTCTGTTCGCTCGGCGTCTTCGGTGCGCTCGGCCATTATTGCGTCGCCAAAGCGATGACCTATGCCTCGGCCAATTTCGTGGCGCCGTTCAACTATACGCAGATGATCGGTTCGGTCATCGTGGGCTACCTGATGTTCGCCGAAGTGCCGGATTTCTACACCTGGCTCGGCACCGCGGTCGTCGTGGGCGCGGGCCTCATGGTCGGCTGGCAAGGCCGCCGGCCGCAAAAGTCCTAGGGAGAGAAACCATGCCGTATCTCGTTGCAGCCGACCTGCCGGCCGAGCCAGCCGGTGTCCGCTTCCGCGCCCTGCTCAAGCGGCCGCAAATCCTGCGCATGCCCGGCACGCACAACGGCATTGCCGCCCTGCAGGCCACGCGGGCGGGCTTCGAGGCGCTTTATCTCTCGGGGGCCGCTATGTCGTCGTCGATGGGATTGCCCGATCTCGGCGTCATCACTGTCGACGAGGTTTGCTTCTTCATTCGCCAGGTGGCGCGGGCATCGGGCCTGCCGGTGCTGGTCGACGGCGACACCGGCTACGGCGAGGCGCTGAACGTCATGCACATGGTGCGCGCCTTCGAGGAGGCGGGGGCGGGCGCCGTCCATATCGAGGACCAGATCCTGCCTAAGAAATGCGGCCACCTGAACAACAAGAAGCTGGCGGAGCCGCACGACATGGCGGCCAAGGTCGCCGGCGCCGCCAAGGCACGCCGCAACCTCGTCATCATCGCCCGCACCGACGCCGCGGCGAGCGAAGGCATCGACGGTGCCGTGGCGCGGGCCAGGCTCTATCTCGAAGCTGGCGCCGACGCGATCTTCCCGGAGGCCTTGACCACCGCCGAAATGTTCCGCGCCTTTGCCAAGGCCATGCCGGGCGTGAAATTGCTGGCCAACATGACCGAGTTCGGCCACACGCCGTTCTTCACGGCGAGCGAGTTCGAAGCCATGGGCTATCGCATGGTGATCTGGCCGGTGTCGGCGCTACGTGCCGCAAACAAGGCGCAAGAGAAGGTGTTTGCGGCCGTCAAGCGCGATGGCGGCACGCAAAACGTGCTCGACCAGATGCAGACGCGCCAGGAACTCTACGACACCATCCGTTATCACGAGTACGAAGCTCTGGACGCCTCGCTGGTGAAGACGGTCGTGCCACAGGGCATGCCGCAACGAGACTGACTGCTCGAGACTGCGACTAAAGCCCCAGCGCCGAGAGGTCGGGAGCGCGGCGGTGGAAGTCCGTCGCGTCCTGGAAAGCCTTGCCCAACCGCAGCACATCGCCTTCGGCGAACGGCTTGCCGACGATCTGGATGCCGAGCGGCAGGCCATCCGACTGGCCGGACGGCATGGCCAGGCTGCAGAGGCCGAGGTAGTTGGCTGGCCGCGTCAGGAATCCCGGAATGGGCGAGGTCTCGTCGACTTCGGCGAGCGGGATCGCCGGCACCGCCATGGTCGGCATCACGATGGCGTCGTAAGGCCGGAACCAGTCGGCGAAGATCCGGCGGCGCTCGCCCATCATGCGGATCTCCTCGGCGTAGGCGCCGGGCAGCAGCATCTTCGCGGCCTGGGCGCGCGCCCGCACACCGGGGCCGATCGCCTTGCTCATGTCTTCGATGTAGTCGCGGTGGAGCGAATAGGCCTCCGACGAGATCATCGTTCCCGCCGGCCGCGAAAGATCGAAATACCAGTCCGGCAGGCGCACCGCTTCCACCGTGGCACCGAGGCTTTCGAACGTCCGAGCCGCGGTCTGCCAAGCCTTGATCACGTCGGGATGCGTGAAGTTCGGCATCTGCTTGGTGTCGGGCACGGCGATCCGCATGCCCTCGATCGACCCCGGACGCATGGCGAGGGTGAAATCCTCCAGCGGCTGGCCGAGAGTCGTCGGGTCGCGCGGGTCGGGGCCCGCAAGCGCGTTCAGCATCAGCGCGCAATCTTCGACCGAGCGGGCCATCGGTCCGATCGAATCGAGGCTCCAGCTCAGCATGATGGTGCCGGAGAGGCCGATGCGCCCGAACGTGACTTTGAGCCCGACCAAGCCATTAAAGGCCGAGGGGATGCGCACGGAACCACCAGTGTCGCTGCCGATGCCGGCCGGCGTCAGCCGTGCCGCCACGGCAACGCCGGTGCCGCTCGAGGAGCCGCCGGGCACGCGATGGGTCGTGAGGTCCCAGGGATTCCACGGCGCGCCCATCAGCGGATTGGTACCCCATCCCCCGAAGGCGAACTCGACCATGTGCAGCTTGCCGAGCGGGATCATGCCGGCGGCGGTGAGGCGTTCGACGGTGTTGGAGGTCTCGGTGGCGACCCGCCCCTCGAACATCTTCGAGCCGCCGGTGCCGACCTTGCCGGCGATGTCGCAGAGATCCTTGTAGGCGACCGGCAGGCCGTGCAGAGGCGGCAACGGGAAGCCTGCGGCCCGTGCCCGGTCGGCGCCGTCAGCCATTGCCTTGGCTGCGTCGGCGTAGACCTCGGTAAAAGCATGGAGCTTGCCGTTGGCCTTGGCGATTCGGCCGAGGAGAGCATCGACGATTTCGCGCGAGGAGAATTTCTTGGCGGCGAGGCCAGCTGAGAGTTCGGTCAGAGTGAGGGTGTGCAGGCTCATGTCGGTCGCTCGCCTCTAATAAGTTGCTCGTCCACCGGAGAGGTCGAAAGTGGCACCGGTCGCGAAGGTACAGTGGCTCGACGCCAGCCAAGCCACCATCTCGGCCACTTCGTCGACTTCGCCAAAGCGATTCATCGGGATCTTCGACAGCATGTAGTTGATGTGTTGCTCGGTCATCTGACTGAACAGCTCCGTCTTCACCACCGCCGGCGCGACACAGTTTACCAGCACCCCCGTCGTAGCAAGTTCCTTGCCTAATGACTTGGTAAGGCCGATGACGCCGGCCTTCGATGCCGAGTAGGCGGAGGCATTGGGATTGCCTTCTTTGCCGGCCACCGAGGCGATGTTGACGATGCGTCCCCAGCCGCGCTTGGCCATGCCGTCGGCCACGGCACGGTTGCACAGGAACACACCGGTCAGGTTGATGTCGATCACCTGCCGCCAGGCGTCGACGGGGTAGGTGGCGACCGTTGTGTTCGGCCCGGTGATGCCGGCACTGGCGACCAGGATGTCGGGGGCTGCGAGGCGCTTCTCGGTGGCGGCGAGCGCCGCAGTGACGGACGTTTCGCTGGTCACGTCGACCTCGACCGCGATAGCGCCCTTCAGCGCCGCGGCCGATTGCTCGGCACGTGCGAGGTCGCGATCCCAAAGCGCGACACGCCCGCCGCCGGAAGCGATTTTCGCAGCGCAGGCGAGACCGATCCCGCGCGCGCCGCCGGTCACGATCGCCGTCCGGCCCTTGAACAGTTCCGCCTCCATGCCCGCCTCCCAAGCGCTTGATCTCTTTAGAGATTCCCACCATATCGGCGGCCTGCGCCATCCGCTACACTGACGCTTGCGCGTTCCTTCAGCGTTTTCCTGTAGCGTTTCCCCTAGTAGTGTTTCCCCAGGAGTTGCATGTCCTCCGCCACGCCGGCATCCATCGACGCCACCGTCGAGCTTCTGAAGAGCGGCGACTACATCGCCGATCGCAGCCTCGCCACCGTCCTTTACCTCGCCCTCAAGCTCGGCCGTCCGCTGTTCTGCGAAGGTGAAGCGGGGGTGGGCAAGACGGAGATCGCCAAGGTGTTGGCCGCCACCCTGAAGCGCCCGCTGATTCGCCTCCAATGCTACGAGGGCCTCGACGTTTCCTCGGCTGTGTACGAATGGAACTACGCCCGGCAGATGATCGAGATCCGGCTTGCCGAAGCGCAAGGCGTGCACGATCGCGGCCAGTTGGCGGCCGATATTTTCGACGAGCGGTTTCTGATCCGCCGTCCATTGCTCGAGGCGCTCAGCCCGCACACTGAAGGCGCGCCGATCCTGCTGATCGACGAATTGGACAGGACCGACGAGCCGTTCGAAGCCTATCTGCTCGAATTGTTGTCCGACTTTCAGGTGACGATCCCGGAACTCGGCACGGTGAAGGCGGCGGAGGTCCCGATCGTGATCGTGACCTCCAATCGCACCCGGGAAATCCATGACGCACTCAAGCGTCGCTGTTTCTATCACTGGGTCGATTATCCCGACCTCAAGCGCGAACTCGAAATCCTCAAGGTAAAAGCCCCTGGATCGAGCGACCGGCTGTCGCGTCAAGTCGTGGGCTTCGTGCAGGAACTGCGCAAGCTCGACCTCTTCAAGGCGCCGGGCGTGGCCGAGTCAATAGACTGGGCCACGGCGCTTTCGGAGCTCAACGCGCTCGACCTCGACCCCAGGACCATCAACGACACGCTGGGCGTGCTGCTCAAATACCAGGACGACATCCAGCGCCTGCAGGGCTCCGAGGCGGCGGAGATCCTGCGCAAGGTGAAGTCCGACATCGCGGCCGAGCCGCTGGGCTGAGGCCACGGCAATGGACGCGCTGCCCGACACATCGGCCGCGCCTGATCCAGGCGGCGGCAAGCTTGCCACCAATATCGTGCATTTTGCCCGCACGTTGCGCACCGCTGGCTTGCGCGTCGGTCCGGGGCAAATTCTGCGCGCCATCGAAGCCGTCGAAGCCGCAGGCCTGAAGAAGCGCGACGACTTCTACTGGACCCTGCATTCGGTGTTCGTGAACCGGCGCGACCAGCGTGAGATCTTCGACCAGGCCTTCCATGTCTACTGGCGTAATCCGCGCCTCCTGGAAAAGATGATGGAAATGCTGCTGCCGCAGGTCGGGGTGCCGGCGGACCAGGATGAGCGCAAGCAGCTCAGTCGCCGCCTGCAGGAGGCTCTGCAGCCCGGCCGCGGCGAGGCGCCGACCGGCGAGGACGAACCGCCGGAAGTGGAGGTCGAAGCCACCTTCACCGTCTCCGACCGCGAGATCCTGCAGCACAAGGACTTCGAGCAGATGTCGCAGGCCGAGATCGACGACGCGCTCCGGGCCATCGCCCGGATGCGCCTGCCGGTGCCGGAGCGGCGGACCCGCCGCTTCCGTCCGGCGCGGCGCGGGCCGCGGGTGGATTTCCGCGCCTCGCTCCGCCGGGCGCTGCGGCCGGAAGGCCTGACCGAACTGCGCCGCCGCGAGCCGCGCCGCCGCCCGCCGCCGCTGGTCATCTTGTGCGATATCTCAGGCTCGATGTCGCGCTACACCCGCATGTTCCTGCATTTCATGCATACCATCACCAACGATCGGGACAGGGTTTACTGCTTCACCTTCGGCACACGGTTGACCAACGTGACCCGTGCCCTGCGTTATAGGGATGTGGATATAGCGCTGGTCAAAGCCTCGGCTCAGGTCGAAGATTGGTCGGGTGGCACACGGATCGGACAGACGCTTCATGAATTCAACAACAAGTGGTCGCGCCGCGTCCTGGGGCAGGGTGCCGTGGTCGTCCTGATCACCGACGGGCTGGATCGCGAAGGCGGGGGCGGGCTGGCCGAGGAGATGGAACGGCTGCACAAATCCTGCGCCCGGTTGGTTTGGTTGAACCCGCTCTTGCGCTACGGTGCCTATGAACCCAAATCTCAAGGCAACAAGGCGATGTTGCCTCATGTCGACGAATTTCGTCCCGTCCACAACCTCGAGAGCCTGACCGGGCTGATCGCGGCTCTTGGGGCGGTGACACCGGGTGCCGACAGGCGGCTCGCCACATGGCAGACGGAACTGCGCAAGGAGTAGACATCATGAGTGACGCGCTCGATGTGCTGGATCAGGTCGGCAAATGGAAGAATGCAGGCAAGGGCGTCGCCGTGGCCACGGTGATCACGACCTGGGGATCCTCGCCACGCCCGGTGGGCAGCCAGCTCGGCGTCGATGACACGGGCGCCATGGTCGGCTCGGTGTCGGGTGGCTGCATTGAAGGTGCCGTCGTCAAGGAAGCCTTGGCGGCGATCACCGACGGCAAGCCGCGGCTACTCGACTTCGGTGTCACCGATGAGCAGGCCTGGGATGTGGGCTTGGCTTGCGGCGGCAAGGTCCAGGTGTTCGTCGAGAAGGTGGGCTGATCCGATGAAAGCCGAAACAGTCGCGGCACTGCAAGACGCCCGCACCAAGCGCCATGCCCTGGTGCTCGCCACCCGCCTCAGCGATGCGGCCGAGACGCTGATCTACACGGATCGGGCCGAGGGCGTCCTCGCCAAGGATGCGGCGCTGCTCTCCGCGGCGCATCGCGCGTTGGGAATCGGCCGCAGCGAGACGGTGGATCTCGGGGGCGAGAAGATCTTCCTCAATGTCTACGTCCCGCCGCCACGTCTGATCATCGTCGGCGCCGTGCATATCGCCCAATCGCTGGCGCCGATGGCAACCATGCTCGACTTCGACGTCACCGTCGTCGATCCGCGCGGCGCTTGGGCCACCAGCGCGCGCTTTCCCGGCGTGAAAGTCATCCAGGACTGGGCCGACGAAGCGTTCCAGGCGATGGGGCTTGATGTTTCGACTGCCGTCGTGACGCTGACGCACGATCCCAAGCTCGACGATCCGGCGCTCGAGGCGGCGCTCAAGTCCGACGTCTTCTATGTCGGCGCGCTCGGCAGCCGGAAGACCCACGCCAAACGCAAGGAGCGGCTGGCCGAAGTCGGAATCACCGACGAGATGTTCGCGCGCGTCCACGGCCCGGTCGGCCTCAATATCGGCGCCAAGTCGCCGGCCGAAATCGCGATCTCTATCCTGGGCCAGATCGTCGAAGTGCGTGCGCGCCGTCTCGAGGCGCTGGCTGGACCGAAGGTGGTTGCGGCGTGAGATTTGGCGATACCCCCATCGACGAGGCCACGGGCGCCATCCTGGGCCATAGCTGGCGCTCGGGTGGAATCAATTTCTCCAAGGGCCGAACCCTGTCGGCGGGTGATGTCGCCAAGCTCAAGGCCGCCGGTGTGTCGACGGTGGTGGCCGCACGCCTCGATCCCGACGACATGCATGAAGACGAGGCGGCCGCGACGGTCGCCAAGGCACTCGCAGGAGAGGGCATCGAGGTCACGGCGCCCTTCACCGGACGCTGCAATCATTTTGCCAAGGGCTCGGGTCTGGCCGTCGTCGATCACGAACGCATCGATGCGCTGAACGAACTGGACGAGTCGGTCACCGTGGCGACGCTGCCGCCCTTCGCGCGCGTGGAGCCACGGCAGATGGTGGCCACCGTGAAGATCATTCCCTACGGCGCTCCGAGGACAGCCGTAGACCGTGCCATCGGAGTCGCCCACTCGGCCAACCAGCCCTTGATCTCGGTGGCACCATTCAAGGCAATGCGCACCGGGCTCATCCAGACAAGACTGCCGGGCACGCGCGACAAGGTGCTCGACAAGGCGGTCGGCACGACGACCAAGCGCCTGACATCTCTGGGCAGCACCTTGAACGGCGAGCGCCGCGTTGCGCACGACGCCAAGGCCATTGCCGGGGCGTTGAAGGAATTGAAGGCGGAAGGCTGCGATCTATTCCTCATCGCCGGAGCATCGGCGATCGTGGATCGCCACGATGTGGTGCCGTTGGGCATCGCTGAAGCCGGCGGCAAGGTCCACCACTTCGGCATGCCGGTCGATCCCGGCAATCTGCTGCTGACGGCCGAACTCGACGGCAAGCCGGTCCTCGGCCTGCCGGGGTGTGCCAAGTCGCCCAAGTACAATGGCTTCGACATGGTGCTGGAGCGGCTGGCGGCCGGTCTGCCCGTCGGCCGGGCGGAGATCGTTCGCATGGGCGCGGGCGGCCTGCTGGCGGAGATCGCGAGCCGTCCGCAGCCACGCGACGATGAGCCGTCGGAAGACGGAGGTCCGCAGCAGGCGCCGCGCGTCGCCGTGCTCGTCCTGGCGGCCGGGCGGTCGACGCGGATGGGCGGCCCCAACAAGATGCTGGCCGATGCCAATGGCGAGGCTCTGGTCGTGCATGCCGTGAAGGCCGCACTCGAGTCCCAGGCTGTCGAGATCGTCGTCGTGCTCGGGCACATGGCCGAGCAGGTGAGGGCCGCCATCGAAGCAGCCATCCCCGGCCGGTCGCGCCTGCGTTTCGTCACCAATCCGGATTTTGCCGACGGCCTCAGCACGTCGGTGCGGACCGGCATCGGCGCGCTCAGCACCAACGCCGATGCGGCCGTAGTGCAACTGGGCGACATGCCCGGTGTCGGCGCCGGCCTGCTCAACCGCCTGATCGCGGCTTTCAGCGCGGTCGAAGGCCGCGCCATCTGCGTGCCGACGGTCGGCGGCAAGCGCGGCAATCCGGTCCTGTGGGCGCGGCGCTTCTTTCCGGAAATGGTGCTGCTGTCCGGCGACAGCGGCGCCAAGCACTTGATTGGCGAGCATGCCGATCTCGTCTGCGAGGTCGAAATGGCTGGCGAGGCGGCGATCACCGACATCGACACGCCCGAGGCGCTGGCGGCCTGGCGCGAACGGACTCCGGCATGAGCTTCGACGTCACCGCCGTCCGCCGCCAGTTCCCGATCCTGTCCCAGATCATCGACGGCCGGCCTGTCCACTATCTCGACAACGGCGCGTCGGCGCAGACTCCCGATGCCGTGCTCGATGCCGTGCGAACCTACGAAACCACGGGTCGCGCCAACGTGCTGCGCGGCGTCCATCGGCTCGCCGAGCGCGCGACCGACGCCTACGAGAACGCCCGCACCGACGTCGCACAGTTTCTCGGTGTCCAGCCGATGGAGATCGTGTTCACCGGCGGATGCACCGCGGCGATCAATCTGGTCGCCTATTCCTACGGTTCCCTGCTGAAGCCGGGCGATCGCATCCTGCTGTCGGAACTGGAACACCATTCCAACATCGTGCCGTGGCAGCTCCTGCGCGCACGCGCCGGCGTCGAGATCGACATGATCCCGGTGACGACCGATGGCCGCATCGATCTCGAGACGCTGCCGGGGCTGATCACGCCGCGAACCAAGCTGATCTCGCTCGCACATGTTTCCAACGTGACCGGCGCGATGCTCGACGTCGGCGCCGTCGTCACCGCCGCAAAGTCCGTTGGCGCCAAGGTCATGCTCGATGGCGCCCAAAAGGCCCCGCACGGGCCCATCGACCTGCCGTCGCTCGGCGTCGATTTCTACGTCTTCGCCGGCCACAAGGCCTACGGGCCGAACGGCATCGGCGTGCTTTGGGCAAAGCCCGAGCTGCTAGACGCCATGCCGCCGTTCATGGGCGGCGGATCGATGATCGGCCGCGTGACATTCGCCGAGACGACCTGGGCGCCGGCGCCGCGCCGCTTCGAGGCGGGCACGCCGCCCATTGGACCCGCGATCGGGCTCGGCGCGGCCTGCAAATGGATGCAGGCGCTCGACTGGACTGGTGCTCATGCGCACGAAATGACGATGGTCCAGCATCTGATGGATGGGCTGCAGAAGATCGACGGTGCCCGGATATTCGGTCCGGCGGGCCTGCAGAACCGTTACCCCGTGGTATCGTTCACGCTGGACGGCGTGCATCCGCACGATGTCGCCCAGACCCTCGATTCCTTCGGTGTCGCCGTCCGTGCCGGCCATCATTGCGCGCAGCCGCTCATGGATCGCTTCGATCTCGACGGCACGACCCGTGTTTCGATGGCGCCGTACAATGACGGCAGCGATATCGATGCCTTGCTCACTGGCGTGCGACACGCCGCCAAAACCCTTCGATGAGCGACCAGCTCTACCAGGACCGGATTGTGGCGCTCGCCAAGGCCAAGACGGGCGCGGGCAAGCTCGAGAATCCGACCAAGTCGGCCCGTCGCGACAATCCG
Source organism: Rhizobium sp. Q54 (assembly GCA_945903635.1). Classification (GTDB taxonomy): domain Bacteria; phylum Pseudomonadota; class Alphaproteobacteria; order Reyranellales; family Reyranellaceae; genus Reyranella. The sequence goes on along the minus strand of CAMDOT010000039.1, from coordinate 2,244 downwards.
CTGTGCGGCGACCGCGTGACGATCGATGTCAGGCTGGACGGGCAGGGCCGGATTGCCGAGATCGCCCATCAGGTACGCGGCTGCCTGCTCTGCCAGGCCTCAGCCTCGGCCTTGTCTTCGGTCGCGGTGGGCCGGGACGCGGCCGGCATTGCCGCAGTTCGCCACGATGCCGAACGGGCGGTCGGACGGGAAGAGGGCGAAGCGGCCGAACCGTTTGCCGCCTTCGCTCCGGTGGCTGCGCACAAGTCACGACAGGAGTGCGTGCTGCTGCCGTTCGAGGCCTTGAAGGACGCCCTCTCGTAGATTCGTCGCGCCAACGCCCCGGTTGCGACATAGTCGGCCGTCACGGTGTGTGCTGCATCGCCGGGGAGGCTTCATGCGCCACTTTCTCGCCAGTCTGGCTCTTCTGGGCCTGTTCGCATTTCCCACTCTCGCCTTTGCCCAGGACCTCGCGCTCAAGCGCGTGATGCTGTCCTCCGGCGGGATGGGTTACTTTGAGTACGAAGCCACTGTCGACGGCGACGCAACGCTCAAGCTCACCGTGTCGCTCCAGCAGGTCGACGACGTGCTGAAGAGCCTGGTCGTCTATGACGACAAGGGCGGCGTCGGCGGCCTCAGCCTGCCGGGCCGCGAGCCGCTGGCCCAGGCTTTTAAGGACCTGCCATTCGACCAGGACTCGCTCGCATCGCCCAGCCAGCTGCTGGCCACCCTGAAGGGCGCGCAGATCACGGTCGGCGGCAGCCGCGCCATCACCGGCCGCATCGTCTCGGTCCAGGAAGAGACCGTGGCACTCGGCAACGACAAGGGAACGACCACGCGCACGCGCGTCACCTTGTTCACCGACCGCGGCCTGCAGCAGTTCATCCTCGAGGATGCCGAGAACCTGCAGTTCGCCGACACAACGCTGCGGGACAAGGTCGGCCAGGCACTGGTCGCCATCCAGGGCAACCGCGCCAAGGATGCCCGCACCATCGAACTGTCGACGCGCGGCACGGGCAAACGCACCGTGCGCGTCGCCTACATCGTCGAGGCGCCGGTGTGGAAGGCGTCTTATCGCCTGACGCTGGGAGCGGATCCGACGGCGGCCCGCTCGGCGCTGCAGGGCTGGGCCACGATCGAGATTTTGAGCGGACAGGATTGGAAGGATGTCGAACTCACGCTGGTATCGGGCCGGCCGGTCGCCTTCCGCCAGGCGCTGTACGACGCCTACTACGTCACCCGGCCGGAGATCCCGGTCGAAGTTGCCGGACGGCTGATGCCGGGCGTGGACCGCGGCGGCGTCCAGGCGGATCAACGCAAGAGCCTGCCGCCGATGCCCGCACCGGCCCCGTATCGCCCGCAGCAGGAGCGCGCCATGGCGACGGGCGCTGCACCACCGCCGCCACCGCCGATCGCCGCCGCGGCCGACCAGATCGAAGCGACGGACGCCGCGACCCAGGTCGTCTTCAGATTTCCGCGCGCCGTCAACGTCGACAACGGCCGCACGCTGTCGATCCCGATCATCGACCGCCAGGTGCCGGCGCAGCGGCTGGCGCTCTATCAGGCAGATACCGCGGCGCGCAATCCGCTGGCCGCCATCCGACTCACCAACGACGGCGAGAGCGGCCTGCCGCCGGGCCTGATCACGATCTACGAGCGCGACAAGGCCGCAAACGTCTCCTACGTGGGCGATGCCCGGCTATCGGGGTTCCCGATCGGCGAGACGCGGCTCCTCGCCTATGCGCTCGACGAGAAGATCACCATCGAACGCGAGATGTCCCAGGCCGACCGGCTCGCCACCGGGACGATTGCCCAGGGCGTGCTGAAGCTCTCGCGCATCGTGCGCCAGACCACGGTCTATCGTGTGCGCGGCCCGGCCAAGGAGCCGCGCCAGCTCGTGGTCGTTCAGCGCCGCCTCGCGGGCTGGACGCTCACCAAGCCCGATGCCAAAGGCGTCGACATCAGCGAAGGCAACTACCGCATCCCGTTCGCTTTGCCGGGCGGCGACCAGACCCAGACCTTCGAGGTCGTCCAGGAGCAGACGCAGCAGCAGGAGCTGCGCCTGGTCGATGGCTCGGCCGACCAGATCCGGCTCTACGCCGAGGCCCGTGAGTTCGACGCCAAGACCCGCGATGCGCTCACCAAGGTCCTGCAGCTGCAGCAGGCCGTTGCCGAGGCCCAGCGCAAGGTGACCCAGGTCGACGCCGAACGGCAGCAGATCGTCCAGGAGCAGGCCCGGCTGCGTGAAAACCTTGCGCGCGTGCC
>CAMDOT010000038.1 GCA_945903635.1 Rhizobium sp. Q54 | reverse complement strand
GGTGTGAATTTATTCGATGTCGGTATGAGCGAGCGGGACGCTCGCGGTCCAGCAGATCATGAATCTTCCGGACCGCGCGCATCCTGCGCGCTCAAGATTCAGATCGAGTGTGGAGTGTCGAATATATTCACGCCCTCTCCAGTGGCGCGATCTTTTATCTGCGGCAAGTGATGACGCGCGACTGGAGTCGCGCGCCCCCGGCAGCTATTCCGCCGCGTTCAGGCGCTCCAGCAGGCCGTGCACTTCGGCCACGACATTCGCACCCTCGCCGATCGCGGCACCCACGCGCTTGACCGAGCAGTAGCGCACGTCGCCCACCGCAAACACGCCCTGCACATTGGTTTCATGAGCCGTTGGCGGGCGATCGGGACACGGTGCCTCAACATCGGTGCCGGTGCGGATGAAGCCGGTGCGGTCGACGTCGATGCCGCAATCCGTCAACCATTCCGTCGCCGGTGCCGCACCCAGGAACAGGAAGACATGGCGAACCGGCCGCACGGTGTCGGCGTCACCCGGCTTGGTGCGCCAGCGCACGCGCTGCAGCCCTTCCTGCTCCGAGCCGATCAGTTCCACGATCTCGGTTTCCGACAACACCTCGATGTTCGGCGCCGCCTCGATGCGATCGATCAGGTAGCGCGACATTGTCTCGGCGAGGCCTTTGCCGCGCACCAGGATCCACACTTTCGCAGCATGCGCGGCCAGGAACACCGCCGCCTGTCCGGCGGAATTGCCACCGCCCACGATGACCACTTCGGCACTGGTGCAGAGCTTGGCTTCGATCGGCGAGGCCCAGTACCAGATGCCGCGATTCTGGAACTGCTCGAGATTGGGCAGCGCCAGCTTGCGGTAGCGGGCGCCCGAGGCGATCACGACCGTCCGTGCCTGCACGCGCCAACCATCGTCCGTCTCCAGGCTCATCGGCTTTTCGAGGCCGCCGCTGCAGTCGAGGCGCGCCACGGTGAGCGGGATCACGAACTGGGCGCCGAACTTCTGCGCCTGCACGAAGGCGCGCGCCGTCAGCGCCTGCCCCGTAATGCCGGTGGGAAAGCCCAGGTAATTCTCGATGCGGTTGCTGGCGCCGGCCTGACCACCGAACGCCCGGGTCTCGACCACCAGCACTTGCAGCCCTTCCGAGGCGGCATAGACGGCGGTCGAAAGACCGGCCGGGCCGGCGCCGACGATGGCGATGTCGTAGACTCGCAGCTCGTCACTCTGGTCGAGCAGGCCGATGCAAAGCGCCAGCTCCTGTTCGGACGGGTTTCGCAGCACCGTGCCGTCGGGACAGACCGCCAGCGGATAATCCTCGGGATCGGGCGACAGGCGCGCGATCATCTGCGCCGCATCGGGGTCGCGCTCCGGATCGATGACGCTGTAAGGCTGGCCGTTGCGCGTCAGGAAGCCTTGCAGGCGGATCATGTCGGGCAAGGTGAGTTCGCCCACCAGGATCGGGCCGGCGGCATTGGACTCGATCAGGTAGACGCGACGCAGGATCAACGCCCGCATGAGGCGTTCGCCCAACTCCGCCTCCGCGACCATCAGGGCACGCAAGCCGTCGGGCGGGATCAGCAGAGTCTCGACGTCGCCGATCGCGCGGACATCGACCATCGCCGGCTGACCCGAAAGCTCGGCGAGTTCGGCCGCGAATTCACCCGGCCCCATCTCGACGATCGGCGAGATGTGGCCGAGCCCGTCGTGACGCAGGATGACGATCTTGCCCGACAGCATCACGGACATGCCTGGACTCTCCTGGCCAGTGCGGGCCAGGAAATCGCCGTCGCCATAGCGCCGCCGCGTGCCGAAATGGTCGATGCGCTTCAGCTCGACCGCCGTGAGCACGGGGTAGATCTGCGGGCGGCGCGTCTCCGTCACCTTCGGCGGGTCTGTGGCCATCTAACCCAACGCCACCAGTGCGAGATCGGAGAAGCCGCGCGCGCGCAGCCGATCGGCCGCCATCAGCGCACGCTGGCCGCTGCGACAGCAGAGCACGACACGTCCGCCGCGCGATACCAGCGAGTCGATATTGTCGACCGTGAGCCGCTCGGCACCGGCAAAAGGCGAGACCGGCGCCTCATCGAGGCCGCGCAGGTCGACGACGGTATCGTCAGCGCTCACTTCTTCGGGGGCGATGAACGGCACGAATGCTTCGGGCTCGGGACTTCCGGCAAAGCCGAAGCCGCCGAACGCCAGCCGCTTCGCATCGAAGGTGACCACGCGCCCGAGCACGCTGGGCTCGAGGCCGAGAAGAAGATGCAGCGCGAGGTGGGCTTGCAGTCCGCCCAGCACGGCCACGGCGGTGCCGATCACGCCGACGGTGTCGCAGGTGCCGCCATCGACCGACACTTCCGGGAAGACCGCGCGATAGCTCGGGCCGCCGCCGCAGAAGGCACCGGCGTAGCCCGTCATGCCGATGACCGACGCGCTGACCAGCGGCTTGGCTGCGGCCTGGCAGGCGTCGCTCAAAATGTAGGTGACGGCGAAACTGTCGGCGGCATCGACCACGACGTCGGCCGCTGCGACCAGATGGGCGACGTTCTGCGGCGTCAGCCGTTCCGCCACCGTGTCGAGGCGAACCTCCGGATTGAAGCCCTGCAACGCGTCTCGCGCCGCTTCGACCTTCAGCCGGCCGATGTCGGACATGCGGTAGAGCGGCTGGCGATGGAGGTTGGTCACCTCGACCGTGTCGTGATCGACGACCGTGATTCGTCCAACGCCGGCGCCCACGAGATACTGCAGCACCGGACAGCCGAGACCGCCCGCGCCGACCACGAGGACCGACGCCGCGGCGAGCTTCGCCTGGCCCTCAGGGCCGACCTCGCCCAGGATCGCCTGTCTTGCGTAGCGGCTCGTGCCCATCGTCATGGCTTTCTCGTCGCTACGATCCACGTCTTCGCCTGTCCGATCGGGTCCGCGTGGTTCACGATGTCGCCCACGACCGAGGCAATGTCCGCGCCGGATTTCAGGCAGAGCAGCGCGCGCTCCAGCGTGAGCCCACCGATGGCGACCAGCGGCCGATCACCGACCAGCTTCTTCCACTCCGCCAGTTTCTCTGTGCCCTGCGGCGCCCACGGCATCTGCTTCAGCTTGGTCGGGTAGATCGGCCCCAGCGCCACGTAGTCGGGATCGACCGCCAGGCCCTTGTCGAGCTCGGCATGATCGTGCGTGCTGACGCCGATGCGGATGTTGGCGCGGCGGATCGCCTTGATGTCGGCATCGATGAGATCTTCCTGCCCGAGATGGACCCAGGCGCAGCCCTCGTCGATCGCGACCTGCCAGTAGTCGTTGACGATGAGGTCCGCGCCATGCGTCGCGCAAACCGCCTTGGCCTCGCGCACCTGGCGGCGCACCTCGGCCTCGGGCTGCTCCTTGATGCGGAGCTGGATCAGCTTCGTGCCGGCAGGCACCAGCTTCGCCACCCAACCGGCATCAGGCACGACGGGATAGAAGGGATCGAGCATCTCTCTAGTCTCCAAGCGCCGCTTTGCCGATCACCGGCGTGGACGGGGCTGCCATGTCGCGCGGCTCCAAAGGCTGGGCAAGAAAGGCCGTGCGGCCAGCCTCGACGGCAAGCGCGAAGGCGCGCGCCATGGCCACGGGATCGCCCGCCTCGGCGACCGCCGTATTGAGCAGCACCGCGTCGTAGCCCATTTCCATGGCCGCCGCCGCGTGCGACGGCACGCCGAGGCCAGCGTCGACCACTAGCGGAATGTCGGGAAAGTGGGCCCTGAGCGATTTCAGTCCATAGACGTTGTTGAGACCGCGCGCCGAGCCGATCGGCGCACCCCACGGCATCAGGACGCGACACCCCGCCTCGACCAGGCGATCGGCAACCACGAGATCCTCGGTCGTGTAGGGAAAGACCTCGAAGCCGTCCTCGGACAGGATCCGCGCCGCCTCAACCAGCCCGAAGACGTCGGGCTGCAAGGTGTCGGACTCGCCGATGACTTCGAGCTTGATCCAGGTCGTGTCGAACAGCTCGCGCGCCATGTGCGCGGTCGTCACCGCTTCCTTCACCGAGTGGCAGCCCGCCGTGTTCGGCAGCACGCGTACGCCCAGCGCCCGCACCAGCGACCAGAAGCTCTGGCCGGCACGCTCGCTGCCGCCCTCGCGCCGCAGCGACACCGTCACGACCTCGGCCTTCGACGCCTTGATCGCCTCGCCGAGCACTGCCGGCGAAGGATAGCGCGACGTGCCCAGCAGCAGGCGCGAGCCGAGCTCTACGCCGTAGAACGACATTTCCTAGCCTCCTTGCCCATCTCTACCCGCCCTGCATCGGGGCAACGACTTCGATGCGATCGCCGTCGGCCAGCTTGGTGCCGGGACGTGCGGTCGCTGCAACAAAGCGGCCGTTGACGGCGGTCGCGATCTTGCGGCCACCGAAGCCCATGGCTTCGAGCGCCACGGCAAGGGTGCCGGCGTCGACGTCGCGCACCTCATCGTTGACGAATATCCGCATCGGCCATCTCCAGCGTGTCGGTGGACTCAAGAATAATACCGGCGACCTCGCGGGCAAGCGCGGGTGCCAGCAGGAAGCCGTGGCGATAGAGACCATTGGCGCGGACGATGCGGCCCTGGCGCTCGACCCTCGGCAGATTGTCGGGGAATGTCGGGCGCAGATCGGCGCCAAGCTCGACGATCTCCGCCTCGCCGAAGGAAGGATGCAGGGCGTAGGCCGCATTCAGCAGTTCCACTGTCGAGCGCACGGTCGCGGGCCCCCGCTGTTCGCTTTCGACCATGGTGGCGCCGATCATGAAGCGGCCGTCGCCGCGCGGCACAATGTAGAGCGGGATCCGCGGATGCAGCATGCGGATGGGCCGCGTGAGGGACACGTCGCGGCAGCGCACCACCACCATCTCGCCGCGCACGCCGCGCAGGTCGGGCAAGACGTCACGCGCGGCGAACCCGCGGCAATCGACGATCATGTCGCCGGGTGCGTCTTCAGGCGACACTTCGACACCGAAGCGGACCTCGACGCCGCGATCCGCAAGCCGCTCGACAAGTGCCGCCAATGCCAGGCGCGGCTCGAGATGCGCTTCGTCGGGAAAGAACAACGCCCGGCGGAAGCGGCCGGCGAGATCGGGTTCGAGGGCTGCAATGCGTTCGGCATCGGCCCGTTCGAAGCGCTCGGTCCGCTGGGCGAACCGCGTGAGGTCGGCGGCATCGCGCGGCTGGGCCACGACGAGGCTGCCCTTGCGGACGGTGCCGGGAAAATGACGCGCCCACCAATCGATCGACGGCGCGCCGCGTTCAGCGACCACGGCCTCCGTCGTGGCGCGCTCGCACCACGGCGCCAGCATGCCGCCCGCCTGCCACGAGCAGGCACCATCGCCCAGGGCACGGCCCCGCTCGACCACGTCGACTTTTGCCCCGCGCAGGCTCAATTCCAGCGCGCAGCAAAGGCCTGCGACGCCAGCGCCGATCACGGTGACAGATGGTCGTTTCACTCGACGAACTCCCGTTCCTTCGCCGGCATGATCCGGAGCAGGTTCAAAGGGTTCAGCCGGCCGGCTGTCTCAGCCCGGTCCCCTTGCGGACACCGGACACCCCTCGGACATCATCGAGAAAAGGGGATTGAAACCCCTGATGTCAAGCGGCCAGCGATCGGGTTGGCCCGGCCAAGTGCGTCGACTCGCCGAAACCCTCCGAATCGGGCTCGCGCACGAGCTTCTGGAAATCAGCCATCAGCGTGCGGGCCACCGGCCCTGCCTGATAGTTGTGGCCGTCGATCGAGCCTACCGGGACGATCTCGGCAGCCGTGCCGCTCAGGAATACCTCGCTCGCGCGGCCGAGTTCCTCGGGCATCACGGCGCGCTCCTCGACCAGCCAGCCCCGCTTGGCGGCCATGCCCATGACGGCGCGCCGGGTGATGCCGTCCAGGAAATTCTCCGGCGTCGGCGTCACCAGGGTGCCGTCGATCACCAGGAAGATGTTGGCGCCGGTCGATTCGGCCAGGCGGCCCTGCCAGTCGAGCATCAGCGCGTCGTCGAAACCGGCCTTCAGGGCGCGATCCTTCTCGATGCCGCAGATGACGTAGAGGCCCGCGACCTTGGCATGGCCCGGCGCCGTCTCCGGCGATGGGCGGCGGTATTTGGCCATGGTGACCTTGATGCCGCTGTCGCGCGCCTGGACGGAGAGCTTGCCCTCCTGATCCCAGGGGGCGATGGCGAGATGTACCGATGTGCCGATACCCGACACGCCCAGCACTTCCGAACCGCGCCAGGCGATCGGGCGGATATAGCCCTGGCTGAGCTTGTTCGCCTTCACGACGGCGCGTGTCGCCTCCTCGATCTGCTCGCGCGTCCAGGGTAGCTCGTAGTCGAGCAGGCGGGCGGAGTTGATGAGGCGGGCGCTGTGGGCCGAAAGCCGGAAGACGCGGCCGTCATAGATGCGCTCGCCCTCGAAGACGGCCGAGCCGTAGTGCAGGGCATGGGTGAGGACGTGCATCCGGACCTCGCGCCACGGCGCCAGCCTGCCGTCGACCCAGATGAAGCCGTCGCGATCATCCATTGTTGCGGACATTGCGATATCCTCCTCCAAATGATTCTGAATGGACCTTTTTGACGTCTTAATTAGCAATCTTCTGGATATATAGGTCAGTATTACTGACTTTGTCAATGAAGCTGACTCAAAATTGCTGACACACCTCCGGCCTCGGCAATTTTCGGCCGTTCGGTCAGGTCAGGTCAGGTCAGGAGAGGCGCCATGTCGGGGTCGCCCTTGGCCATCGCTTTTTGATAGGCCGGCCGCGAGCCGATGCGCTGCAGGTAGCGCAGGATCGCGGGATAGGGCTTGAGATCGTAAGGATAGAACAGCCGCATGGTGGTGAGGGTGAAGACCAGCATGATGTCGGCGGTGGTGAGCTCGCTGCCGGCGAGATAGTCGACCTTCGCCAGCCGTTCCTCGAGATGACCGAGCGCCAGCGCCAAGCGTCCGTTCATCGCCTTCAGTACCGCATTGTCAGCCGGCAGGTTGAGGCGACTGAGAATCATGTTCCGCCCCGTCGCTGGCTGCAGCGTGCCGTTGGCGAAATGGAACCAGTAGAGGAACTGGGCAAAGTCGGGATGGCCGGCGGCGAGCGTGAGCCGTCCGCTGCCATACTTGGCCGCAATGTATTCGACGATGGCGCCCGATTCGGCCAGCACGAGATCGCCGTCGGTGATCACCGGCGCCGAGCCGATCGGATGCAGTGCCTTGTAGTCGGGCTGCGCCAGGCGCGTGACGGGATGACGGTCGTAGACCTTCAGCTCGTAGGGGATGCCGAGTTCCTCGCAGAGCCAGACGATGCGTTCGGACTGCGACTTGCCGAGATGATGAACGGTGAGCATGAGGCGAAAATGTCGGAAAAGCGGCGAGCCCGCAACGCCGTCCCACCGGCTGGCTCACCGGGGTGTCAATGCCGTGCGCCCGCTCTATAGTCGCCGCAGTTAAAGGCATGGTCGAATCCAGATCCCCCGCTAATCCGCTGTTCCTGCGCGAGGAAGAACTGCGCCAGGGCATCGAGCTGATGTTCTACGCCTACCGGGATTTCACGTTCGAATCCGACCAGCATCTCAAGCGCTACCAGCTCGGCCGCGCGCATCACCGTGCGCTCTACTTCATCGGCCGCCATCCCGGCGAGACCGTCGGCCATCTGCTGTCGATCCTCAAGGTGACCAAGCAGTCGATCAGCCGCGTGCTGAAGGACCTCATCGAGCAGGGTTACGTCGAGCAGAAGAGCGGCGCGCGTGATCGCCGCGAGCGCCGGCTGTGGCTCACCGAAAAGGGTACAAAGCTGGAGCACGACCTGACCGACCGGCAGAGCCAGCGCTTTGCCCGCGCCTATCGCGAGACCGGCGCCGATTCGGTCGAGGGTTTCCGCAAGGTCCTGCTCGGCCTGCTCGATCCCGCCGAACGCGTCGTGGTCGACAAGCGAGTGCGGGGCGGACGCTGAGCCTCATGGACGCGTCGGCCGACAAGCCGCACATCCTGGTCGTCGACGACGACACGCGTCTGCGCGAACTCCTGAAGTCGTTCCTCTCGCGCAATGGCTTTCGCGTCTCCACCGCGAGCCACGCCGCCGAAGCACGCCAGCGCTTGCAGACACTCGATTTCGACCTGATCGTGCTCGATGTCATGATGCCGGGCGAGACCGGCCTCGCCTTCGCGGCCGAGCTGCGCCGCACCGACGACGTGCCGATCCTGATGCTGACGGCCATGGCCGACCCCAAGGACCGCATCGCGGGCCTCGAGACCGGCGTCGACGACTATCTCGGCAAGCCGTTCGAGCCGCGCGAGCTGCTGCTCCGCCTGCAGAGCATCCTGCGCCGCGGCCGGCCGGCCGCCGGGCCGCCGGCCGAGCCACAGCGCCGCGTCGCATTCGGCCCGATGCAATTCGACTCCGAGCTGGGCGAGCTGACGCAGAAGGACAAGCGCGTTGCCCTGACCGACGCGGAGGTGGCACTGCTGCGCGCCTTCACCAGCCGCATGGGCGAAGTGCTGAGCCGCGAGACCCTGTGCAAGAGCGTCGGCAGCGCCATCAACGAGCGCGCCATCGACGTGCAGGTGACGCGCCTGCGGCGCAAGATCGAACCCGATCCTTCCTTCCCGCGCTATCTGCGCACCGTCAGGGGCCAAGGCTATCGGTTGGTCGACGCATGAGATGGGCCGCCGCCCGCGACATCTTCGAGCGCGTCGCCCAGTGGGCCGACAGGCATTCGCCGCAGACCCTGTTCGCGCGCGCACTGATCATCATTGTCGTGCCGATGCTGCTGCTGCAGGCGCTGAGCGCATGGTGGTTCTACAGCCAGCGCGGCGACAACGTCACCAACCGCCTCGCGGTCCTGCTGGTGCGCGACCTGCGCGTCCTGATCGCGCTCCGCTCCGACTTCCCCGACGATGCACACCGGGCCTGGATCCTGAACCGCTCAGCGCAGGACCTGCTGCTGTTCGTCAGCTTCCGCAAAGGCATCATCCGACCCTTCAAGGAACCTGAGTATTTCGACATCGTGGCGCGCGAGGTCCAGGGCGCGCTCGAGGCCGACCTGAAGCGCCCCTTCTTCATCGACAACAGCGTCGGTGGCGGCCAGATGCTGATCGAAATCCAGCTCGGCGACGGCGATGTCATGGACGTGCTGGTGCCGCATGTCCGCCTCACCTTCGGCTCGAGCCTCGCCTACGTGCTGGCCCAGCTCGGCCTCGCCCTGGTGCTGTTCGGGCTCGCCATCTGGTTCATGCGCCGCGAACTCGTGCCGATCGAGCATCTCGGTGTCGCGGCCGACGCGCTCGGCAAGGGCCGCGATGTTCCCGATTTCGCCTTCTCGGGCGGCACCCGAGAGGTTCGGAATGCGGCGACGGCGTTCCACACCATGCGCATTCGCTTGCGCCGCTCCTTCCAGCAGCGCACCGAGATGCTGGCGGGCGTCAGTCATGATCTGCGTACGCCGCTCACCCGCATGAAGCTGTCCCTGGCGCTCCTGCCCGAGTCGCCGGAAACCAAGGAGCTGGCCGACGACGTCTCCGACATGGAGCGGATGATCGAGGGCTATCTCGCCTTTGCCCGCGGCGAGGGCGACGAGGATCCTGCCCCGGTCGACCTCTCCGAGATCCTGGAGGACGTGGCCGCCGGCGCCCGGCGCGACAACGCCAACGTCGAGGTCGCCTGGCAGGGCGACATGAACGTCGAGTTGCGCGCGCTCGCCATCAAGCGCTGCCTGACCAACCTGGTGTCGAACGCGCTGCGCTACGGCACCAAGGTCAAGCTGCAGGCCATCCGTGGCCGCACCTCGGTCGAAATCACCATCGACGACGACGGCCCGGGCATCCCTCCCGACAAATACGAAGACGTTTTCCGGCCGTTCTTCCGCATCGATGAGTCGCGCAATGCCGATACCGGCGGCGTGGGCCTCGGCCTCACCATTGCCCGCGACGTGGCGCGCAGCCATGGCGGCGATGTCGCGCTCGGCGCCTCGCCGCTGGGCGGTTTGCGCGTGGTGGTGCGAATTCCGCTATGAGCAGCGGGCCGCAGACTTGCAGTTAGACGGTCTGTGCTACAGTCGGGAAAATATCCGAGAGAAAAATGTCCAAGACACAGTCGCTCAAATTCGTTCGCCATCCGCATCCGGCGCCGCTCGCCGCCGACAAGCGCGCCGAGCTCCTGAAGAACCCGGGCTTCGGCCGGGTCTTCTCCGACCATATGGTGACCATCCGCTACAGTGAATCCCAGGGCTGGCACGACGCGCGGGTCGAACCCCGGGCGCCGATCCCGATGGATCCGGCTGCCGCCGTCCTGCACTACGCCCAGGAAGTCTTCGAGGGGCTGAAGGCCTATCGCACCGCCAGCGGTGGTGCGACGCTTTTCCGGCCGCGGGAGAATGCGCGCCGCTTCCAGGACTCGGCCGAACGGCTGGCCATGCCGGCCCTGCCGGAAGACGTGTTTCTCGAGGCCGTCGACCAGCTCGTCAGCGTCGACCGCGAGTGGATCCCTGACGGCGATGGCAGCCTCTACATCCGCCCCTTCATGTTCGCGAACGAGATCTTCCTCGGCGTCAAACCGTCGTCGGACTATCTCTTCATCGTCATCGCCTCGTCGGTCGGCGCCTACTTCAAGACCAGCGCGCCCGCAGTTTCGGTCTGGGTGTCACCGGACTACACACGCGCCGCCCCGGGTGGCACGGGTGCCGCCAAATGCGGCGGCAACTACGCCGCCAGCCTGATCGCCCAGGCGGAAGCGACCAAGCATGGCTGCGACCAGGTCGTATTCCTCGATGCGGCCGAGCGGCGCTGGGTGGAAGAGCTGGGTGGCATGAACATCTTCTTCGTCTTCGACGACGGCTCGATGGTGACGCCGCCGCTGGGCGGCACGATCCTGCCCGGCATCACCCGTTCATCACTGCTGACGCTCGCCAAGGACAAGGGCATTACCGTTCGTGAGGACCGCTATTCCATCCAGCAATGGAAGGCCGATGCCGCCAGCGGCCGGTTGCGCGAAGCCTTTGCCTGCGGCACCGCCGCCGTGGTGACACCGATCGGCACCGTGCGTTCGCCCGATGGCGAATTCACCGTCGGCAACGGCGGCTCGGGCGCCAGCACCGAGGCGCTGAAGGCGACCCTTGTCGGCATCCAGCGCGGCACTGCCGCCGACCCACACGGCTGGATCCACAAAGTCTTCTAGAAGAGCTTGCCGCCGTTCGGCACCGGCTTGGTGGGCGCGATCAGCACGACGCTGCCGTCTTCCGCCGGGAAGCCGAGCGTCAGTACCTGCGACATGAACTTGCCGATCTGGCGCGGCGGGAAGTTAACCACCGCGGCCACCTGACGGCCGACCAGCTCCTCCGGCGTGTAGTGCACCGTAATCTGGGCCGAGGATTTGCGCGTGCCGAGTTCAGGGCCGAAATCGATCAGCAGCCGGAGTGCGGGCTTGCGTGCGCCCTCGAGCGGCGCTGCTTCCACGATGGTGCCGACGCGGATGTCGACCGTCTCGAAATCGTCGTAGGTGATCTGTTCCATGATAGGCAAAGCCTAGTGCGGTGCGCTCAAAAGAAAAGGGGCCGCAAAGCGGCCCCTTCCATTCCATCGACGTAAGCCGATCGAAGCTTAAGCCTTCTTGGCGATCACGGCCTTGACCTCTTCGGTCAGCTCCGAGACGCGCGCGCTGAGCGCGGAGAGAGCCTCGGTGTGGCCCTTGCTGTAGAGGTCGGCAAGTTCCTTGGTGTTGGCCATGGCGGCCTCGTAGCTCTTCTTCACGAAGTCGATCTGCTTGGCGGCCTTCTCTTCGACGGTCGCGGCCGACATCACGTCGCTGCCGTGCTTGGAGAAGTCTTCCATCGCGGCGCGGACCATGTCGCCTTGGCGCTGCGCGATCGCCTTCATCGACTCGACGGCCGAGGTGTTGACGGCGGTCATCACGGCAAAGTTCTTGCGGCCGGTTTCGACGATCGACTCGATGTTCATGGTCGGCATTTTGAACTCGCCGGCAATCTTGCTGAAGTCGAAGTCGGCGAACGGATTCTTGAAGGCGCCAGTGGCGTACATGGGGATTCTCCTGGAGGGGCGAAAACGCGTTGCTGAAAACTCTGGTGCACCGTTTTTGCTGCGGTGCACAACAGGGCCTAATTTATGCTCGCGCTGCAGCAAGTCAAGAGACAATTTTGTGCACTGCACAAAATATTCACGCAGCAGGCGATTCAGCCTCCGGTGTCGATCCCTTGGGATCCGGCCTTTTCACATATTTACCAACGAGTTGAGCCCATTTTTCGGCGGTCTTGAGACGGCTGTCCAAGGCGGACATGGTCTTGGAGAGGTCTCCCGTCTCGTCCCGGTCGAAGACCCGGGAGACGGCATAGTGAATGGCCAGGAGGCCGTTCTGTCGCAATGCACCCGGCAGCCCATCGCTTGGCACGCCGGCGGCTTCCAGCATGGCGGCCATCGACCGGCGAAGTGCCGGCGCCAGGGCGAGCAGCAGTAGCGGGTCCCGGCGGGAGGCGCCGTGGATCGCCCGCAGGGCTGCGCGATGGGGGCGGAGGGCGTCGTAGCGGCGCATCATGGTGTCGAACAGGCGATCCCGCGCCGTCTCCTCGGGATCGCTCTGACGGGGCGTGCCTGCCAGCACCTCGGCATCGACACGGGCCAGGAAGGCCGCGACCAGGGCCACCTTGTCGGGGTAGAGGCGATAGAGATCGGCCAGCCCCAGGTTCGCCGCCTGGGCCACGTCGCGCAGCGTCACGGCCGCGAAATCCTTGTCGGCAATCAGGCCGAGAAAGACGTCGAGGGCCGCTTCGTGCGCCGGCGTCACCCCGCGAGCTCCTTAGAGCGACGTGAGGCCGCCGCCAGCGCCTTGTCGAACACCGGTTGAATCCCGTCCGCTGCCATCAGAACTTTTAGCGCCTCAGCGGTCGTCCCCCCGGGGCTGGTGACGTTGATGCGGAGCTGCGAGGCGGGATCGGAGGATTGCTTCAGCAATTCGCCGCTGCCCGACACCGTCGCGCGCGCAAGCTGCATCGCCATCTCCGGCGTGAGGCCGAGCTTGGCACCGGCCGCGGCCATCGCCTCGACCAGCAGGAAGACATAGGCCGGGCCGCTGCCCGAGAGCGCCGTCACCGGATCCATCAACGCCTCGTCGTCGACCCAGAGCACCTGGCCGACGGCTTCGAGCAATTCGTGGCAGCGCTTCTTCTCGGCCGCCGACACGCCTGCCGCCGCCGTGGCGACGGTGATGCCCTGGCGCACCGCGGCCGGCGTGTTGGGCATGGACCGTACGATCTTGGCGCTGTTGCCGAGATGGCCCGCGAAATAGCCCAAGGTCTTGCCGGCGGCGATCGAGAGGAACACTGCCCCTTCATCGGCAAAGCGCTTGAGGTCGGGCAGCACTGAATCCATCGACTGCGGCTTCACCGCCAGCACCACGATCTCAGGCGTTTCGCTCAATTCGGCCGACGACGCCACCGCACGCAGTCCCGGCTTCTTCGGCCGGATGGCCTCGGCCGGTTCGGCCACGACCACGTCGGAGGCGACGAGCCCACGCGCCAGCCAGCCCTCCAGCATGGCGCCGCCCATCTTGCCGCAACCGACCAGCAGCAACTTGCCCATGCGTTTCTCCTAGCGTCCCTTGAATTTGGCCGCCCGCTTCTCGCGGAAGGCGGCAGCGCCCTCCTTGCGGTCTTCAGAATTGGCGATCTGCTCGAGCTTATAACGCTCGGGCACGAAGATCTCCGCCGGTCCGCGCGGCAAGGTCTGGTTGGCGAAGTCGCGCAGGGTGCGGATCACCAGCGGCGCCGAATCGGCGATGATCCTGGCCATGCGCCGCGCTTCGGCGCGTTCTTCGCCCAGCGGCACCACCTTGTTGACGAAGCCCACATCGTAGGCCCGCTTCACCGAGATCTCCTCGCCCAACAACAGCAGTTCCATCGCCACCTTGTGCGGCATGCGCGAGACGATGCCGGGCATCAGGCCACCGAACACGCCGACCTTGGCTTCGGGATACATGAACTTGGTGGTGTCGGCCGAGACCATCAGGTCACAGGTCATGACCATGCAGATGGCGCCGCCGATCACCCAGCCCTGGGTGACGCCGATCACCGGCTTGGTAAGCGCGTGGCTGACATGCGGCACGGCCTTCCACATCGCGGACGGCGGCTCCTTGAGGTCGGCGCCGACGCAGAAGGCGGGGCCATCGGCCTGCAGAATGGCGACCTTGTCGCCGCCGGCCTCGAAGTCGCGATAGGCATCGTAAAGGCCGTCGCACATGCCCTGGTTGAGGGCGTTGCGCTTCTCCGGCCGCGTCATGGTGATGGTGGTGATGCCTTCGCTCGACTCGACTTTTACCAAACTCACGGCGGTCCTCCGGTGCTTCTTGCGCCGGATGCTACCAGCCGCCCATACTCCCCGCACCAGGAGTCACGCCCCATCAGGAGCAGGCGATGCAAACCCGCAATCCCTTCATTGACGACCTCACCAAGGTGGCCAACGGCGCCGTGGGGGCGCTTTCCGGCATGAAGGACGAGGTCGAGGCCCGCGTGCGCGATCAGATCGCCAAGATTTTGGACGGCATGGACATTCCGCGCCGCGACGAGTTCGACGCGGTGAAAGCCATGGCTGCCAAGGCGCGCGAGGAAAACGAAGAGCTGAAGAAGCAGATCGCCGAGCTGCAGTCCAAGTTAGACGGGCGCTGAGGCGATGCGTGTCGGCGTCGAGGTCGGCGGCACCTTCACCGACCTGGTGGCGGTCGAGGGTGGCAGGATCGTCGTCACCAAGGTGCCCAGTACGCCCCGCAGCCCCGACATCGGCGCGTTCGCCGCGCTCACCGCCTCGGGCATCGACCTCTCGCGCATAAAGGATCTCGGCCACGGCACGACCGTCGCCACCAACGCCGTGCTCGAGCGCAAGGGCGCGATGGTCGCGTTCATCGCAACCGCAGGCTTTCGCGATCTGCTGTTCATGCAGCGCCACGACCGGCGCAATATCTATGACCTCTTCTACGCCAAGCCGGCGCCGCCGGTGCGCCGCAAGGACTGCTTCGAGGCGACCGAGCGGTTGCGCGCTGATGGCTCGATCGAAACGCCACTCGACGAAGCCAAAGTGCGCGCCGAGTTGATCCCCGCACTCAAGTCAGGCAGCTATCGGGCCGTCGCCGTCTGCCTGCTCAATGCCTATGCCAATCCGGTGCACGAGAAGCGGCTGGCAGCGCTGATCGCCGAGTCACTGCCCGGCGTGCTCGTGACCTGCAGCCATCAGGTGGCGCGTGAGTTCCGCGAATTCGAGCGCGCCTCGACGACGCTCTTGTCGGCCTATGTGCAGCCCGTCATCGACGGCTACCTGCACCGCTTCGAGGGCAAACTCGCCGACGCGGGCTTCACCGGCCGTTTCACCGTGATGCAGTCCAACGGCGGCCGCCTGCCCGCCTCGGCGATGCGCCAGAGCGCCATCACCGCGCTCTATTCCGGGCCGGCCGCCGGTGTGGTCGGTGCCACGCGCCAGGCCGCGCGCTCCGGCTACAAGGACCTCATCACCTTCGACATGGGCGGCACCTCGACCGACGTCTGCCTGGTGCAGAACGGCCGTCCTTCGTTGGCCTCCGAATCCGAGATCGATGGCCTGCCGATCCGCACACCGGTGCTCGACATCGTGTCGGTCGGCGCAGGCGGCGGCTCGATCGCCTGGGTCGATGATGGCGGCATGCTGCGCGTCGGCCCGCAAAGCGCCGGCGCCGATCCCGGCCCGGCCTGCTACGGCAAGGGCGGCACCGAACCCGCCACCACCGACGCCCACATCGTGATCGGCACCATCCGGCCCGGTGCTTTCCTGGGCGGCCGCATGACGCTCGATGGCGACGCCGCACGCCGCGCCTTCGAACCCATCGCCGCCCGCTTCGGGCTTGGCATCGAACAGGCCGCGTCCTCAGCGCTGCAGCTGGCTGACGCCAACATCGTGCGCGCCATCCAGCTCGTCTCGACCGAACGGGGCCGCGATCCGCGCGACTATGCCTTGGTGCCGTTCGGCGGCGCCGGCCCCCTGCATGCCGCGCGCATCGCCGAGGAGCTCGGCATCTCGACCATCGTCGTGCCGCCCAATGCCGGCGTGATCTCGGCCTATGGGCTGGTGGCCTCCGACTACACCAAGTTCGATGCCGTCACGCGCAAGATGAAGCTCGACGATGCAGCGGCCACGGAAGCCGGCAAGACATTCGCCGAGATGCGGGCCCGGCTCGCCGCCCAGTTCGCCGACATGAAACTGCCGGGCGGCCTCGACTACATCCACACACTGGAAATGCGCTTCGTCGGCCAGGCCTTCGAGGTCGGCGTCGAAATTCCTGCCGATCGCCTAGAATCGCTCGATGGCGCCTATCTCTCCGGCCTGTTCGCCGACGCCCACCACCGCACTTTCATGCACGGCGCCACGCTCGACCGGGCTGTCGAGATCGTGACCTTGCGGGTAGGCGCCACCTTGCCGATCGGCGCCATCCCGCAGCTCGACCGCGAGAAGCTGGCGGCGCGGGCACCCGAGCAGGCCAAGATCTTCCACGATGAGGCCTGGCTCGACTGCGCCCGATACACCGCCGAGGCGCTGGAAGCCGGCCAGAAGATCATCGGACCCGCCGTGGTCGAGGGTTATACGGCCACCACCTGGGTGCCGCCGGGCTGGACAGCCGAACTCGACCCGGCAGACAATCTGATCCTCCGGAGGTCGGCATGAGCCAGTTGGGTCCCATCGACTATGCCGTCATCAGCCAGGCGCTGATCGCTTCGGCGCGCGAGATGGGCGTAAAGCTCATCCGCTCCGCCTACTCGACCATCCTGCGCGAGGCGCGCGACGGCTCGGCTGGCCTGATGGATCGCTTCGGCAACACCGTGGCCCAGGCCGAACTCATTCCCATGCAGCTCGGCCCGATCGGCGAAACGCTGCGCGCCTGCCTAAGACGCCATCCCGTCGAAACGCTCAAGGAAGGCGACTTCCTGATCAACAACGACCCGTTCGAGGGTGGCCAGCACATTCCCGACGTGTTCATTTTTACGCCGATCTTCGTTGGCGGCCGGGTCGTGGGCTTCGGCGCCTCGGTCGCACACCATCTCGATCTCGGCGGCGGCGCTCCCGGCCTCAACATCCATGCGAGCGACGTCTATCAGGAAGGCCTCCGCTTCCCGCCCAGCAAATACGATTTCCAGCGCGACTGGAACGGCGGCTCGTTCGAGCGCCTGGTCACCGCCAACGTCCGCGTGCCCGACCTCACCATCGGCGACTTCAACGCGCAGTTCGCCGCCAACGCCATCGGCGTGATGCGCGTCAAGCAACTGTGCGAGCGCTACGGCACCGACAAGGTCGAAGCGGCGATGAAGGAGATGCAGGATTACTCGGAGCGCCGCGTGCGCGCCGCCATCGCCCAGGCGCCCAAGGGCACCTTCTATGGTGAGGATGCGGTCGACGATGATGGCCTCACCGACGAACCGCTGGTGGTGAAGGCCAAGGTCACCATCTCCGAGGATTCGGTCGAGATCGATTTCGAGGGCACCTGTGCCCAGGTGAAACGCAACCTCAACTGTCCCTACTCCAGCACGCTCTCGGCAGCGCTCTCCTGCGTAAAATCGGTGCTGACCAGTCCGGACATTCCCTACAACGAGGGCATGGCACGGCCGATCACGATCAAAGTGCCCTACGGCTCGCTGCTCAATCCCCGACCGCCGGCGCCAGTCCGGGCGCGGATGATCCCGGCCTACCGCGTGTTCAACGCGGTGATGAAGGCGATGGCCCAGGCGCTGCCCGACAAGGTGATCGCCACGGGCTTCGACTGCACCACGGCCTTCTGCCTCTCCCACCTCGGCGAGAAGGGTTATAGCGTCTATCTCGAAATCTTCGGCGGCGGCTACGGCGCCTCCAGGGGCGCCGACGGTTGCGACGCCGTCGACTCACCCCTCAGCAATTGTTCCAACGCCCCGGTCGAATCGCTCGACATCGATTACGACTTCTTCCGCATCGTCGGCTACGAACTCGCGCCCGACTCCTTTGGCCTCGGCGCGCGCCGCGGTGGTGCCGGCTTCACCCGGCGCTGCGAGATCCTGCGCGACGACGTGCAACTCGCGATCTACTCCGACCGCTTCCGCCTCGCCCCCGAAGGACTCTTAGGCGGCGAGCCCGGCCAGCGCGGCTACTGTCGCGTCCACCGCGCCAACGGCACCACCGAGGAGCTACGCAGCAAGGCCGCCGTCGACCTCGCGAAGGGCGACATCGTGGAAATGTTCGTGGGCGGCGGCGCCGGCTTCGGCCGCGTCGAGGAACGGCCCGATTCCATGATCGACCGCGACCTCGCCGACGGTCTGCTCACGCGCGATCCGAGGGCGGCACGGAAGCTGGCGGCGGAGTAACGGGGCTGCGCCGGCTCAGCCGACGGACATCTTGAGGATGAGCGCCCATTGCGCGTCGCTGACGGGCACGACGGACAAGCGTGACTGACGCACCAAGCCGAAATCTTTCAGCCGCGGATCGGCCTTGATGGCGGCGAGCGTCACGGGCTTCTTCACCGCCTCTACCGCCTTCACGTCGACCGTCACGGCCTTGCCGTCCTTGTCGGTGGGATCGGGATAGGCGGCCTTGGCGACCTCGGCGATGCCCACGATCTCCTTGCCCTCGTTGGAATGGTAGAAGAAGCAGCGGTCGCCTGGCTTCATCGCCTTGAGATTGATCGCTGCCTGGGCGTTGCGCACGCCGGTCCAGGACGTCTTCTTGTCCTTCACGAACTGCTGCCACGAATATGCCGACGGCTCGGATTTTATCAGCCAATGAGCCATTTCACTCTCCCACCTATTCGCCTTCACGTCGCAACGGCCGCGCCAGCAGCGCGCGGATCGCGTCGTCGAGGTCCGCGCCGCGGTGCAGGATAGCATCGACAGCCGAGCAGATCGGCATCTCGATGCCGAGTCGCGCCGCGCGGGCCAGCACGGCCGGCGCCGTCGCCTCGCCTTCGACGACCTGCCGGCGTCCGTCCATGTGATGGGCCAGTGTCGTGCCCTTGCCCAGCGCCAGCCCCAGCGAGCGATTGCGCGACAACGGGCCGTTGCAGGTGAGCACGAGATCGCCGAGGCCACTGAGGCCGGTCAGGGTTTCCAGACGGGCGCCCATGGCGAGGCCGAGACGGGCCATCTCGGCGAAGCCGCGCGTGATCAGGGCAGCGGTCGCGTTGTGGCCAAGGCCGCGGCCCTCGACGATGCCGGCGGCGATGGCGAGCACGTTCTTCACAGCACCGCCCAGCGACACGCCGGTGATGTCGTCGGTCCAGTAGGGCCGGAAGGCTCCGGCAGCCAGGGCCGCTGCCAGATCGCGGCCGAGGCCAGCGTCGGCTGTGGCGATGCTGACGGCCGTCGGCAGGCCCTGTACTGCCTCCTCGGCGAAGCTCGGGCCCGACAGCATGGCAAGCGGCCGGCCCGGCAGGACTTCGCCGAGCACCTCCGGCATCAGCAGGCCGGTCGAGGCCTCGATACCCTTGGCGCAGATCACGATCGGAGTCGTGCCCGGCAGATCGCGCGCCACGATCCGCACCGCTTGTGCAGGACACGCCAGCAGCAGCGCATCGCAGGCGCCCAGGGACGCCAGAGCGGCAGCGACCTCGATACCGGGCTCGAGAATCTGACCCGGCAGATAGACCGGGTTGACACGCTTGTGGACGATCGATGCCGAGATCGAAGGATCGCGCGACCACATGGTGACGCGCCGGTTGGCGCGGCGCGCCAGACAGGCCAACGCTGTGCCCCAGGCACCGCCGCCGACCACGCCGATATGATGGACCGCCGTCACAGGCTGAGATTCATCGCAATGGAAATACGCTCGACATTGCCGCGATAGGGCCTGACCTGGTGAAGCATCCAGGCCGGGAACATGACCAGGCGACCAGCCTTGGGACGTACAACCTCGGCCGCACCAGCCGACAAGCCTCCCGACATGGCAAAGCCCAGGTGAGGCGCATACATCGCCGGGCCCGGCCCGCGCGGATCCATGAACTCGAGTTCGCCGCCCAGCGACCCATCGGCATCGATGCCGGCATCGTCGACGTAAAACACCGCCGACCAGTAGCTGCCGGGGTGACAGTGGAATTCGTTGCCGTGACCGGTCCGGTTCACGTTCGCCCACATGTTGGCACGCCACGTGATGGCGATGGGCTTGCCCTCGCGATCCGTCGTCACGCGGTTGGCGAGGTTGCGGGTGAGTGCCAGAAGCTTGATCGCCGGCGCACCGCCCCAGCGATCCATGTCCCAGGTCGACTGCCAACCGCCGAGGTTCGACGCCTGCGTGCCGGGATGGGTCTTCTCGCGCTGCGCGATCACGGTGCGCAGTTCGGCACAGAGCGTCGGCGCATCGGGCAGGTCCGACAGGACGACCGGCGTGGCGAACAATGGAACGATGTCGAAGCCCTGGCTCATGCCGGCCATCCTACACCCGAACCGCGGCGGAAGGATCGAGCGGCCAGCGCGGGCGCGGCCGGAAGTCGAGGCCGTCCGTCTTGCCGAGCCGCAGGCGTTCGATGCCGGCCCAGGCGATCATGGCGCCGTTGTCGGTGCAAAACCTGATCGGCGGCGCGACCAACCGCGCGCCGTGCGCGGCGGCGAGCGTCTCCAGGCGGCCGCGCAGATAGACGTTGGCCGCGACGCCGCCCGCCACCACGAGCGTGGCGGATGGCGCGAGGGAGAGCGCATTGGCGCAGCGGTCGGCGAGCACGTCGCCCACGGTGCGCTGGAAGGAGGCGCAGAGATCGGCGACGGCTTGCGCATCCTGTGCCGGCAGCTTCTCCACCGTCTGGCGCACCGCAGTCTTCAGGCCCGAGAAAGAGAAATCGCAGCCGGGCTTGCGCCACATCGGGCGCGGCAAGGCGAAGCGTTGCGGGTTGCCGCCCTTGGCCGCCGCCTCGACGGCAGGCCCACCAGGAAAACCAAGGCCGAGCAATTTCGCAGTCTTATCGAAGCATTCGCCGACGGCATCGTCGATGGTTGTCCCGAGTCGGGTGAAATCCCCCCCCTGACTATCGGGGCCGCGCACGGTGAGGAGCTGGCAGTGGCCGCCGGAGACGAGCAGCAGCAGATAGGGAAAGTCCACATCCTCGGTGAGCCGGGCGGAAAGCGCATGGCCTTCGAGATGGTTGATGGCGAGGAACGGCTTGTCGTGGGCGAAGGCCAGCGCCTTGGCCGTCATGACGCCGACCAGAACGCCGCCGATCAGGCCGGGGCCGCCCGTGGCAGCAATGCCATCGAGATCGGCAAGGCCCAGCCGCGCCTCGGCCAACGCATCCATCACCAGCCCATCGATCCGCTCGAGATGGGCGCGGGCGGCAATTTCCGGAACCACCCCGCCGAAGCGGCGATGTTCGGTGAGCTGGCTGTAGACGACATTCGCCAGGATGCGTCCGACGGGACCACCTGTGGCCGGCGCTTCGACGATGGCGACGGCCGTTTCGTCGCAGCTTGTTTCGATGCCCAGCACGCGCATGCGTGTCTTCTAGCGTCGCGCGCCCAGCTACGCTAGAGCAACGCCCATGACCACTCCCCTTCTGCGGCTCGGCACGCGCGGCAGCAAACTGGCGCTCGTGCAGGCGGGCCTGGTGCGCGATGCGTTGGCGGCCGCCGTGCCGGCCCTGTCGGCATCCGGTGCCATCGAGATCGTGGCCATAAAAACCACGGGCGATGCCATCCAGGATCGTCCGTTGTCCGAAGCCGGCGGCAAGGGCCTATTCGTCAAGGAAATCGAGGAAGCGTTGCTGGCGGGCCGCATCAATGCCGCGGTCCACAGCATGAAGGATATGCCGACGGCCCAGCCGCCGGGGCTCGCCATCTCGGCCTTCCTGCCGCGCGAGGATGCCCGCGACGTGCTGATCGCAGGCAACGTGCAATGCATCGCCGACTTGAGGCAGGGCGCGATTGTCGGCACCTCGGCGCTCAGGCGGCGCGCCCAACTGCTGCACCGCCGACCCGACCTGCAGATCGTGAATCTGCGCGGCAATGTCGAAACACGCCTCGCCAAGCGCGCGGCAGGCGACGTCGAGGCCACCCTGCTGGCGATGGCCGGCCTCAAGCGGCTCGGCATGGCCCATGTCGGCACGCCGGTGCCGGAAGACGAAATGCTGCCGGCCGTCGGCCAGGGCGCGGTCTGCATCGAATGCCGCGAGGACGATGCGCAAACGCGCGGCTGGCTGACCGCCATCGATCACGCACCGACCGCGATCTGCGTCGCCGCCGAGCACGCCATGCTTGCCGTTCTCGATGGCTCGTGTCGCACGCCGATCGCCGGTCACGCGATTCTCACCGCCGACGGCGCGCTTCATCTGCGCGGCCTGATCGTGAAGCCCGACGGCTCCGAAGCGCTCGCCACCGAACGTCGTGGCACGGCAGGTGACGCCGAGGCCATGGGCCGCGACGCCGGCCTCGAACTCAAGCGCCGTGGCGGGCCGGGCTTCCTCTCGACCTGATCCCGCCCGGCCCCTAGAGTCGGCGCATGCGTCGGGTCTTGCGATTGCCTTTGATTCTGTGCGGAGCGGCCGTTCTTCTCGCAGCCTGCGAGACGGCGCCGGTCACCGGCCGCTCGCAGATCATGCTGGTCAGCGAAAATGAAGAGCGCCAGATGGGCCTACAAGCTTATCGGCAGGTGCTGGCGAAGGAGCCGCTGTCGCACGATGCGCAGGCCAATGCGCTGGTCGAGAAGGTCGGCAAGCGGATCGCGGCAGCCGCCGAACGGCCGCCGGCGGAGATGTGGCGCGCGCCAAACTTCCGATGGGAGTTCTCCACCATCGACAAGAACGAGCCCAATGCCTTCTGCCTGCCCGGCGGCAAGGTCGCCGTCTATACCGGCATCCTGCCCATCACGCGGACCGAAGCGGGTCTGGCAGCGGTGATCGGCCACGAAGTGGCACACGCGCTGGCCCGCCACGGCGCCGAGCGCATGAGCGACCAGATGGTGGCCTCGGTCGGCACGGCAGCGGCGGCGGCGGCACTGGCGACGACCGTCAGCGGTCGCAGCCGAACCTACCTGCCGGCGATGATGGCCGCCGTTGGCGCAGGCGCCACGGTGGGTTTCATTCTGCCGATGTCGCGGGCGCAGGAATCGGAAGCCGATCGTATCGGGCTGGTGCTGATGGCACTGGCCGGCTACGACCCGCACGAGGCAATCGGCGTGTGGGAACGCATGCGCGCCGCCAATGCCGGCCGCAAAGGCCAAGCGGAGTGGTTGAGCACCCATCCCGCCGACACGACGCGAATCAACAACATCCGAGGCTGGGTGAACGAGGCCATGAAATATTATCGCCGCCGTGACTGATACGCTCGAATACGACGCGACAGGACTTCTCTGTCCGCTGCCCGTGCTGCGGGCCAACCGCAAGCTGCGCGAGCTGCCGAGCGGCGGGCTGCTCACGGTACGCGCCACCGATCCCGCCGCCGAGCAGGACTTCCCCGCCTTCTGCCGCCAGACCGGCCATGAACTGGTGTCGAGCACGCGCGACGGCGAGACACTGGTCTTCGTGATCCGGAAACGCTAGGGACCTGACCCTCGAAGCCTCAGAGAGAGTTCATGCCCAAGGTCACCTTCAAGACGATCGACACCGCCGACGTTTCCGGCAAGCGCGTGCTGGTGCGCGTCGATCTCAATGTGCCGATGAAGAACGGCAAGGTCACCGACGCCACGCGCATCGAGCGCGCCGCTCCGACGATTGCCGAACTCGCGGCCAAGGGTGCACGCGTCGTCGTGCTGAGCCACTTCGGCCGCCCCGATGGCAAGCGCGTGCCGGAGATGTCGCTCAAGCCACTGGTCGAGTCGCTGTCGCAGGCACTCGGCAAGCCGGTCGCCTTCGCCGAGGATTGCATTGGCCCGCTGGCCGAGGATGCGGTGCGCGCGCTCAAGCCGGGCGAGGTGCTGCTGCTGGAGAACCTTCGCTTCCACAAGGAAGAGGAGAAAAACGACGCGGCCTTCATCGACAAGCTCTCCGTGCTGGGCGACCTCTATGTGAACGATGCCTTCTCGACCGCGCACCGCGCCCACGCCTCGACCGAGGGCATCGCCAACCGCCTGCCGGCGGTGGCAGGTCGCTTGATGCAGGCCGAGCTCGAGGCGCTCGACAAGGCCCTGGGCAATCCGAAGCGCCCTGTGTGCGCCGTCGTCGGCGGCGCCAAGGTTTCCACCAAGCTCGACCTGCTGGGCAACCTCGTCGGCAAGGTCGACAAGCTCATCATCGGCGGCGGCATGGCCAACACCTTCATGCACGCGCAAGGGATCAAGGTCGGCAAGTCATTGTGCGAGAAGGACCTGGCGCCGACGGCGCTCGAAATCCTGGAAAAGGCCAAAGCCGCCAAGTGCACCGTGCTGCTGCCGATCGACGTCGTGGTGGCGGGCGAGTTCAAGGCCGGCGCCGCCAGCAAGGTCGTCGACGCCGATGCCTGCCCCGACGACCAGATGATCCTCGATGTCGGCCCGAAATCGATCGGGCTCTATCTACGGGAAGTGGCGGACTGCGCCACGCTCGTCTGGAACGGACCGCTCGGCGCCTTTGAAATTCCGCCGTTCGATACAGGCACAGTGGCCCTGGCGCGATCGGTCGCCCAGCTAACCATTGCCGGCAAGCTGCTGTCGGTTGCGGGCGGTGGTGACACCGTGGCGGCGCTGGCGGCGGCGGGTGTCGCCGAGAAATTCTCCTACGTCTCGACGGCCGGCGGCGCCTTCCTCGAATGGATGGAAGGCAAGACCCGGCCCGGCGTTGCGGCCCTGATCCGGGCGGCCTAAGACTCGGGGCATGAGCGCCCCGACCACGCCACCTGACCGTCCCCGCCTGCCCTGGGATCCCCCGGAGCATTTCGAAAAGCGCATCCCCGACGGCGACAACCGCGAACGCCTGGTCTGCGGACGCTGCGAATTCATCCACTATCAAAACCCCAAGGTGGTGGCGGGCGCAGTCTGCACCTGGAGAGACAGCAAGGGGGTCGAGAAGATCCTCCTGGCCAAGCGGGCGATCGAGCCGCGCAAGGGTTTCTGGACGCTGCCGGCTGGCTACATGGAACTGGGCGAGACCACCGAGCAGGCCGCCCAGCGCGAAGCCCTGGAAGAAGCCTGCGCCACCATCGAGATCGACCGGTTGCTTGCCATGTACAGCGTGGCGCGCATCGGCCAGGTGCAGATCATGTATCGCGCCCGGCTCGTCAACGCCGACATCGCAGCCGGCGTGGAGAGCGAGGAAGTGGCGCTGGTCGATTGGGCCGATATCCCCTGGGATCAGCTCGCTTTTCCGACGGTGGTCTGGGCACTCGCCCACTTCCACGAATCGCGCGACAAGGCCGATTTCGCGACCTACTCCAACCCGACGGGCGATCTCGCCCGCATGTGGCCGCCGCGCAAGCCGGAGGGCGTCTGACGGCGAGATATGCGCTCGAGGGTTGCATTAGCCCTTGTGACGGCCCGCCTGCCTCATGAGAGTCCTCCCCAGAGGGGGAGGTCATCATGCCCGTCAGCAACTGGAACACCGGCGCCGTCCGTTCGCGCGAGGCGATGCGCCTGCTTACCGACGAATTCGGCGCCGATCTCGACTGGAACGGCGTCCTGATTGCCCATCTCGACACGGGCTTCACCAACCACATCGTCTTCAACCTTGCGGGCGACAGACCCGCCCTGCTGGTCGATCGCGGCATCAACTACGTCGATACCGGCGTGTCCGAGCCTCGCGACCCGCTGAACGGTGGCGGCGGGCTGGTGGTCACGCCCGGCCACGGCACACGCACGCTCGGCGCGCTGTGCGGCAACCTGCCCGGCATCTACATCGGCGTCTGCCCGACCGTGCCGGTCGTGCCCTACCGGGTCACCAACGGCGTGATGCTGAGCGGCCAGACCATCCTGAATGCTGCCAACGCCATCATGGATGCCGTCGACCGCAACCTGGCCGACGTGATCTCGATCAGCCTCGGCGTCCAGTCGATCATCGGCAACGTCAAGCAGATGCACGCGCTGGGCCGCGCCGTCGACCATGCCTACGAACGCGGCGTGATCGTCGTCTGCGCCGCCGGCCAGACCGACGACGCACCGCAGCTCGTCGGCGCCACGGTCTATCCCGGCCGCTACTCGCGCACCATCATGGCTGGCGGCATCGATGCCGACATGAAGGTCTGCTTCGACTACGAGATCGGCCGTCCGTTCGTCGACACCTGGGCACCAGCCGACGACATCTGCCGGCCGAACTCGGTGTTCGGCCTACCCGAACCTTTCAAGGATGTTGCGGGCAGCGGCGACGGCACGTCCTACGCAACCGTCCATGTCGCGGCAGCAGCGGCGATGTGGTTGCGCAAGCATGGCGCGCAACTGGACGAAGACGGCTACATCGGCTGGCTGCGCGTCGAGGCGTTCCGCGCGATGTTGCGCAAGCACAAGCAGGCGCTCGCCGGCAACGGCGTGCCGACGCGCAAGGGCCCGACCGATACCGGCATCCTGGATTGCGTTGCGCTGCTCACGAACAAACTGCCGCCGATCGCCGGCCTCAAGAAGGCGCAGCTGGCGGAGCCGGAAGTCGACTGAACTCGGCAACGATGTGCCGACGAGGAAGGGGCGGAAACTGCCGCCGCTTTCCGAGCCGGAAACGGGTCTCTCCGATTGCCCGATTTGCTGGTCTTTGCTATCATCGTACAAACGTCCGTTGAACGGACGAAATCGGAGGAAACCATGCTTACTGCAGCCAATAATGACCTGCTGACGCGTGTTGGACCCGGTACGCCGATGGGCGACTTGATGCGCCAATACTGGATTCCCGCCTGTCTCTCGGAAGAATTGAAGCCGGACGGCGAGCCGATGCGGCTCCTGCTGCTGGGCGAGCAGCTGATCGCCTTCCGCGACACCGACGGCCGGATCGGCGTCATGGAGCATCGCTGCCCGCACCGCTGCGCCTCGCTGTTCTTCGGGCGCAACGAAGAAGGTGGCCTGCGCTGCGTCTATCACGGCTGGAAATTCGACGTCGAAGGCAACTGCCTCGACATGCCGAACGTGCCGCCGGCGCAGGACTTCAAGCACCGCATCAAAGCCAAGGCCTACAAGGTCGTCGAGCGCGCCGGCTTCGTCTGGACCTACATGGGCCCACGCGAGGAAGCGCCGCCGCTGCCGAATATCGAGATCCTGATGATGCCCGAGGCGGAGCGTTTCACGCGCGTCCACCAGCGCGAATGCAACTGGTTCCAGTCGCTGGAAGGCGACATCGACACCTCGCACTTCGGCTTCCTGCACATCGGCGGCCTCAAGGTGGACGACGTCGATCCCAACACCATCCATCGCTGGGGCGTCGGCGACCGCGCACCCGACTACAAGGCGACGGAGACGGAATGGGGCACGATGTATGCGGCCTATCGCCCGGCCGATCCTGGCACGTACTACTACCGCTTCGCGCACTTCCTGTTCCCGTTCATCACCTTCACGCCCAACGGTTCGTTCGAGGACCAGATCGCGTGCACGCTGAACGTGCCGATGGATGACACGCACACCATGACTTACAACGTCGCCTGGAAGCAGAAGACGCGGCCACTGGAGACGCTGGCGAACGGCGACTGGATCCCGGGTCTGGCGCCCGACGTGAAGTTCCTGCCCAACACCAACGACTGGTACGGCCGTCATCGCCTCGTGGCGCGCCGCGAGAACGACTACTTCATCGACCGCGACATGCAGAAGAACGTCAATTACACCGGCATCCAGGGCATAGGCCGCCAGGACCAGGCGGCGGTGGAATGCATGGGCGAGATCGTCGATCGCAGCCTCGAGCACCTGGCGCCCTCCGACCGCATGATCGCCATCACGCGCAAGCGGCTGCTGACCGCAGCGCAGGAACTGATGAACGAGAAGAAGGTGCCGGCCACGGTCGACAACCCGGACATCTATCGCGGCGCGCGTGGCGGCGCGTTCATCGCCTCGGCGAAGCTCGACTGGCTCGACGCCTATGCCGAGAACCTGCAGACGGCAAAGAGCCCGCTCGGGCTGCTCACGCGGATGGCCCTGGCGGCCGAATAGGCAAGGCGAGACGGCTGCGGGAGACAGCCGCCGCAAAATCCGGCAGCGCGGCCAACGGCGGGCCGCCCTGTACGGCGGGAGGAGGCGCGAACATGGGATCGGCCGCGCTTGAAGAGCGTTCCGACCGGGTGACTGCTGCCGCGAATTTCACCGGCCGCGTCGCCGCGTCCCTTGGCGGCCTCCGCCGCTACGGGCGGCCCGCCGGCATCACGGCGCTGATCCTCGTGCTGAGTTTCCTGTCGCTCTATCCAATGCTGATGCTGCTCTACGGCAGCCTTCATTCGACACCGCCGGGAATCGCAGGCGAGTTCAATCTCAATGGCTATATCAGTATCGCCACGACCGAAAACCTGGTGGTGTTGGCCAATACCGTCGGCATCTCGCTGGTCAAGACCGTGTTGGCCCTGGCGCTCGCCGTCCTGCTTGCCTGGATCGTGGCGCGTACCGACACTCCCGGGCGCGGCGTGCTGGAAGTGCTGATCACGCTGCCCTTTTTCATTCCCCCCATCCTGACCGCGACTGCCTGGGCGATGCTGGGCAACGCCCAGGTCGGCACCATCAACCTGGTTTGGCGATGGCTCACCGGCACGGACAGCACGCTGATCGACGTCTACTCCTACGGCGGCGTCATCTGGCACATGATGCAGTATTCGACGCCGTTCATCTTCCTGTTCGTCGTCGACGCCTTTCGCGCCATGGACCCCGCACTCGAGGAATCGAGTCGCATGTCGGGAGCCACGCGCTGGCAGACCTTTTGGCGCATCACCCTGGCCCTGATGCTGCCGGTCACGACCAGCGCCTTCATCCTGAGCTTCATCCGCGGGATAGAATCCTTCGAATCTGCGGTCTTCTTCGGCACGCCGGTCGGTATCGAGGTGCTCACCACAACGATCTACCATTCGATCACCCAGCGGGCGCAGCCCGACTACCAGTCGGCCACGGCGCTGAGCTTCGCGGCACTCGCATTGATGTTCCTTCTGCTCGTCCTGCAAAGCCGACTGCTGCGCGGCCGCAGCTTCACCACGGTGACGGGCAAGGGCTACTCGCCCAACGTTACACGACTGGGCTGGATGCGTTGGGTGACATTCGCCGTCTGCATCGTCTTCTTCGCGTTGACCGTGGCGCTGCCGGTCGGCCAGCTCCTGCTGAGCTCGTTCTTCAAGTTCTTCGGCTTCTATGAAGTCGATATGCTGACCTTCGAACACTACCGCAATGTCTGGGAAAACAGCGCATTCTGGCGCGCCTTCGGCAACACCATGCTGCTGGGCGTCACCGGCGCCACGGCGACCATGGCGCTGGGTGGCATCGTGGCCTACATCACCACGCGCACGCGCTGGCGGGGCCGGCGGTTGATCGACGTGCTGGCCTGGCTGCCCTGGATGATGCCGGGCATGGTCCTGGGCATCGGCTTCCTGTGGGGCTTCGCCATCCTGCCGCATGCCATCCCGATCTACGGGACACTGTGGGCGTTGCTGTTGGCCTATATCGCTCTCGGCACGCCGGTCGCGGTACGCGTCACATCGGCCGCCTATCAGCAGATCGCGGCAGACATCGAGGAATGCTCGCGCGTGCACGGCGCCGGCTGGTGGCAAACGCTGGGCCGCATCCTGATCGCGCTCGCCTGGCCCGCCTTCGCGGTCGGCTGGGTGCTGATCTTCTTCGGCATCATGCGCGAGCTCAGCGCCTCGATCCTCCTTTATGCACCGGGCACCGAAGTGTTGTCGGTGGTGATGCTGAAGATGTGGGTAAGCGGCAAGCCCGAGGAGGTCAGCGTCATCGGGCTCGCAATGTTGATCCTGGTCCTGGTGTTCCGCTGGGTCCAGCTGCGCTTCATCAAGAGGCGCATCAGCACGCTCTAATGAATGGGAAGGATGGGACCATGTTGAGAAGACGTGTTCTGGGTATGCTCGCGGCGACCTCGGCGCTCGCCGGGCCCGCTTCGGCACAGACCGACGATTGGTCGAAGGTCGTCGAGGCAGCCAAGAAGGAAGGCAAGCTCGTCATCTACACCGCCTCGATCGGCTCGCCTTTCCACAAGACGGTCATCAAGGCCTTCGAGCAGAAGTACGGCATACCGGTCGAAATGCTGGAGGCGCGCGCCAGCGAGGTTCGCGAGCGCGTGCGCGTCGAGCAGGCGGCCGGCCGGTTCCTGGGCGACATCCATCACAACGGCAGCACGACCACCTGGCTGATGAACCGGGACGGCAACTTCCAGCCGCATGGGCCGATCCCGAACATCAAGAACATCGTGCCGCCCTATGAGGCCGACGACATTCGCGTCCCTGCCGAGGTGATCAGCTATTGCCTGATGGTCAACCGCAACCTGGTGAAGCCGGGCGACGAACCCAAGAGTTGGAAGGACATCCTCGACCCCAAATGGACGGGCAAGATCCTGTCAGACGACTATCGCGCGCTGGGCGGCGGCGCGGTGTTCTTCGTCGTCACGTACGATACCTTCGGCAAGGAGTTCCATGAGAAGCTGGCGGCGCAGAAGCCGGTCTTCTCGCGCGACCTGGCCAACAGCGAGCGGCGCGTGGCGCGCGGCGAGTTCCCGCTCTACCTCCCTTTTTCGCTGCAGAACTACAACAACCTCAAGGGCCTGCCGGTCAAGCCGATCGTGCCGACGGAAGGCCGGCCCTATGTCCGTTTCGACCTGACGATGATGAAGGGAGCGCCGCACCCCAACGCTGCCCGGTTGTTCATGAACCACTATCTCGAACCCGACTCTCAGCTGGTCTTCGCCAACGCGGGCTACGCTCCCGTCGTCAAGGGCGTGGTCGAGAAGACCCTCCCCGAGATACGTGACCTGCTGGCGACCAAGGCGCTGGGCACCACTACGCCCGATCGCCAGGACGCCATGCTCGAACTGGCCAAGCAGATCTACAAGTAGCTGGGACATGCCGAGCGTTTCCCTGCACACAGTTGGCCGACACTTCGCCGAAGTGAAGGCGGTCGACGGCATCGATCTTGCCATCGAGCATGGCGAGTTCGTCACGCTGCTCGGCCCATCCGGCTGCGGCAAGACCACGACCTTGCGCATGGTGGCCGGGCTGGAGCGCAACGACACCGGCAGCATCGTCATCGGCGGCCGCGTCGTGAGCGACGCGCCGGCCGGCCTGTTCGTGCCGCCCGATCTGCGCAAGCTCGGCATGGTGTTCCAGTCCTATGCGATCTGGCCGCACATGACGGTTTTCGACAACGTGGCCTATCCGCTGAGTGTGCGCCATTTTCCCAAAGCCGAGATTCGCGACAAGGTGGCGACGGCCCTCCGGCTGGTCGAGATGGAAGCCTACGCCGAGCGGCCGGCGCCGGCGCTGTCCGGCGGCCAGCAGCAACGCGTCGCGATCGCCCGCGCGCTGGTGTTCGAACCCGAAGTCCTGCTGCTCGACGAGCCGCTCAGCAATCTCGACGCCCGTCTGCGTGCCCAGATGGGCGACGAGTTCCGCGCCCTTCAAAGACGGCTCAAGATCACGACCCTTTACGTCACCCATGACCAGGAGGAAGCCATGGCGCTCTCCGATCGGGTGGTCGTAATGCAGCGCGGACGCATTCTCCAGATCGGTGCGCCCGAAACCGTCTACCGGCGGCCGGCGAGCCGCGAGGTCGCCACCTTCTTCGGCACGCCCAACCTGATCGAGGCCAGCGTCACGGCATGCCGGCCAGCTGACGATGGGGAATATCTCCTGACGGTCGAAGGAACCAACTGGAATGGTGTCTGCCGGACCGGCCGGGAATTTCACCGCGGCGATATCGTGCTGGTGATGGTCCGGCCCGAGGATGTCACCCTGGCCGGGCCGGACGCGCCCGCCTCGAGTGGACAGCTCGCCTGGCCGGGCCGGGTGGTCGACGGCGTCTTCCGCGGGCCGCGCCGCTCGCTCGTGGTCGAGACGGCGGGAATGCGGTTCAACGTCGAATGTCCGGCGACGCGGTCGATGGCGGTCGGCGAGACGATCACTCTGCTGGTCGACACCGACAATGCTTGGGCGCTGCCGCTCTGACGCGCTAATAGTCGCGTTTGGGAGAGAGTGAATGGCACGATTGCGGGCGGCGGATGCCGAAAAGCGGGCGGCGAGCGGCTACGGGCCCGATTTCCTCGAAGCTTTCGCGCGAGGCCTGCGGGTCATCGCAGCCTTCGGGCGTGAGAAGAACCACCTGACCTTGAGCGATGTCGCCCGGGCGACCGACCTACCCAAGCCCAGCGTGCGCCGCGCGCTCTATACCCTCACCTGCCTCGGCATGGCGGCTAGCGACGGCCGCACCTTCCGCCTGACACCGCGCATCATGGAGCTGGCCTCGGCCTATCTCGGCTCCAACATGGTTTCGACAATCGTCCAGCCGGCCTGTGAACGGCTTGGCGACCGCACCGAGCAATCCTGCTTTGCCGCCGTCCTGGACGGCTACGACATCGTCATGATCGCCCATTCCCTGCACGGCCGACCGGACGTGCTCGCCCCCACGATCGGCCTCAGGCGGCCTGCCTTTAACACGGCGGCGGGCCGCGCCATCCTGAGCCAGCTGCCGGACGAGACGCTCGATAGCTGGCTCGACCATCTCGAGCCCAAGGTCATGACGGACTTCACCGTCACCGACAAAAAGGCGCTGCGCGCGGAAATCCTGCATGTCCGCCAGCAGGGCTATGCCGTCACCGCGCAGGAGCTGCGCCGCGGCTTTCATGCCATCGCCGTGCCGTTGAGGCGCTACGATGGCGCCACGATCGCCGCTGTCTGCGTCGCTGCCTGGGTCGAGGACTCCTCGATCGGTTCCTTCGCCGAGAAATACCTGACGGCGCTGCGCGAAGAAACGGAACCGCTAACGCCCCAGCTGCTCTGAGGGTCAGCTTCCCCTGGCGAAAGGATTGTCGGCGCCGTCCCAGTAGCGCTTAAGCAGCGGCACCTGGAGGAAGGCGAAAACGAGCGTCAGCGGAAAGCTCAGGAACATCTTGCTGGCGATCCAGGTGTCGGTCGGGAAGTGGCGCCACATCACTTCGTTGACCGCCGCCAGCACGAAGAAGAACAGCGTCCAGCGCAGCGTGAGCTTGTACCAACCCTCGTCGGTGAGGCGGAACGCCGTGCCGAACAGCGGCTTCAGCAGCGGCCGTCGAAACAGCAGCAGGCCGCCGCCCAGGATCGTACCGAACAGGCAGTTCACGATGGTGGGCTTCAGCTTGATGAAGGTGTCGTCCTGCAGCCAGATCGTGAGACCGCCGAACACCAGAACGAAGAAGCCGCCAACCAGCGGCATGATGGGCCAGCGCTTCTCCAGCAAGCGGTAGCAGGGCAGCGCGATCGACGTTGCCACGATGAAGATGCCGGTGCCCCAGTAGATGCCCCAGCGGCCGTTGGCGATGAAGAACAGCACCAGCGGCCCAAGTTCCAGCGCGGTGGCGTAAAGCTTCCGCATGCCGCCCTGCTCTTCCACCTTCTCGGTCATGCCGGCAGCCCCATCAATCCGCGCGCGAAGGCCCGCGCCTCGAACGGTCTCAAATCGTCGATCCCCTCGCCGACGCCGATGGCGACGACGGGCAGCTTGAACTTCTCGGCCAGCGCCACCAGCACGCCGCCCTTGGCGCTGCCGTCGAGCTTGGTCACGACCAGCGCATCGACCGGCGACAGCGTCTTGAACGTCTCGACCTGGGCATGGGCGTTCTGGCCGGTGGTGGCGTCGAGAACCAGCAGGCAGGAATGCGGCGCTTCCGCATCGAGCTTGCGGATCACACGCACGATCTTGGCCAATTCGTCCATCAGGTTGGTCTTGTTGTGCAAGCGACCGGCGGTGTCGATCAGCAACACGTCGCAGCCATCGGCCTTGGCGCGCTCCAGCGCCTCGTAGGCGAGGCCAGCCGCATCGGCACCGGTGTCCCGGGAGATCACCGGCACGCCGGCGCGATCGCCCCACACCTTGAGCTGCTCAACGGCGGCGGCGCGGAAGGTATCGCCGGCGGCCAGCATCACCTTGCGGCCTTCGCGCTTATAAAGATTCGCCAGCTTGGCGATGGTCGTGGTCTTGCCGCTGCCATTGACGCCCACCACCAGCACGACGTGCGGCTTGCGCACGGTGTCGATAACGAGCGGCATCGCGACGGGCTGAAGGATCTCGGCGATGTCGTCGGCGAAGGCCGCACGCACTTCTTCGTCAGTCACTTCCTTGCCGAAGCGCTCCTTGCCCAGCTTCCCGATCAGCCGGGCCGCAACGCTGACGCCGAGATCGGCCTGGATCAGCGCATCCTCGAGATCGTCCAGCGTCTGCTGGTCGAGCTTCTTCTTGGTGAAGAGCCCGGTGATGCTCTCGGTAACCCGCTTGGTCGATTTGGAGAGGCCGTCGCGCAGGCGCGACAGCCAG
>CAMDOT010000037.1 GCA_945903635.1 Rhizobium sp. Q54 | reverse complement strand
GCGCGGTGCCCGCGCTACCGACATCCCCGACAGCTCACCCGAGGAATAAACGAGGACGCATGAAGGCCCCCCGCGGGGGCCTTCATGCCATCAGCCGTGACGCACTTTTACTCCGGCCAGCCGATGCATTTTTGCTCCGGCGTTGACAGCCGCTCGATGAAGGCCACCCACGGGCTGTCACCCGCCGGCTCCGGCTCCTTGTAGAGGCGGATGTCGCGGCCTTCGTGGAAGGCCACGCCCCAGCCGTCGACGTTGCGGCCGTCCGGCGCGCCGTGGGCGGCAAAGCGCTTCAGCGAAAAGGTGGCGCGGGTCGGACGGCGGCTGGACAGGCAGAAGAGTTCGCACATGGCGGATACGGTAGCACGGCGCACGGCCTCGGTATGGTTCGAGGAGAGGCTCCTCTCCCCTCAGGTACTTCAGGCTAGCCGGGACAGCTCCGCGGCTGGCCGTTCAAGCCCTCATGCGCATGCTCGAAGATTGCCTTCACGCGATCGCCGGTGCGCACGATCCTGACGATGTAGATGCTGTCGAAGTCGTCGTCCCGCCACGCCGGCACAGCGTCGGCATCGCCACCATGCCGGGCCAGCAGCGATCGGGCGATATGCACGATCCGCAGGTGCTCCCAGGCCACGAACACGAGGGCGTTGTGCAGATGCGGCTCGCCGAGCCGGCGCTGCAGCCCGTCCGTGTCGGTGAAGCCGACGCTCGCATCGACCGGCATGCCGAGCGCAATGGCGGTGGGCTCGATCGTGGCCAGTGGCCGGACATAGTCGAAGACCCCGCCTTCGTCCCGGACCCGTGTCGCCGGATTGGGCGCGAAGATCTCGGCCGGCCGGCCGAAGCGCCGTGCCAGCACCGGTGGCAGCGCCAGCGCACGGTTGAGCCCCTGGCAGTCGAGCTGCCCAAGGCCCATCGGCGGTTTCTCGCCATGACGCAGCAGGACGATGGTCTGTGTTGCCGGATCGGCGGCTCGCGCAGCAGGTCCGGCAAGAACCAGGCTCACGAGGCAGAGACCCAGGCAAAGGGCGACGGTCGACATGCTCACGATACGATCTCCAAAAAGAGCGACTAGATGATCTTCCGTACCCGCAGGTCGGCGACCTCGGCGGAAGTGTAGCCCAGCTCCGAAAGAATCGCGTCATTGTGCTCGCCGAGCTCAGGCGCGATGCCGGGCTTGGCCGGCGTCTCGGAGAATTGCCAGGGCGTGCCGTGCACCTTGAGCTTCTTGCCGAGCTTGGGATAGTCGACGTGCGTAACGTAGCCATTGGCGATCACGTCGGGATCGTTCGACGCCTCGAGCATGGTGTTGATCGGCGCCGACACGATGTCGGCACCACGCAGCTTGCCCACCCATTCCTCGCGCGTGCCGGTGGCGAAAAGATTGTCGAGCAGCGCGAGCAGCTCGATGCGCTTCGCGTCATTGTCGATGATGACACCGAGATTCTCGAAGCCCGCGGCCTTGATGCGTTCGACGAAGCCCAGCCCGGTCATGGCGTCGTGCCAGTTCTCCGGTCCGGTGAGCTGGAACACCAGCGGCTTGCCGAGGCGGTCGTTGAACGAGGCACTGATGCCCGGCCGCTGCGCCGTGCCGGTGATGCGTGCCTGGCCGATTACCGGGTTCTTGTCGCGCCACATGGTCGTGGTGAAGGTCCAACCCATCAGGCGGATCACCGCGCCGAGCAGCGACAGCTCGATCTTCTGTCCCTGCCCCGTCGCGCGCGCGTGCGTCAGTGCCGCGAGTGCTCCGCCGAACGCCAGCATGGCGCAGCTTTCGTCCGCCACCGAGGCGATGCCGGTGCGCATCGGCCGGCCGGGATCGGAATAGGCCTCGGCCACCCCGCCCAGCGCCTGCGCCATCGAGTCGGTACCCGGCAGGTGGCCGTTAGGCCCCTTGGTGCCGTAGCCCGAGATCGAGACATACACGAGCTTGGGGTTGACCTTGCGCAGCTCCTCGTAGCCGAAGCCGTTCTTCTCCGCCGCACCGGGGCGGAAATTCTGGCCGAAGATGTCGGCCTTGGCGACCAGCTTGTGCAGGATGGCACGGCCCTCGGGCGACTTGAGATTGAGCGTCACGCTCTTCACGCCGCGATTGTTGGTCTCGAAGAAAGTCGACGCCATGCCAGGCAGCACAGTCATGCGCCGCGAGCCGTCGCCGCCTTCCGGCACCTCGATCTTGATCACGTCGGCGCCGAGATCGGCCATCAGCATGTAAGGCACGGTGCCGGCTTGCGCTGTGGAGCAGGAGACGACTTTTACGCCCTGCAGCGGGCCCCATGACGAAGAACTGGGCGGTGCGGACATTGACGCGTTCTCCTATTCGAACAAATGGCAGGCGACGAAGTGATCGGGCGAGACCTCACGCAGCGCCGGTTCACGCTGCGAACAATGTGCCATGACGTAGGGGCAGCGCGTGTGGAAGCGGCATCCCGACGGCGGATCGAGCGGTGACGGCACCTCACCCCTGAGTTCAATCTCCTCCGCGGCTTGCCCCGGCCACGCCACCAGCACAGCCGAGAACAAGGCCTTGGTATAAGGATGGCGAACATCGTCGAACAGGGCGGCGGTCGGTGCCCGTTCGACGATCTTGCCGAGATACATCACCACCGTGTGGTCGGCCATGTGGCGGACGGTGGCGAGATCGTGCGCTACCAGAAGATACGCCACGTCGTCTTTCGCCTGGATGTCCTTCAGGAGGTTCATCATCTGGGCCCGGATCGATACGTCCAGCGCCGAGACCGGCTCGTCGAGCACGATCAGCCTGGGCCTCGATGCGAGCGCCGCGGCAAGCGCCACGCGCTGGCGCTGGCCACCACTGAACTCATGCGGATACTGCTGCGCCTGCTCGGGTCGCAAACCAACCTGGACCAACAGTTCACGCACCCGCTCGTCGATCCTCGCCCGGTCTCCCCAGGCATTGACGATCAGCGATTCGGCGATGGTGCGCCCCACCTTCATGCGCGGGTTGAGCGACGACCATGGATCCTGGAACACCGCCTGCACCTTGGTGCGGTAGGCCTTGAGCGCCTCGCCTTTCAGGGCGTGGATCGGCTCGCCGTCGAGCAGGATGCGGCCCTCGGTCGGCGCCTCGAGATTGAGGATCATCCGGGATGTCGTGGTCTTGCCGCACCCCGACTCGCCCACCAGGCCGAGCGTCTCGCCAGCCCTTATGTCGAAGGAAACGTCGTCTACCGCCTTGACGTGGCCCAGCGTCTTCGCGAACAGGATGCCCTTGGTGAAGGCGAAATGCTTGCGCACGCCTTCGACGCGCAGCAGCGGCTGCCCCCCATCGTGAGCCTGGACGCTCATGCCGGTGTAACCTTCCAGCAATCGGCGGTATGCGCGTCGCCCACGCGAACCTCGGCGGGATAAGCGTCCAGGCAACGCTGCTCGACAAGAGGGCAGCGCGAGGCGAAGCGGCAGCCCACCGGCAGGTTCATCAGCGACGGCGGCTGACCCTCGATCGTGGTGAGCCGGCCGACCGGACCCGTCATCTTGGGCACCGAGGCGATCAGCGCCCGCGTGGAGGGATGCTGGGGTGCCTCGAAGATCTGCCGCACCGGGCCGCATTCGACGATGCGGCCGGCATACATCACCGCCACGCGGTCGCACATGCGACCGACGACGCCGAAATCGTGAGTGATGAACAGGATCGCCATGCCGGTCTCGGCCTGCAGGCGCTTGAGCAATTTCAGGTACTGAAGCTGGATCGTGACATCGAGCGCGGTGGTCGGCTCGTCGGCGATCAACACCCCCGGCTCGCCGCTGATGGCAATGGCGCCCACCACGCGCTGCTTCATGCCGCCGCTCAACTGGTGCGGATACTGGCCGATGCGCTGTTCGGGTGCCGCGATCTCGACGCGGCGGAGCGCTTCCACCGCCTCCTTCATCACGTCGACGTGAGAGGCGCGTTTGCGGCGCACGATCGCCTCGCGCAACTGGTCACCGATCGAGAATACCGGATTGAGCGACGTCTGTGGGTCCTGCAGCACCATCGAAATCCGCCGCCCGCGGATCTCGCGCATTTCCGCCGGCGTCCGCTCCAGGATGTTCTCGCCGTTGAGCAGCACCTCGCCCTTGATGGTCTGGGCGCCGCCCT
The DNA here is from genome assembly GCA_945903635.1 of Rhizobium sp. Q54. GTDB lineage: Bacteria > Pseudomonadota > Alphaproteobacteria > Reyranellales > Reyranellaceae > Reyranella. Next base: position 30,850 of record CAMDOT010000037.1, on the reverse strand, counting down.
TCGGCAGCAGGCGCATCAGCGACAGCGCCGTGAGGCTCTTGCCACATCCCGATTCACCCACCAGGCCCAGTACCTCGCCACGCCTGAGCGAAAAGCTCACGCCGTCGACCGCTTTCACGACGCCGCGACGCAGGAAGAAATGGGTGTGCAGGTCGCGGACCTCGAGAACGGTCTCGCCCCTCATGTCGGGCTTCATAGCTGGCGAAGCCTCGGGTCGAGCCGATCGCGCATCCAATCGCCGAACAGGTTGACCGAGAGCACCATCAGCGTGATGGCGATGCCCGGGATCAGCGCCACCCACCAGGCTTCGGCGATGCGCCCACGGCCCTCGGAGATCATCAGACCCCAAGTTGGCGTCGGCGGTGGAATACCGGCGCCAAGGAAGCTCAGCGTCGCCTCGGCGATGATCACGACGCCGATGTTGAGCGTGACCAGAACCATGAAGGTGTTGAGCACGTTGGGCAGGATGTGCGTCAGCATGATGCGCGACGCAGAGCAGCCGCGCACCCTGGCGAGCGCCACGAAATCGCGCTGCCTGAGCGATAGCACCTCGCCCCTGATGACCCGCGCGAAGCTCGCCCATAGCAACAGGCTGATGGCGATCACCAAGGTGCCGAAGCCCTGCCCCATGGTGACGGCGAGCAGCAGCGCGAACAGGATGGCCGGGAAAGTGAAGGCGGCGTCGACCAGGCGCATCAATATGCTATCGACCGCGCCACCGACGTAGCCTGCGACGATGCCGACGGCGAGGCCAACACCACCGCCCGCGGTCAGCGCGAGCAGCGCCACCATCAGGCTGACCCGTGCGCCGTAGATCAGCCGGCTCAGGATGTCGCGGCCGAAGGCGTCGGTGCCGAGGAAATACTTGTCGCTACCGCCCGCCATCCAGGCCGGCGGCAGCAGCTTGTCGCGCAGCGTCTGGTCGATCGGCGAATAGGGCGCCAGCAGCGGCGCGAAGATCGCCATGACGACGATCACCACGATGATCGCGATCGGTATCCAGGGCACGCGCGCGGTGCGCCGAAAGCGCCCGGGAACCCTCGCCGGCCAGACGAGACGCCACAGCGAGAGCCGCGATGCCGCAGCGTCGGTCGAGGGCGGACGTTCAGCGATGGCCATGGTCAGGTGAGCCGGATGCGCGGATCGACATAGGCGTAGAGGATGTCGACGCCGAGGTTGATGGAGAGGATCAGGATCGATTTCAGGATGATCACCGCCTGCAGCAGCGGGAAGTCGCGGTAGATCACCGCCTCGTAGGTGAGGCGACCGATGCCGGGCCACGCGAACACGGTCTCGGTCACGATGGCGCCGGTGATCAGGTTGCCGACGAACACGCCCCACAGGGTCAACACCGGGATCAGTGCGTTGCGCAGGCAATGCTTCCAGATCACGACGGCTTCGCTCAGTCCCTTGATGCGCGCGAGCTTGACGAACTCGCTCTCCATCACCTCCAGCATGGCGGAGCGCGTGATGCGCATGAAGCCGGCGACGAGGAAGGTACCGAGAGTGATGACCGGCAGGACGTAGTGCGACGGCCCGCCCATGCGCCCGGACGGCAGCCAGCCCAGCTCGACGCTGAAGACGAAGATCAGCAGCACACCGAGCCAGAAGCTCGGCATGGCGACGCCCAGCACCGCGACCGTGCCCGCCGCGCGGTCGAGCATGCCGCCGCGGTTGACCGCCGCCACCACCCCCAGGGGAATGCCGAGCATCATGCCCAGCAGGATCGCCCACGGGATGAGCACGAGCGTGTTGGGCAGGCGGTCGAAGAAGGCCTCGGACGCCGGCTGCTTCATGCGGATCGACATGCCGAGATCGCCGTGCATCGCCTTGCCGACGAAGATTGCGTACTGGTCGAGGACAGAACCGTCGAGGCCGAGCGTCTGGATCAGGGCCGTGCGGTCCTCGGCTGTGGCGTCCTCGGGCAGCATCAGGTCGACCGGATTGCCGGTCAGCCGGCCCAGGAAGAACACGATCGTCGCCACCATGAAGAGCAGGATCACGCCCTGCATCAGACGGCGCGCGATGTAGCGCTTCATGGCGCGCCTCTAGTCGTCAGCGTCGGCCTCACTTCTTCCAGGGCTTCTGCTCCGGGCGCGGGATGCGCTCGAATACGTCGCCCAGCTCGTGCCGGCCGGGGATCGGAGCGAACTGCCCGACTTTCTTGGTATTGATCGCGTAGTAGCCCATGCCTTCGATGATCGGGATCACCGTCCAGGAATTGGTCGTGATCTCGACCATGCGGTCGGTCAGGGCCGTGCGCTTGGTCTTGTCGAGCTCGGAGCCCAAGGCCTGGTAGGTCTTGACGAAGTCCTGGCAGTCCTGCGGGCAATTTTCTTTGTCACCCAGAAGGCGCTGCGTGCTGTCGGGCGAGAAAGCGCTGTTGTAACGCCACTGCGCGTCGGGCCGGCCGGCCGTGCGGTACATCGAGGCCCAGCCGATCAGCGGGGCCTGGTCGCCGCGCTCCATCGGCACAAAGGCGCCATACTCGTAGTGCTTGAGCGTCACCTTGACGCCGACCTTGGTCCACATATCGGCGATGGCGGTACCGATATCGACCATGAACTGCGTGCCCGGTAGCGCCATGTTGGCGAACTTCAGCTCGAAACCGTTGGGATAGCCTTCTTCGGCCAGGATCTTCTTGGCCAGCGCCGGATCGTAGCGGTAGGCCTCGGCCGCCCACTTCTCCCAGTGATCGGCGCTGAAATAGTCGGTGTAGCCGAAGGTGGAGAAGGGATACGGCATCTTCGCCTTGCCGTTCATGACGTGCTCGATGATCTGCTTGCGATCGATCGCCAGCGACAGCGCCTGGCGCACGCGCGCCTTGGCGATCGGCGAATCCTTCACCTCCGGTTTGTAGGTGCCCCAGAACTGGAAGATCGCCTGCATCGTGCCGGGCACCGACAGCACCTCCAGCCCGGCGCGCGAGGCGCCGAGCATGGCCTCGGGTCCGATCGAGGCGATCGCCGCCTCGCCGGTGCGCACCATGGCCACCCGCGTGCTCTCCTCCGGCACCAGCAGCATGTGCAGGTCCTTGAAGTGCGGCGTGCCGCGCCAATGATTGGCGACGGCGGTGAATTCGATGCGATCACCCGGCCCGTTGCGCACGAACTTCCACGGACCGCTGCCGATCGGCTTCTTGCGGAACTCCTCTTCGCCCACCTTCTCGATGTAGTTCTTGGGCATGATCGCGCCCTCGGGCGCCACGGCGCGCGACAGGCTGGGCGGCAGGCCGATCTGCGGGCTGGTGGTGTTCACCTTCACGGTGAGTTCGTCGATCACCTCGATGCTCTTGAACGTCCGCCGCATGGTGGCAGCCGACGCGGAGAGCGAACCCGGGCTCATCTGCCGCTCGAGGCTGAACTTCACGTCATGCGCGGTGAGCTTGTCGCCGTTGTGAAAGATCTGGCCGGGCCGCAGGAAGAAGGTCCACGACAGACCGTCTGGAGAAAGCTCCCAGCGCTCGGCCACGCCGGGGCCGACACCGCCCTTCTCGAGATTGAAGCCGACCAGCGAGTCGTACATCACCGCCTGGTAAACCGCGTTGCCCGGACGGGCCTCGAGGATCGGATCGAGCGTCTGCGCGCCGAGCGATTCCACGGCGAAGACGAGCGTACCCTTCTGGTCCTGGGCGCGAGAGGGAACTGTGGCGCCAGCAACCATGACAACGGCAAGAGCGAAAACTCTCGCGACTTTCCGGAACATCATTACCTCCCTAGCGCCGACCAACCTTACGTCGACTTGGCGTTGCTGGCTCTTACGGCACAACTGACGCGCATCGACTATCCGTCGCGCCTCGAAAACTTGTCAATAGCGCCGGCCTTGATGCTCGACCTGCATTCGCGTCGGCACATGAGGCGAGATTGAACACCCGCAAGAGACAAGCACCCGTGGGCGTCGTTCCGATGCCAGTACCGACAGGCGACAATTGCAATGGTGGCGGCTGGGGCCAAGGTCGTGGCCAGCTTTTCGTCACGGCTGGCGATGCGACGCCGCCCCTTGGAACGGCCGTCCGATCATGCGGCCCGAGGAATCGCCGGCGTCAAACAGGAAGCGAATCTTGCGCCTTGAAGATGGCCTGCGAAAGGAATCTCGAAATCGAGAAGATTTGACTCTGGATACCTCTGGAATGGTCAAAATTAGAACAAGATCGAGCCGTCGTCTCGCACGGCCGGGACCTGTAAACTCCCTGTCGGATGCCCAGGGTTTTCGACCAGTGTTCTCGACCAGAGCTTTTTGACAGGACTTCGTGACTCCCGCCGCCAGCGCCCTCTCCCACCGTTCCGACCGCATGTCGCCTCCGGCGCTCGCGCTGGCGGTGCTGCTGCATGCGTTGGCGATCCTGGCGCTGTGGTGGATGTCCGTGAACCAGTCGCGGCAACCGCCCAGTGAGGAGGCGGTCGAGATCACCTTCGAAGCGCCAAAGGCGCCGGAGCCCGCGCCTCCACCACCGCCACCTCAACCGAAGCAGGCGCCGGCCGTGCAGTCCGCGCCTATGCCGCTCGGCCTGCCGCCGCCCGCGCCGCTCACCTCCAATAGGCCGACCCAGGTGCCACAGGCGCCGGTGCAGCCAAAGGAGCTTCCCCCGACACCGCAACTTCCGTCATCCCGGGAGGCAGCGGCCGCCGCGGCGGCCACGCCCGCACCGGTCGAGCTCGCGCCGGTGCCGGCGCCCCCACTGCCCGACATGATGGCCGCGCGGCCAGCCAACCCGGCACCACAGCGACCGGATCTTCGCCCCTCGCCGCTCGCGCCTGCTCCACAGCGGCCACCAGCCGCTGCCTCGAAGGAGGAGCCGTCACCCCATCCCTTCGTCAATCCCGCCGACGCCTTCGCCAAATCGCGACTGGCCGACAACTATCTCCGGCAGATCGCCCGCAGGATCGTGGGCTACCACTATTATGCCAACACGAATGTGAGACAGGGCACATCTGTCGTGCGGATCGTCATCGCGCGGGACGGCAGACTGGTTGGCGCCGAAATCATCGGATCGAGCGGCGTCCCAGAATTCGACCGCGGCGTTCTCGCCGGCGTCCGAGCGGGCGCGCCCTACACGCCGCTGCCACCAGAAATCAAGGGCGAGAGCGCCAGCTTCGACCTGCCGCTGGTCTCCACAAACCGCTAACGACCACAGCGCGCCTGCAGGCGGCTTGTGTTGGCGATCGGGCGAAGCCTATCATCGACTGACAAATGGCCCTGGAAGCCTCGACACTTCTCTTCGTCGGCATCTTCGTGAGGCTGACCGCTGCCGGCGTGACGCTGCTCGCCTGGTATCATCATCGCGAGGTGGTTTGCCTGCTCGGCTGGTCGCTGGCGATGGTGCTGAGCGCCCTTGCCATGGCCGTGGGCTCCCTCCGCGGAGCAGACAACGCGCTGCACCTCACCTTGGTGACCAATGTCATGTTCGTCATCGGCTACGGCCTGATGTGGACGAGCATGCGCCGCTTCAACGACGACCGCCTGAGGCCGGTCGACCAGCTGATCGGCGTACTCGCGATCACCGGCGCCTTCGTCGCGCTGTTCGCGCTGGCGTGGTGGTTCGATGCGCCGCGACGGGGTTTCTCGGCCCTGTTCTCGCTCTTCATCGCCGGCTTGACCTTGGCCGCGGCGTGGGAAACCTGGCGTGGCTTCGCGCTCGACGGGCTCCGCAGCCGCCATATCGCCAGCACGGCGCTCGCCTGCATTGCCGCGACACGCCTCATCCGGGTGGCGCTGATCGGGCTGCAGATGAGCGGCGCCGTTTCGCCGGCCACCGGCGAACTCGTGCAGAGCTTCACGCTCTACTTCAACATCGCCTTCCTGCTGGCGGCGACCTTCGGCCTGATCCTCATGGCGCAGGAATGGGTCGACAGCCGCTCGGCCCGGCCAGAGGCTTCTCGCCCTGGACCGGACTGAGGCCCTTGACGAGGCAGGGAAGCCCGGCACACTCCAATCCTCGCACGATAATCTTTTCGTGCACCAAGTTTCCGGAGAATGACCATGACCACGACGCTCGAGAAGCTCAGCACCGATATTCGTGCGGCCCTAAAAGCTGATTCTGGAACCGCCGGCAAGCAGGCGATCTGCGCGCTGGTGGAGAAGGTTCTGCATGACGAGGCGTTCATTGCCAAGCACCTGACGCCCGAGCAGTGCAAACCGCGCAAGGTACTCTATGAGGACCCCGAACTGGGCTTCTGCATCTGCGGTCACGTCTACGAGAAGCCGGCGCATGGCGCGCCGCACGATCACGGCCCGAGTTGGGCGATCTACGGCCTCGCGGTCGGCGACACCGAGATGACCGACTGGCGCGTCGTGCAGAAAGGCGAAGGGGCTGCCCCGACCTTGGTGGCGCCCGAGAAATCCTACGTCATGCGGCCGGGCGACGCCCATTTCTACGACATCGGCGTCGTCCACTCGCCCAAGCGCGACGGGCTCACCAAGCTGGTGCGCATCGAGGGCGAGAACCTGGACAACATCAAGCGCTCAAACATCAAGGCCGCCTGACGCCAGCGCGGAAAACGAACGACAGGCGGGACCGATGACCAAGCTCACCCTGTCCGTCGCAGTCGGCGACTACGACCGCACCCGTCCATTGATCGACGGTACGGTCCGGATAGACGGCGTCGACCCTATCGTCATGACGCTGAGCCCCGAGGAGATCTTCTTTCGCGCCTTTCGCGATGCGCCCTTCGACATCTGCGAACTCTCGCTTTCGAGCTTCGCCGTCAAGACCGCCGCAAGCGATTGTCCCTATGTCGGCGTCCCGGCGTTCCTGTCGCGCGCGTTCCGCCACACGTCGATCTATGTCGCCAAGGACCGAATTGCCCGGCCGCAGGACCTGAAAGGACGGCGGATCGGCGTTGCCGAGTACCAGCTCACCGCCAATGTGTGGGCCCGGTCCCTTCTCGCCGATCACGGCGTGTTGCCGTCCGATGTGATCTGGGTCCGCGGCGGTCTCGAAGAGCCCGGACGCCTCGAGAAGGTGGCTGTCTCTCTGCCGCCGGCCGTTCGGCTCGAAGATGCGCCAGCTGACATGACGCTCGCGCGTCTGCTCATCGACGGCAAGATCGATGGCGTGATCTCGCCGCGCGCGCCCTCGGCGTTCGAAGGCGGCGACCCCAATGTCGGCTGGCTGTTCGACAATCCGATCGCCGTGGCCAAGGACTACTACCGGCGAACCCGTATCTTTCCGATCATGCATCTGGTGGGAGTGAGGCGCGAACTTGCCGAGCGCCATCCCTGGCTGCCGGCGGCGGCCTTGAAGGCCTTCACCGCGGCAAAGGCCGCCGCGCTGAGACATCTCGGCGACACAGCGGCAACGAAGGCGACGCTGCCGTTCGTCGAGGAGCAACTGCGGGACGCACGCCAGCTGATGGGGACGGATTTCTGGTCCTACGGTCTCGCTCCCAACCGGCATGTGATCGATGCCTTTCTGGGCCATCACCACGACCAGGGCCTGTCGCCGCGCCTGTTGCGCGCCGATGAATTGTTCCATCCCTCGACACACGAGACCGTCAAGATCTGAGGGAGCAGCGCCTTGGGTGGATTAAGTCGGACGGAGCCACCGGCCCCGTCCGGTTCGTCGTATCAGGAAGCGCGGATGAGGCCGAGCTGGGTCAGCGCCGTCACGCCGTCATCGAGCCCGATCTCCTCGGCTACCTTGCCGTTCTCGATACGGAGCACGGTAGTTCCCGTGAAGCGCATCTTGCGGCCCGACGCTGCCGGCAGCGCGCCGACGAGGAAGTCGTCGAAGGCGGGCCCGGTGTGCGTGCCGCCGCCGATCCAGCGGCCGACGACATGATCGCCCTCGGCGATGAGATCGGCGGCGGCGCCGAAGCTGAGATCGGGAAAAGCCGTGCGGAAGCCTGTCATGAAGTTTCGCACGTCGTCGTGACCGCGGCGCGGCGCGTGCAGCGAATACTGCAGAAGCATGTCGGGCGCCGCGAGTTGCTCGATCACCTTGGGATTCCAGGGGTTGCCCCAGAACTCCGCGAACCAGCGGCCGACGATTTCCTTGTTTTCCTGTTCCCTGGACATGGTCGAAACTCCTTCATGTTGTTGCCGTGAGAGCGGTGTAGGCCACGAAGGTTCCGGGTAATATCCGCCTGCCGCCTCGAATTTGATTGTGAAAGGAGAGCGCCATGAGCGATGTCGCTGAACTTCCTCCTCCCGGTGTCGTACTTGTCGAGGACAGCGAGGCTGGGCCGTTTGCCGAGACCGTGCGCAGTGGCGCACATGTCCTGCCCGCCGACGAGCCGGCCGCCAATGGCGGCAACGACACCGGCCCCGATCCCTACAGCTATCTGCTCGCGGCCCTGGGCGCCTGCACCGCGATGACGCTGCGCATGTACGCACGCCAGAAGAAGTGGCCGTTGCAGAAGGTCAGGGTGGTGCTGAAGCACGACAAGATCTACGCAAACGACTGTGCCGCCTGCGAGACCAAGGAGGGCAAGGTCGACCGGATCGAGCGCTGGATCGAGCTCGACGGACCGCTCAGCGACGAACAGAAAAAGCGGCTTCTGGAGATCGCCGATCGTTGTCCGGTGCACCGCACCCTGACCTCGGAGATCGTGATCACGACGCGGCTCGAGGGCGCGCGCTGAGGCCCGGGCGCCCTACTCCAGTACCTTCGGTACCTTGTAGAGTGGAAATCCGTTGAACGGTTTGGACCGGTCATGGTCCGGCACTTCGTAGAAGCTCGACTTGCCGTAGTTGTGCAGACCGCCGTCGACACGCAGCGAAATGCCGGTGACGTAGGCCGCGGCGTCACTCAGCAGATAGACGATGGCGCCGGCGATCTCCGATTCGGTTCCGTGGCGCTTCATCGGAATGCGACTCTTGACGTTGCGCAACACGTCGTGGGCGCGCTCGGGGTAGCGGTCGAACCCCGATGAGGCAATGAAGCCCGGGATCACGGAATTGATGCGCACGCCCGCATGCGCCCATTCGACCGACGCGGTGTAGGTGAAGTTGGTTTGTCCGGCGCGTGCGGCGCCATTGTGGCCCATGCCGGGCATGCCGAGCTCGAAGTCGGCGCCGACATTCACGATGGCGCCGCCGTTCTGCTCCATCCAGCCGAGATAGACCGCCTTCGACACCAGGAAGGTCGCGGTCATGTTGTTGGCGACGACGGCGTTCCAGCCGTTGAGCGAGATGTCCTTGAGCAGGGCGGGAAACTGGCCGCCGGCATTGTTCACGAGACCGTCGATGCGGCCGCCCCAGGCGAGCACGCCGGCGATGGCCGCCTTCACCTGCGCCTCGTCGCGCAGGTCGGCCGCGAAGGTGAAGGTCTCGGGATCGCCGAGTTCCTGCTTCACCTGGTCGAGCTTTTCCGGGGTGCGTCCGATCAGGGCGAGGCGCGCACCAAGCGATTTCAGCTCGTGGGCGGTGCAGCGGCCGAGCCCCGAGCCGCCACCGGTGACGATGATCGTCCGGCCGGCGAACAGGTTCGGGCGAAACACCGAGTCGTAGCTCATGGGATGGCAGCATCGCGCGTGGCGAGGCGGCCGAGATGGCGCTGCAGGAGACGCATGAGGGCAAAGCCCGCCTGCAGGGTCACGCCGAAGAACAGGATGCCGATGGCGAAGAGCACGAGCTTGTCGCCGAGCGCCGGCAGCAGAACGGCCTCGCGCAGGATCACCGCGATGCCTTCGGTGACGCCGATCGCCGCCCCGGCACTGGACGACATCACCAGCACGAAGAAGGCGCGCGTGACGTTGGGCAGGAACTGCAGCGCGCCCAGCGGCGAGCCGGCGCGCAGCTGCTTCAGAGCCTCGGCGCCGTTGTCGGCCACGTAGGACGCCGAATAGGGCACCAGCGACAGCGCCACGATCATGAGCGGCGACGGCGTGACGCCGACGCTGAAGAGCGTGGCGTCGCGCGGAATGATGTTCAGCAGGAAGAACATGACGACGAAGGTGGGCGCCGCCCGCATCAGACCGATCAGCGTGGTGGCGACGCCCCCCACGGGGCCTCCGCCGAGCCGCCCAAGCGCCAGCAGGCCGCCCAGCGCCAAGCCGATCGCCAGCGCGATGGCCGCGATCTCGAAATTGACCACCATGCCCGCGAGCAGGTCGCGGAAGAATCCGGTGGGGATATGCAAGCCCATCATGCCGCCGCCTGCCGGTGCTCGAGCCAGGACCGGAACTTGCCGCACAACCAGACCACGACCACGACCACGGCAACGTAGAAGACCAGCAGCAGCGTATAGGTGGTGGCGCGGCCGCTGGCGAAGGAGGTGATGTCGGTGAGCGCGCTCAGAAGCTCAGGCGCGCCGATGAAGCTCGCGATCGGCGTGCCCTTGGCGGCATTGATGAGGAACGACACGATCTGCGTCGCCGAGCGGCTGACGGCGCGGCCGAACAGCTCCGTTGTCGGGATCCCCCCCGTTCCATGGGCGCTGCCGCGCTCGGTCCGCAGCGTGTGCATGGCCTCGGCGATGGCCTGGCCGGCATTGCTGCCGTTCATCAGCCCCAGCGCCACGATCGCGGCGCCGATCGCCACGGCCGAGGAATAGGGAAAGATCGCCTGCGCCACGGCAGCGGCGATGACCAGCGTGAGCACCACCGGCGATGACTGCAGGATGATGGTGCCGGCGCGCGCGGGCCAGCGCAGCACGAACGAGCGCGAACTCTGGAAGGCGCCCAGCACTATGGCGAACAGAAGCGTCGCCACGAGCGCACCCGCGACCAGGATGAGCGAATTCACAATGCCGTCCTTGAACAGGGACCAGGCAGGCATCGTCTTGAACATCGGCAACGAAAAATCGACGCCGGTGTGTGCCTGGATCCAATGTTCGACTGCCTTCGCACGCCCTGCGAAAGGAGTCGGCTGAAGATCGGCATCGAGCGCCGGCAGCACGCAGGCTGGATTGGCGCTGCCCGTGTCGGTGTTGCACTCCGGCCGCTTCCACACCGCCTGCTGGCGTTCGAGAAAACCGGTGCCGACGCTGTTGCCGTGGGCGATGCCGAGAAAGACCCCATCGCGGTGGAAGATCTGGCTCGTGAGATCGAGCGCCCGGGCCAGGCGGTCGCTGCCGGTCCGCGCGACCGCCATGCCCCAGGGCACCTGGGCAAAGCCGAACTTCTGCTCGTAGTTCTTGGCGAACTTGGGATCGGTGAAATAGTAGGCGAAGAAGCTGTCGTCCTGCGCCGCCAGCGTGCAGGTCTCGTCCCTCAGGCGATCGGGCAGGACGCCCGCCTCGTCGAACAGCATCAGGCGCACGTTGTGCGACACGATCTGGGCATTCGAGCCGTTGCCGATGGTAACGCAGACTGTGCGGCTGGCGACATCGGGCCAGCCCTTGACGTTGAGCGCGCGCGGACCCACGACAGCCGTTTCGGACTGGTAGTAATGCGGTCGGATGAAGCGAACCTGGCTGTCGCGCTGGGTATTGTGTCCCATGGTCGCGATCACGAGGTCGATGCGGTCCTCGGCGAGCAGCGGAATCCGTGTGGCGGCATTGACACGCGTGAAAACCGGCTCGACCCCCAGCTGCTTGGCAACGGCTCGCCCTACGTCGACGTCGTAGCCTGACCGGTTCTCGCCCTCGCGCGTGCCGAACAGCGGATAGTATTCCCGAACGCCTGCGCGCAGCCGGCTTTCACAGAACATGCGGACGAAACGGTCGAGGTTTGGCGCCGCGCAAGCGCCGGGTACCGCAGCCTCGGCGCGTGCATCCCCGACCAGCTTGGCAAGTGCTGCATCAGGTGTCTCCGCCGTGGCAATCAGGGGAAACGTCGCCATGGCGCCGGCAAGGATGCCGGCCAGCGCAGGCCGCAGAGTCCGCCATGCCCGCATCTCAGTCTGCGCCTTCGACTGCCGGGCCGATTTCCACGATGTGCAGCTCGCCAAAAGTATAGGGGCCGTAGCGATGGATCGTGCGTCCGTCCTCGGCGCGCAGAACCTCGGCGGTCATTTGCGCAAGCTTCTCGGGTGAAATGTAGACCAGGGTCGTGAGTGCGACACGAAGATGAAGGCCACCGGCGGCTGCCAGATCGCGCGACAGCCCAAGGTCGTCGAAGGCGTTATGCGTGATGACGGCCCGGCCACCTGGAGCAAGATGGTCGGCAAGTCCCTTGAGGAAGGGATCGAGCAAGCTGCGTCCGTCGGGGCCGCCGGCGCTCCACGTCGGCAGCCGGCCACCTATTTCGACGGGCTTCATCGGAAAGTGCGGGAGATTGGCTACGACCACGTCGAAGCGCCGGCCTGCCACGGGCCACCACATGTCGCCGCAATGCAACTCCGAGATGGCGCCATGGCCAAGTTCAGCGAGCAGTTGAGCGCTGGCGGAGATGGCGTTGGCTTCGATATCGATTCCGCAGAGGTGCGCGGCACCCATGGCCCCCACCGCCGCCAGCACCGCGCCGCTGCCACAGCCGACCTCGAGCACGCGAGCGCCGCGGATCCGTCCGGCATGGCCGCGCAACACCTGGATCAGCGCAGATGTATATTCGCTGGGACGCAACGTTGGGACCACCACGGGCGGCAGAGGGATCACGACCGATCTAGAGACGGGCAAGGGAACCTCTGCGCGTGGCCTCGGTCGCGGGAACCTCTGCTAGTCGCTTCGCCATCTCGGCGGCGACCGGGTCATCTGGAAATTCGACGAGGACTTGGCGATAGCGCTCCAGCGCGAGCGCGGAATCTCCCGCGGCGGCCGCGTCGTGAGCCAGACGGGTCAGACGGCACAGCTCGATCGATCGCGCATCGGGTTCGAGTTCAGGCTCGAGGCCGAACACCCCTACCAGTTCATAGATCGGGATGAGGCCTCGACGGCCCTTCACGGCGACGTCATCGATCGGCCGCACGCACAGACGCTCGCCGGCTTCCTTGAAGACACTGTGGCTGATGCAGAGGCGGGTGCCATATTCCTTGTTGATGCCTTCGAGGCGCGCCGCGACGTTCACGCCGTCGCCCATCACCGTATAGCTCATCCTCTGCTTGGATCCGATATTTCCGACGAGCACTGCGTCACTATGGATGCCGATGCGCACGTTCATCGGCTTGTATCCCCGCGCCCTGCCCTCGGCATTGAGCGCGATCATGGCGTGCTGGATACGAAGCGCGGCGACGCAGGCGCGCCAGGCGTGGTCGTCGAGCAGTGCCGGCGCCCCCCAGAAAGCCATCACACCATCGCCGATGAACTTGTCGATCGTCCCGGCTTCCTGGTTCACGCACCGGGTGACGATCTCGAGATAGGCCGAGACCCGGAGCATGAGCTCCTGCGCCGGCACCTCTTCGGACAGGGTCGAGAAAGCCTCGAGGTCGGAGAAGAAGATGGTGAGGAATCGGCTGTGACCGCCCAACTCCAGTTTCTGGTCCGACTCGAGAAGCTGGGTGACGAGGCCGACCGGCACGAAGGAGGCAAACGACTTGACGGCCGAGTCGAGTGTCTCGATGGCGCGCGAGAGAACCGAGATCTCGCTGATCGGCGAGACAATGGCCGGCGACTCCGCGCCGGAAAGCTGCTGGATCGTGCCGACCTTGCGGGCAAGCCGCTCGAGCGGAGCCGAGATGACGCCGGTGAGGAAGTAGATGATGACGACCTGTATCGCGAGGACGACCAGCCCGAAGAGCAGCAGACGATTATTGTTGGCTTTGTACTCACCGGTGAAATCGTCGATCGGTACCACGACGAAAAGCTGCCAGCGCTTGCCGAACTCAGGCGGCAGCGTGGTCAGGCTGGCGATGTATTCGTTGCCGTCGCGCACGAAGGAATAGGGCCGTTCGCCGTCGCGCGGGCGGCCGCCGAAGGCGGCCGCGGGAAGACTGTTGTCGAGCGAGGTGACGTGGCGGAGGGCGACCCGGCCATTGTCGTTGGTGTAGGTCCGCGACAGGTCGGAGGCGGCCAACACCCTGCCCTGCGGGTCGAGGATATAGCTCAGCGAGCCAGGGCTGATCTTCCGTTCGGCGAGATACTGGGAAAGGCCGTCGAGCGTGATGTCGGCGGCAGCGACACCGCTCACCTTCCCCGCTGTATAGAACGGTGCCGCCACGGTAAATCCGATCAACCCAAGTGCCGCAAACACGTCGGGATCGGTGATCATGATGGAGCCCGCCTGAACGGCACTCCGGTACCAGCCGCGGGCCCGCGGATCGTAGGTCGTGTCGAGTGCGAAGCTACCGATGTCTTTTTCGCTGGCGTCGAGGAATTCATAACGGTCGAGGGTGGGCGATTCCCGGGCACTTTCCTTTGACCGTTCGACCCTGCGGTAGGCGTAGATCGCTCCGTCCGGCGGCAGCTTGCCCTGGATTTCGACGGCAGGATCGATGCGACGGGCCTGGCGGAACGATCCGTTCTCCAGTCCGACATAGACGCTGACGATCTTGCGGCTGTGGACCAGGACGCCCTGGAAGTAGGCCATCGACCGGCTATCGGCAAAGATGTCGGGATAGATGTCGCCCAGCACCGCCACCGACCGGACCAGCGACTTGATGGGGTTTAGGTCACCCTGCATGTTGGTGATGGCTTCGGTCGTGAAGCGCCCGACGAGATTGTCGGCATCCGACCGGGCGATCCGGTCGTTCGAGACGTAGGTGACGGCGATGATCGTCAGGAAGACCGGCACGGTGAGCAGGACGAACGACGTCAGGATGCTGGGCTTAAGTCGCCATTTGTTCCCGAAGAAATTGCTCATGCACCAGCCGTTGGAGAGGCTCGAGGCAGGGCTGCCCTGCAGCGTGAGCGCATGGACCATCCTCGACGGCACAAGGGTAGATCAAAGACGATTCACCGTCCATCGGCGCTATTCGATTTCTGCCTCGGACGCCCCGATTCCCGGGGTCCGCGCTGACGCGACCACGTGTATGCCCCACCAATCGGCGGCGGACCTACTCGATCCTGATCCCGGCGGCCTGCACCACCTCGGCCCACTTGGCCTGCTCGGCCCGCAGGAAGGCCGCCAGCTCGGCCGGCGTCGAGCCGATCGTCTGGGCCCCCAGGTCGGCGAATTTCGCCTTGATGTCGTCCTGCCGCAGGATCTTCGCCACCTCGGCCTGGAGCCGTTCGATCACGGCAGGTGGCGTGCCAGCCGGCGCCAGCAGTGCATTCCACTCCGAGATCTCGCAGCCGGCCACGCCGGACTCGGCCATGGTCGGAACCTCCGGCGCCGCCGGTGAGCGCTGCGGGCTGGTGACGGCGAGCGCCCTCACCCGGCCGGCCCGCGCCTGCGACAGCGCAGAACTCATGTTACCGAAATAGAACGGCACGTGGCCTGCGGCGACGTCGGCTACCGCCAGCGCACCACCCTTGTAGGGCACATGCTGGATATCGGTGCCGGTGCGCATCTTGAAGAGTTCCGCGGCAAGATGCTGGGCGCTGCCGTTGCCCGACGATCCGTAGGACAGTTTGCCGGGCTCAGCCTTGGCCATCGCCACCAGCTCTCTCACGGTCTTCGCCGGGAACGACGGTGTGACCACCAGCAGCTCCGGCACGATGACCAGCAGCGAGACCGGCGCGAAATCATCAGGCGTCCGGAATGGCATCTTCGCCATCAGCGATGGATTGACTGCATGCGCGAAGGCGCCGATCAGCAGCGTGTAGCCATCAGGCGCGGCCTTGGCGACGGCATCGTCGCCAATCGTGCCCCCGGGCCCCCGGCTTGTTGTCGATGACGACCGTCTGGCCCAGCGCCTCCTGCAACTTGGGCGCGATCAGGCGCGCGGTCGTGTCGGCCCCGCCACCCGCCGAATAGGGCACCACCAGGCGGATCGGCTTGAACGGAAAGGACTGCGCCCGCGCGATCCCAGGGCCTGCCAGGCCAAGAGAGGCCGCCGCGCCGAGCGCGGTTCGCCGTGTGAGTTTCATCGTCTCCTCCGAATTTCTGCCCTGCGCGGGATCATATCTCGTTTGCCGACTGATGGGGGGGGTGCTCCGTTTTGCCGAGCTGAGAAGATACCCGCTGCATCGTCTCGGTGTTCCCGGGCGCCGCCAATCCGTGCGCCGTGGCGGCCGGCCTCACCAGGACAGCGGCAGACTGAATCCCACAAGTTGCTTTTCTTTACTACTGAGCACACATAGGGTGTATCCCAAGAAACAGCCGGTGGTTTAGCTAGCAATAAGATGTGCGCGTCAGTGTGGCCGCCTTCCTGCGCGGGCGTTGAAGCAGGCTTCGCCGCAACATCAACGGGGGGAAACACCATGGCAACGCCGATCGCGATTCCAGACTGCGCCAAGAAACTTCTGCTGGTCCTCTATCCGACCGTCGACTGGAGCCTCGTCATGTTCTTCAGCGGCTTGCCCTGGTGGGTCGCCTCCGGAACGGCGGCGATCACCTTGCCAAACCCACTCGGCATCGGCGGATATCGGATCTATCTCGGTGCCAGCACCGACTTCTGCGACCAGGCCACGATCAACACGCTCGTACACGAAGCCTTCCACGTGCAGCAGTTCACGGGCATCGCCGGAGGCTACGGCGTCGGATTCCTGCGGCCCGGCTTCTTCAAGTACTTCGTCTGCTTCTTCTCGAACAAATTCAAATATGAGGACAATCCCTACGAGAAGGAGGCCTACGCGCACGAAGACGCCTTCATTGCCTGCAATATCAAACCCTGCGACTGCTCGACCGGCCAGCCGGTCTACAATCCCACGACGCCGGACGACATCGTGGCATGCAATCCCGACCTGATCGTCCGCAAGCCCCGTATTCCCGACTGCGGCACCTGGTGGGCGTTCCTGCTCGCGCTGGTCGTCGTTCCGATCCTGGCGATCCTCGCATTCATCGGCCACCTGTTCGATTACTGGAACTGCGTCTATCTGCAGATGCAGGCGCAGCAATGCCGTGAATGGGGTATCTCGCGGCGGCAGGAATGCAGCGCCTGGGCCGACCAGGGCTATGAGCAGTGCACCGAGTGGGCAGACGAAGGCTATTCCGCCTGCTCGCAATGGGCCGACTGGGGCTCCAGTCATTGCTGCGATTGGTGGCCGTGCTCCTGGGCATGCAAGGTGCTGGTGTGGGTCTCTAACTGGGTTTGCGTCGTCAGCGTCTGGATCGCCAATGTCGTGTGCCACGTGTCGGTCTGGATCGTGAACATGGTCTGCATCGCCTGGACCTGGATCGTCGTGGCGATCTGCCTGATCTGGACCACCATCCTTCGCACCATCCTGCTGTGCTGGTGGCGCTGACATGGCTGCTACGCGAACCTGCTCGCCCTGTCTCATGGGACGGGTGATCTTCGTCCTGCTCCTCGCCGGGCTCGCCTACTGGATGTTCTGGTAGGCGGCCCACGATGCCGGTTAGGGCAGCGGCCGCTTGAGATGCCACTCCGTTTGCCTTTGGTAGGCATGGCCGGCGGCGAGGATGCCCGCCTCGTCGAAGGCGCGGCCGACGATCTGGAAGCCGGTTGGCACGCCATCGGCCGTCATGCCGCCCGGCAGGGTGAGGGTCGGATGACCGCTCAGGTCGAACGGCGCCGTATAGCGCAGGCGCGCCGCCACGGTATCGGGATGGCGGCCCGCTTTCTGGATGGCCTCGATCGACCACGCCGCCGTGGCCAACGCCGGTACCAGCAGGAGGTCGAGCGCTGCCATCAGCGTATTGAGGTCTCCAGTGAGCGCTGCCCGACGCTGCTGCAGCTTGGCGAAGTCGGTGGCGGACAGCGCACGGCCGGTGTCCAGCAGTCCGGCCAGCACCGAGCCATATTCCTTGGCACGGGCGGGATAGGTGGCTTCGTGCGCAACCGCAGCCTCGACGGCGCAGAGCGGCACCCAGTCGTAGCCGGCCTGATTGAAGGACGACGGTAGCGGCACGTCGACGAGTGTGGCGCCCGCCTGCTTCAAGGCCGCGATCGCACCGTCGAGCGTGCGCCGGGCGTCATCATCGAGGTCACGCAGGTTGGTCGGCACGCCGATGCGCTTGCCCTTCACACCCGCGTCGATCGTGGCGGCGTAGTCGGGTACGGGCAGCGGCACGGCGGTGGGATCGTCGCCATCCATGCCGGCGATCACGCCCAACACATGGGCGCAGTCGATCGCAGTGCGGCACATCGGGCCAATGTGGTCGAGCGAGTCGGCCAGCGCAAAGACGCCGGCACGGCTGACACGGCCCCAGGTCGGCTTCAATCCGGTGAGGCCGTTCATGGTCGAGGGAAAGCGGATCGAGCCGCCGGTGTCGGAGCCCAGCGACGCGAAACAGAGACCCGACGCGGTGGCTGCACCCGATCCCGACGACGACGAGCCGGTCCAATAGGCCGCGTTCCACGGGTTGAGCGGTGCGGGTATGTCGGGATGGTGCGCGCCGTAGGCGCCTTCGGTCATCTGCAGCTTGCCCAGGATCACTGCTCCCGCCTCGCGAAGCCGCGCGACGACGGTGGCGTCCTTCGTGGGCACGTTCGCGCGATGGATCGCCATGCCGGCGGCCGTGGCAATGCCCGCGGTGTTGCAGAGATCCTTTACCGCGATCGGCACGCCATGCAGCGGCCCACGCGACTTGCCGGCCGCAGTCTCGGCATCGAGGCGTGCGGCATCGGCCAGCGCGTGCTCGGCCGTAACGATGGCGTAGCTCCCGAGCCTGGGATCGATTATTTCGATGCGGTTGAGGATCGCCGTTGTCGCGTCGACCGACGAGAGCTTGCGCGCCTTCAGGCGTCGCGCGACTTCGTCGAGCGACAGATAGTGCAGATCTTCCGGCATGCGCGTTCCCTCACAGCGTCCTGTCCATGACCTGGATATGTTCGCCGCGATAGTCGCGCTGCTCAAGTGCCCGCCAGCCAAGGCCGGCGTAGAGATCGGGGGCGGTGGAGGTGAAGAGATAGAGCCGGGAATAACCCAGGCGCCGCGCGGTCGCCTCGACAGTGCGCACCAGGGCCGAGGCGATACCCTTCTTGCGGTGCGCGGGCAGCACGAAGACGCTCGCCAGCCACGGATTGCGCGGATCGCCTTCGAGATCGTCGAAAATAAGCGAAGCGGTGCCGACGATGTCGTCCCCTCCAGAGTCCGAGGCATCGAGGGCGACGAACGCGACCGGGACACGGTCGACGTTCATCTTGCCCTGGATCCGGACGACACGCTGCTCGAGTGTCTCGCTGGGGTTGAGATGGCCCCACTCGGCGAAGCCCCAGGCCGCGACTTGCGCGACGAGATCGGGGCGCTCGATGAGCGGGGCGATCTTCATCACGCCTTCAGGTTGACCGCAGCCTCGCGACCACGCTCGCTGGCCACTTCGTAGCTGATCTTCTGGCCTTCGTTCAGGCCGTTCAGGCCCGCGCGCTCGACGGCGCTGATATGGACGAACACGTCCTTGCCGCCGCCGTCCGGCTGGATAAAACCGAAACCCTTGGTGGCGTTGAACCACTTCACCGTACCTGTAGCCATCTCTCTCTCCGTTGGGCGAGCACACACAAATGCGCCGACGGTGCGCTCGCTGCTACCGCCTGCGACAACTCGTAGAATTTGGGGAAAAGCTCGTGGAGGAAATCCGTGGCCGCTGTGGGTCGGGCCGCCAAAGCAAGGCCAAGTTCGTAAGTCGTCGGGCGCATATGGGGAAACAACGCTGGCAAGTCAAGCCGCGCTCCCTCGTCGAATAAATTACATCGTTGCGCCAATTTTCCATGGCTCGAATTCGTCATCGCCGATGCCCAGCACCTCGGATTTCGTTTTCTGCCCCGACGCCGTGGCAAGAATAAGGTCGAAGATGCGCCGGCCGTTGTCCTGGATCGTCTCTTCTCCGTCGACGATGGTGCCGCAGTTGATATCCATGTCATCAGTCATGCGCCGATAGAGCGAGGTATTCGTCGCGAGCTTGAGTGACGGCGTCGGCTTGCAACCGAACACGCTGCCGCGGCCCGTGGTGAAGCACAGCACGTTGGCGCCGCCCGCGACCTGGCCGGTGGCCGACACCGGGTCGTAGCCGGGCGAATCCATGTAGACGAAGCCCTTGGCCGTGATCGGCTCGGCGTATTTGTAAACGTCGACGAGATTGGTGGTGCCGCCCTTGGCGACCGCGCCCAGCGACTTCTCGAGGATGGTGGTAAGACCGCCCGCCTTGTTGCCAGGCGACGGATTGTTGTTCATCTCGCCGCCGGTCCTGGCGCAGTGGTCCTCCCACCACTTGATGCGCTCGACGATCTTCTCGCCCACTTCCCTGCTGACGGCACGGCGCGTGAGCAGATGCTCGGCGCCGTAGATCTCGGGTGTCTCCGACAAGACCGCCGAGCCGCCGTTGCGCACCAGCAGATCGACCGCGGCGCCCAGCGCGGGATTGGCCGAGATACCGGAGTAGCCATCGGAACCGCCACACTGCAGCGCCAGAATCAGCTCGCTGGCCGGGATCGCCTCGCGCTTCACGTTGTTGGCTTCGGGCAGCAATTCCTTCAGGAAGCCCACCGCGCGCATCACGGTCTTCGAAACGCCGCCCTCGTCCTGGATCGCCATCGGGATCAGCTTGGGGCCTTCCTTGAGGCCCTCGGCATTCATCAGGCCGGCGATCTGGTTGGTCTCGCAGCCGAGTCCCAGCACGACCACCGCCGCCATGTTGGGATGGCGCGTATAGCCGGCCAGCGTGCGGCGCAGCACGTCCATCTCGAGGCCGGACGCCGCCATGCCGCAACCGCCGCCATGGGTCAGCGGCACCACGCCGTCGATGTTGGGAAAAGCACTGAGCAGCGGTTCGATATGGCGCGCGATCATGCGGCTGGTGGCGGCCGAGCAATTCACCGTGGTGACGATGCCGATGTAGTTGCGCGTGGCGGCGCGGCCATCGGCGCGGCGATAGCCCTCGAAGGTCGCCGGCGGCACGAGGTAGTCGGTCGGATGCGCATCGGTGCAGAAGGCATAGTCGCGCTCGAAATCGCCCATGACGCAGTTGTGCGTATGGATGTGCGCGCCCGGCGCCATGTCCTCGGTGGCGAAGCCGATGATCTGGTTGTACTTGCGCAGCGCCTCGCCTTTCTTCACCGCGCGGGTCAGGATCTTGTGGCCGGGCGGCACGCGGGTGGCGGCCGCGACCTCGCCCTCGACCTTGGTGCCGGCCAGGATGTCCATGCGCGCCACAATGACGTTGTCGCTGGGATGCAGCCGGATGGTGAGCGGTGCGGTCATTTTTCGTTCCTCCCGTGAAGCCGGACGGTACTCGCTCGGCACACGATCAATCAACAGACCTTAGTCCGCCGCCAGCCTGCGGCGACTGCGTCGGCTTCGCTGCAGAACCAGCGCTCGCCACGATTGGGATCGATCACCGTGGCATTGTAGTAGCGACAACCGGGCGGATGGTAGATCCGCTCACCCTTGGAACTGACGTTGCCCTTGATCGCGCATTGCGTGCCCGACGGCGGGCCGGCCGGTGCTTGCGCGACGGCTGGCGCCGCCGCGACCAGTAGGACAAACAGGAGAGCGCTACGCGGCGCGCTTCGCCCGGATAGCATCGATTGCGGCGAACAGCTTGAGGTAGTCCGCCTCACCGAGTGACTTCAGCGGAGCCCGCATGCGCGACCAGGCGGCCGGGTCCTTGCGGCGATGGCCGACCAGCGCTTTGCAGGCGGCCGTGAAGGCGAAGGGCACGAGTTGCTCGATGATCTCGGCGATGCGCGGCTCTTCGATGCCGTTCACCGGCGCCTGCATCAGGTCGGGCGCGATGTTGGCCAGCCCGCAGATCGTGCCTGAGGCGCCGAGGTTCATCGCCCTGGCGAGGAGCCGCTCGTCGCCGATCAGAATGTGCAGCTCGCTGTGCTGCTTCAGCAAGGCCTGGGCGTTGTCCCAATCACCGGACGAATCTTTTACGCCCGTAACCTGCTGGGGGAATGCTTTCTTGAGGCGATCGATCAGGGCCACCGACAGGCCGACCGAAGTAACCTGCGGGATGTGATAGAGGATGACATTGCTGGCCTTGGGGCCGAGACCCGTGAGCACGGCGGCGAACCAGTCGAACAGCCCCTCGTCACCAGCGCCCTTGAAGTAGAAGGGCGGCGCCAGCAGGAAGCGCGGGCAGCCCAGCATCAGCGCCGCACGGCCTTGCGTGATCGCGTCTTCGACCGAGGAGGAGGCGATGCCGACCACGAGCTGCGTCTTTGCATCGACGCCTGCGCCCGCCAGGGCACCCAACGCGCGGTTGCGCTCGTTCAGCCCGAGCGAGGCGCCCTCGCCCGTGGTGCCGAACACCGTGAGGCTCGTGCAGCCGTCGGCCAGCGATTGCCGGCCATGGGCCACGAAGCGCGGCAGGTCGATCGACCTGTCTTCGGCGAAAGGTGTGGCGAGGGCGACGGATAGTCCGAAACGGTTCTGGCGCATGCCCCATGATAGGCCGGTGGGGCCGAAAAGAAAGCGGGCCCGCCTGCGCGAGCCCGCCTCCCTTTTTACCCACGTTTTTCGCTCAGGCCTGCGGCCTAGCGGCGGTTGTTCTGGGTATCGAACACGTTCGGGATGCCGTCGCGGTCGCGATCGCCGAACGGGTTGTTGCTATTGTTGGTGCGATTGTCCTTACGGTTGTCGTGACGGTCGTACTGATTCGGAATGCCGTCACCGTCGCGGTCCCAGCGGCTGGGCTGGTAACGCCACTGATCGCGGCCGTTCACAGCCTGGCGTTCCCAGCTGTCGGGAACGTAACGGTAGCCCGGCCGCACCTGCTGCCAATTGCCGGGAACCCAGGCGTGCTGGTCGTTCACGAGCTGCCAATGGCCTGGCGCCCAGATGTAGCCGGCACGTGGCGCCGGTACGACCTCGTACCGAACCGGTGGCGGAGGCGAGCCGAAAGTGATGTTCACCTGCGCTTCTGCCGGCGTGAGGGGCGCCATGGCCACCGACGCCGCGCCGAATGTAGCCGCGGCAGCAAGTGTCGTGAGAGCGATGCGTCTGAACATGAAGGCTCCGTTCTGCGCGGAATGCTACCTGCGCAATGGGAGTACGCTCCGGGGCCCCTGTTGGTGCCCGCCGCAATCAAGGTCATTGCAACGCGCCGCGGCCTCCATTCGAACACCGTTGCCAAAAGAAGGCGGGCCCGCTTGCGCGAGCCCGCTTCCCCATCCACTCAGGCCTTCGGCCTAGCGGCGGTAGTTGTTCTGCATATCGATGATGTTCGGGATGCCGTCGCGGTCGCGATCGCCGAACGGGTTTTGCGCCTGGTCGTTGCGGTTGTCGTAACGATCGTACTTGTTCGGGATGCCGTCGCCGTCGCGGTCCCAGCGGCTGGCCTGGTAACGCCACTGGTCACGGCCGTTATAGCTGTAGCGCTCCCAGCGGTCGGGAACGTAGCGGTAGCCGGGGCGGTCCTGATACCACTGGCCGCCCTGCCAGACGTATTGGTCGTTCACAAGGCGCCACTGGCCCGGCGCCCAGACGTAACCCGGACGGCCCGCCGGGATGGGCTCGTAGCGCATCGGCGGCGGCGGCGCGCCGAAGGTGATGGTCACCTGGGCGGCTGCCGGCGTGACGGGCGCCAAGGCTACCGTCGCCGTTGTGAAGGTGGCGGCGGCGGCAAGGGTCGTGAGAGCGATACGCTTCAACATGATTGCCTCCGTTCTGCGCGGTGTGCCGCGCGTAAAAGGAGATACGCTTCTGGGCCTGTGGGCGTGCCGTCCCGATCAAGGTATTTGCGCCGCTCCGCCGCCGCGATTCGGTCAATTTCCAACCAGCAACAAAATGACGCCGGCGACGCTGACCACGATGCCCAGCAGTCCGATCGCGTGGAGCTGCTCGCCGCGCAGGAAGAAGTAGCCCAGCACCACGGCCATCAGCGGAAACAGCGCCACCAGCGGCGCCACCAGGGCGATCGAGCCCAGCCCCAGCGCGGCATAGAGCAGGAAGGTGGCCGTGCCGTTGCAGAGGCCCACCGCCAGGAACCAGCGCACGCCCGCGGGATGTCCCGGGCCCGCCCGCCACGCGCGGCGGCCGACCAGCGCCAGGATCACCAGCGTCGACAGGGTATAGCCGATCGCGGCGGCCGCCAGCGGCTCGTGCCAGAGCGCCAGTGCGGTCTTGATCCCGGGCTGGATCGCGCCGCGCACCAGGGCGGCCGCAAGCGGCAGGCCCAGCACCCAGACCGACCAGCGCCGGCCTCCGGCCCCACCACGTAAGGCCAGCAGGGCCACGCCACCCACCACCATGGCCAGGCCGCCCGCCTGGCTGAGGCCCAGCCGCTCGCCCAGGAACAGCACGGCGCCCAGCACCGCGAACACCGGTGTCACGTTGCCCACGGCGCCCGCCACCGCCGGCCCCAGCGCCTCGTTGGAGCGCACCGCCAGGATCGACACCACGACCGGGAAGATGCAGCCCACGGCGGCAAAAATAAGCGCCGCCTCGAGGTTGAAGCTCCGCCAGTCGACGAACACGGCGGCGGCCAGCCACGCCAGCACCGCCGAACCGCCGATCGAATAGAGCGGCGAACGCCAGGACGGCATGGTCCTGAGGCCGTACTGGGTCAGGATGAGGGCCAGGGCGAAGCAGAATGCCGCACCCAGTGCCAACAAGGAGGGGGCCAGGATGGCAGCGCCGCTCATGGTCTGCTAGAAGCGCCGGCTTCCGCAGCGGAGAGAAGAATGGACACGCTCACCTACTGGAACGGCACTTGGCACGAGGGCAACCCCGCCATCCTGGGGCCGCGCGATCACGCCATGTGGCTGGGCTCCATCGTATTCGACGGCGGCCGCGCCTTCGAGGGCTGCGGCCCCGACCTCGACCTCCATGCGGAACGCGCCGTGCGCTCGGCCCGCTCGCTGGGCCTCAACCCCAAGCAGTCGCCGGAAGAGATCCTGAAGCTGATGCACGAGAGCGTGCGCCGCTTCGGCGCCAAGGCCGAGCTCTACGTCCGGCCAATGTTCTGGGCGGGCAAGGGCGGCGCCGGCCCGATCTCGGTCGATCCCGACTCGTGCCAGTTCCTGCTCTGCACCTACCTCTCGCCGATGCGTGCCGGCACGCCGCTGACGCTGGGCCTTTGCCGCAGCATCCGCCGCCCCACGCCCGAGAGCGCCCCGACCGACGCCAAGGCCTCCTGCCTCTATCCCAACTCCTCCAGAGGCGTGGCCGAGATGGCCAAGCGCGGCTTCACCAACGGCATCGTGCTCGACGCCATCGGCAACGTGGCCGAGACCTGCAGCTCCAACGTGTTCCTTGCCCGGAACGGCGTCGTGGCCACCCCGGTGCCCAACGGCTCGTTCCTGGCCGGCATCACGCGCAACCGCACGGTGAAGCTCCTGCGCAGCGCCGGCATCACCGTCGAGGAGCGCACGGTGACGACCGCCGAACTCGACGAGGCCGACGAGATCTTCACCACCGGCAACGCCGGCAAGGTCCAGCCGGTCAGCCGCTACGAGGACCGCGACCTGCAGCCCGGCCCGATCGCGGCCCGCGCCCACGACCTCTACATGGCGTTCGCCCGCACGCAGCGAATCATCTGAGGGCGGATCATCTGAGACACGAGGCAACGGCACACGAAGTGTGCCGCAAATGATCGCCAGCCGTGCCGCTGCCTGTGCCGCGACCGGTAAATCGCCAAGCCCGATCAATGGTTTGACGAAAGCCGCGGCACAACGCCGATGAGTGTGCGGCACAGCCCCGAATCGCTGCGTTGTTCGGCCGGCAGACTCTCACAAAGGCGCCCCGGACAGGGCGGCTGGCGAAAAAGGGGATGCCAATCGCCAGCATGCGGATCGATGCTACTCGCGTCCGTCGCCCCGTCCGGGCAAACGCCGGCTCTGGGAAACGACGCCGTGAAGCGCCCGGTTCCCTCGATCATCCGCTCACTCGTTGCGCCGTTCGCCGCGCAACGTCGGCAGGCCGACGCCGGCGGCGTCGAAGCCGCCATCTACCGCCAGCACCTGGCCGGTGATGTAGGAGGCCTGGTCGCCGCACAGGAAGCAGATCGCGTTGGCGAGTTCCGATTCCAGGCCATAGCGGTTGAGCGGGATGTGATCGTGATAGTCGGCACGGATCTCCGGCGTGTGCACGGCCTTGGCCATGGCGGTATCGACCGGCCCCGGCGCCACGGCGTTGACGCGGATGCCGTACTGGGCGAGCTCGGCCGCCTGCTGCTTGGTGAGATGCGCGAGCCCGGCCTTGCTGGTGCCGTAGGCCACGCGCAGCGTCGAGGCGCGCAGGCCCGAGATCGAGGTGATGTTGACGATGGCGCCGCCGCCCTGGTCGCGCATGACCGGCGCCACCGCCTGGGTCATCAGGAAGGGACCGGTGAGATTGACCGCCAGCACGCGCTGCCATTCCTCCAGCGTCACGTCGAGCATCGGCTTGAACACCGCGATGCCGGCATTGTTGACCAGCGCATCGATGCGGCCGAACTTTTGCTGGACCTGCGCCACGGCAGCCTGGACCGCGGCTGGATCGGAAACATCGGCCATGAGTGCCAGGGTCGCGTCCGCGCGGTCCAGTCCATCGACGGCGGCACTGAGCGTGTCGCCCAGCACATCGAGCATCGCAACATTCCAGCCGTCGGCCAGGAACCGGGTCGCCGCCGCGAGGCCAATGCCGCGCGCCGCACCGGTAACGAGGGCAACCTTTTTCGGGCCAGGTGGCATAGGGTGTTTCTCCAGTTGAGTCCCCGTCGTCCTGAGCGAAGCGAAGCGTAGTCGAAGGACCTCTTTTCCATTCGATGGACACGGAAAAAAGGTCCTTCGACTGCGCCGCCCTTCGGGCGGCTCCGCTCAGGACGACGGAAAGCGATAGCTCCCAGGATTAAGTGAGTCTACCGAAGCGAGGGGTGTTCTGGCACCCTGCGTGCCATGAGCGATCTGCTCCGGACCTATTTCTCCTTCCTGCCCGGCCTGTGGCTGGCCGACACCGCGCGCTATCTGGTGGCGGCGGCGCTGATGACGGCGGTCCTGGCGGTGTTCTGGCGGGCCGGATTGGCGGCGCGCAAGCTGCAGGCCCGCACCGCCACCGGCCGCGACATCCGCCGCGAGATCCTGGCATCTCTGCGCTCCTCGGTGGTCTTCTCGCTGCTGGCCGCCGCCATCGCCGTGGCGGCGGTAAACGGCTGGATCACGATCTACTGGGGTTTTAGCCGCGCCGGGCCGCTCTATCTCGTGCTGTCGCTCGTCTTGATGCTGGTCGCCCACGACACCTGGTTCTACTGGACGCACCGGGCGATGCATCACCCGCGCCTGTTCGCGGTCTTTCACCGGATGCACCACCTCTCGCGCACGCCGACGCCGTGGGCGGCCTATTCCTTCTCCGTGCCCGAGGCGATGGTGCAGGCCGCGTTCGTTCCCCTGTTCCTGGTCCTCGTGCCCATGCACGAGATTGCCATCCTCCTCTTCCTGGTCATACAGATCGGGCGGAACGTGATGGGCCATTGCGGCACGGAGGTGCATCCCGCCGTCTTCGGGCCGGGCCGCTGGCTCGCCTGGAACACCACCACGACCCATCACGACCTTCACCACGAGACCGGCCGCTACAACTACGGCCTCTATTTCCGCTGGTGGGACAAGATGATGGGCACCGAGCATCCCGACTATCGCCGCAAGTTCGAGGCGATCGTCGCACCGCGGACGCCTGGCGTCGTGTTAGAGCCTGTGGACCGGCAGCGATGACGCGTCTCGTCCTTCATCACATCAACAAATGTGCCGGCAGCACGCTTCTGGAATACCTCCCGCAAAAGTATGCCGCCTCGAAAGTCCTGAAGGTGGAGAACTTCGTCGGCGCCGGCCGCGACTTTTCCAGGGTACCGCATGATCTCGTCAGTCGCGCCGGCTTCATTCACGATCCTTCAGGGGTGACGGATTGGAAGACGAAACAGGGAGCCATCACAACTCTTGCCTTCTTTCGCGATCCGGTCGCCCGACTGGTCTCGGAATGGCAGATGGTCCGCGCTTGGCCGGACGCCGCCACGGAGAATTCCGAAGAGTTGGCGCGCTGTCGGGCCGACGCACGCGCCGGGTTCCGAAGCTACTTGTTGTCCAGTGAACCGCTATTGACCGCGAGCAGCTGGAACCAGATGGCGGCTCACCTCCTGCTGGGAGACGAGGAGCTGTGGAAACGCCGCAACGCCTTCGAGTTCCTTTCCAATCCGGATTTCGCACGGCTTATCCGCCAGCGCGCCCTGGACAACCTTGCGAGGATCGACCTCATCGGGCTGACGGAGCGCTTCGACGAGTCGCTTCTGCTGCTGTGCCTGGCCATGGAATGGCCCGACCCCCGGCCCCTGCAGAACCACAACGTGCGCGAGACGGCGACGCTGCAGCAGGAGATCGACGGGTCGACGCTTCAACTTGCCGAAGCCTGCACCGCCATCGATCGCGAGATCCATGGCGAGGCCTGCCGGATGTTCGAGGCGCGCCTCGCGTCCCTTGGCCATCCGACACAAGCACAGCTCAAGGACCTGGTCGATCGCGCGGCACGGGACCGCGGCGGACGACAGAGCCGATGGACATTGCACGCCATGGACGAGCCTTTTATGGGCACCGGATGGCAGGCGCGCGAGATCAACGGCTTCAAGTTCAGCAGCTGGATGGGCCCTGCCCCTCGCGCCGCGCTCGACCTCGCCATCGACAAGAGCGCCGATCTTCTCCTCAGGCTAAGGTGCACGAACTGGATGCGGCTGGAACTGCTGCAGAATCTCGCGGTGTCGGCCGACGGCGCCCGTCTGGCCACCGACATCTGGAGCCATCCCTCGGGGTGCTACTACGTGGATTGCGTCGTCGAGCAGCGATATCTGGACGCGATGCGCCCGCTCCTGAGACTCGAACTCGATTGCGGCTCGGTCGCCAGCCCGGACGGCGACCCGCGGTCGTTGGGGCTGGAATTCTGCGAGATCGAGGCGGGACCGCGCGGCCTTTTTTCGGCGCGACAGCTCGGGACGCCGTGAAAGGCGTGTGAGGCTTTTCGATATCGGTCGTGTCCCAGACATGCTGTTTTCTGCGCCGCTGTCCGGACTTACCGAGCGCCTTTTTTAGGCTGGGGACCGAATGGCAAACCTGCTCGCGACGTGTCGTCGCCGTCAGCGCACTTAGTGCCTAGTTCCTCTGTGTTTTGTCGATTGATGCGTAGAAATCCACAAGATCGTTTACGATCTCTTCGTTTGCCTGCTTATGACGCTCGGGATCGCGCTCAAGGTTCTTCATTGCAGTGTCGATTTTGTTCTGTAGTTGCCGCCATTCGACCTCAACCAAGTCCATTGGCAGGGGTTCCTGTCGGATCGTCAACTCGGCTTCGAAATCATCTGACTCAGCAGTGGCACCAGGGACATGGGGATTGGCGGCATAGACCTTGAAAGCCCTAGCCCATTGGTCCTTGAGTTGATCAATAGGGATGTCACGGAACAGCCGACCTCGACCAACGTAGTCGTGAACTTTCTCCAGCGATTTGTTTTCCAACCATGACAACATGAGATCTTGAGGCTTGCCCATCTAGCTACGCAGCCTCTTTTCGCTCGCGCCAACCTTCGTTCTCAGTTTCGAAGACGCGCCGATAGTGTGGGCCATGCTCTTTCTCGTCTGCGTCCTGCATTTCCTTAATGATCCTTAGGACGAGAGAGTCACCATCGCTTCGTGCCTCATATGAGGTGCGTGCAGCAATGTCATAGGTACGTGCAAGTGGCTTCGACCTCGCCTTTTCCCAGCGAATGACCGTCGCGCGGTCCAATCCGAGAAGCTTTGCGAACTGATCCTGAGAAAGGCCTAGAATCGTACGCAGGAAGCGAGCTTCCTGGCCGCGCAGAGGATCGTGATTCCGCACGATCGCGGCCGCGATCGCACGATGAAGTTCGTCGGCGTGGTCGATGGCGAAGGCCGAGCCGTAGTCGGTTTCCTCGCGGCGCCAGCCGTTCGCGAGCCAGACATTATCCAGCCCGCTTTGCGTGTAATGGAACAGGCCTTGGTCGCTCATCAGTCTAGGTCCTTCCACATCACCGTACGAACGATCAACTTCTTGTCGTCTTTCAAAATCACAGTCACGACGCCGGCGTCGCGCCCGCCCGGCATTCGCAACACCATGGTTGCCTGCCAATGGCCGCGCTCGTTTTTTGTCGGATCACCGAACACTTGGCCGTTCTGCAGGATCCGATAAACGGTCGGCGTATCTATCTGTGGCTCGCCGAAGCGTTCATCGAGTCGTTCGAATGCATGATCCGAGATCAAGACTCGCGAGGTGTCCTGCGCCCATTCCCGAATAGTCCGCTCCGCTTCGTCACTACGAAGTTCGGTCCAACGGATTGGCCGGGGGAATGGTATCGGGTTTCCCATTGTGTTGCATTTTGCAACATGCTAAGCTCAATAGCAAGTGGTGGTGGGGATCAACTACTTATTGAGTTAGAACGAGGCCGACGAGACTATCCGTTGTGCCAAAAGGGTTTGTTGATGGTCTAGTTCGTCATGATTGCCGACGAAAAAGGGCGGCGCTGGAACGCCGCCCTCGTCGGTCCCGTGTAATGGTCATGCCACAGCGGGAACGGTGCTCTTAAGCAAGCGGAGATTCCTCCAAGGGGGAGTATCCGTCAAGCCCGTCATGAAAGTGGTGTGACTTCTCTCGCCGGCCGCGTGCCGGAAGGAGTCGTCATGTCTGTCACGATAAGAGAAGCAATCAGAAACCGTCACCGACTCGAGGTCGACTACTGGCCCGGGCGGCGCATCATCGAGCCGCATGCCTATGGCTATGGTAGCGACGGCCAAGAACTGCTGAGGGCGTTCCAAGTCGATGGCGCCAGCGCGAGTGGCGAACACCAGAACTGGAAACTCCTGCGGCTCGACCGAATGGGACACGTCATCGACACCGGGGTGCCGTTCGATGGGCCGCGTCCGCAATACAAACAGGACGATACCGCCATGAAGGGCGGTATCGTCGAACAGCTTGCGCATTCCGACTGATTGCGACCACCGATTCCGATTGATTGCGACCAGGCGTTCCGATTGATCCCGACCACCTGTTCCGGTCGATCCCGACCGGGCTGTGGAGGGGTGTAAGCGGCACCGTTGGGTGATCTTCGATTTGGCATGTCAT